>NZ_AEJB01000362.1 GCF_000331005.1 Streptomyces turgidiscabies Car8
CCTCCCACGACGGACCGAGCACCGCCCGGACCAGGTGGGACGGAGCATCGTCCGTGCGCGTCACGGCTCGGCCGCCCTTGTTAAACCCCTGGGCGCACCGGGTACTCGGCAGCGCGTACCCGAACAGCCCTGACAGCACCCGACGGGCGGCGAACCCATGGACCGGCCCACAGGCACGACGGCGACAGCGGGACTCGCTCTCGTCGTGATCGACATGATCAACACGTACGAACACGAGGACGCCGAACTGCTCGTACCGTCCGCCGAACATGTCGTACCCGTCCTGGCGGAGCTGATCGGCCGGGCCCGCGGCGCGGACGTGCCGGTGATCTACGCGAACGACAACTTCGGGCTGTGGCGCTCACACCACGGAGAACTCGTGGACACCGCGCTGTCCGGATCCCACGCCGACCTGATCAAGCCGATAACGCCGGACGACGAGTCACTCTTCGTGGTCAAGGCACGCCATTCCGCCTTCTACGAGACTCCGCTGTCCTACCTTCTGTGGCGACTGGGCGTCGGGCACGTGGTGCTGAGCGGTCAGGTCACCGAGCAGTGCGTCCTCTACTCCGCCCTGGACGCGCACATCCGCCACCTCGGGGTCACGGTGCCCAGGGACGCCGTCGCGTCCATCCATCCGCATCTGGAGTCCGCCGCCCTGGAGATGATGGAGCGCAACATGGGCGCCCGGATCACCAGGGCGAAGGAGATCGACTTCGACCGCCCCGCCGCCGGACCCGCGCCTCCCCCGTCGTGAGGAGGCGGGACGGCTCGGTCCTCACCGTGGGCTGACCTCGTACGAGCCCGGGGTCAGGTCACTCCAGGTCGGCGAAGACGCTCGAGTCCAGGTGTCCGAGGAGATCGGCGGGACCCCGGTACACCGCGCGGGCGCCGGCCGCCTCCAGGTCGGCACGCGGGATCCCGCCGGACAGCACCGCCACGGGAGCCACTCCGTCCCGTACGGCGGACTTCATGTCCCAGACGGTGTCTCCGACGAACACGGCCCGTTCGCTCGGCACCCCGGCCAGTTCCCTGGCCAGCCGGACGGGGTCGGGGGCGGGTTTGCCCTCGGCCACGTCGTCCGCGCTGGCCGCTCCGAGAATGACGTCGTCCGCGCCGATGGCCCGTCGCAGCGCGGCGAGTTCCGCGCCGCCCGCCGAGGTCGCCAGGACGATTTTCCAGTCCCGCTCTGCCAGTGCGCGCAACAGGTCGCCCGCCGCGTCCAGCGCGGGCAGCCGCTCGAAGTACGTTGCGTAGAGGGCATGGTGGGCCGCGGCGAGTCGCTCGTCCTCGTCGGGGGCGCGGTCGTCGCCGAGCAGGTGGGCCAGAAGGTCGCCGCCGCTCAGGCCCACGGCACGGTGGATCTGCCGCATGGGTACCTGGTGGCCCGCCTGGCGGAACGCCTCCCACCAGGTGACGACGTGCAGGTGATTGGTGTCGACCAGCGTCCCGTCGACGTCGAAGATCGCAGCGCGTTTCGTGGTCATCCCGGGTGCCCTCGCCCTCTCACAGTTCACGCAGGGCCGGCAGCAACTTCCGCTCGGCCCACTCCAAGTACGGTTCCTGGTGGTCGCCGCCGATCTGGACCAGGGCGACCTCGGTGAACCCCGCGTCGGCATAGGGGCGTACCGCCTCGACGACGGCGTCCACGTCGTCCCCGCAGGGAATGGACCGGGCCACGTCCTCAGGCCGTACGAACTGGGTGGCACCCTCGAACGCGGCAGGGCCGGGCAGTTCGGAGTTGACCGGCCAGCCGCCGCCGAACCAGCGGAACTGGTCGTGGGCGCGGGCGACCGCCGCGTCGCGGTCGGTGTCGTAACAGATCGGCAGCTGGCCGACTTTGGGCTTTCCCGCGCCGCCGTGCCGGTCGAACGCGGAGATCAGGTCCGGCTTGGGTTCGGTGGCGATCACAAGGTCGGCGAGACGGCCGGCGAGTTCGCACGAGCGGTCGCCCGAGACAGCGACACCGATCGGCGGGGGCGCGTCGGGCAGATCCCACAAGGTGGCGTTCTCTACGTCGAAATGGTCACCGTGGTGGTTGACGTTCTCCCCGGCGAAGAGCGAGCGGATGATCTCCACCGCCTCTTCCAGCCTCTCCAGCCGGACGTGCGGGGCGGGCCAACCGCCGCCCACCACATGCTCGTTGAGGTTCTCCCCGGAGCCGAGTCCCAGGCGGAACCGCCCCCGCGAGAGGAGTTGTACGGTGGCGGCCTTCTGGGCGACGACCGCGGGGTGGTAGCGGGTCGTCGGGCACGTCACGTATGTCATCAGGGGAATACGTTCGGTGGCCTGCGCGGCGGCACCGAGCACGCTCCACGCGTAGGGGGCGTGTCCCTGGGACTTCAGCCAGGGGAAGTAGTGGTCGGACGTGACCGAGAAGTCGAAACCGGCGCGTTCGGCGCCGACCACATGGCCGACGAGCTCGCGCGGGCCGGCCTGCTCGGTCATCATCGTGTACCCGATCTGCACCATGCCGCTCTTCTCCTCGTGGGTCGACTACGCGACTGGGGATTCCTGGATCGTCAGTTCTTCGTCCCGAGCCGCAGGTCGACCTCCTTCTCCTGGTCTCCCGACGCCGTGCCCCGTTCCTTTACGTCGAACGCGGCGCTCAGCGCCTCACGGAGTCGGTCCACGGCCAGGTAGCCGCCCTGGATCGTGGCGGCGACCGAACCCTCCAGCGGGGTCGGCCCGGTCGGGATCCACTCCTGGGTCGGCTCGAACTCCGCCGTCCACACGGCGGAGCGGTCGCCCGGCTGTCCCTGGGGCACGTCCTCGGCGGGGCGGTCGGTGGGAAATGCCGTGCGCAGCACCTCGAAAACTGTGGCGGAGTCCTCCTTGGACGCTCCGGTGAGAGACACGGTGGCCATCAGGGTTGTTCTCCTTCGGGTAGGGGCGCCGGTGACAAGGTCATCGCCGTTCGGCGGTGTCGGAACAGGTGGCCGGCTACTCGGGACTTCTCCCACTCTCGCCCGCCTCCGCTTCCGCGGCGCGCGGAGCGGCAGCCGTACGGGCTTCCGGGCCGCGCTCGCTCACGGTGCTCTCGCTTCCTCGGGCGGGGGTGGTGCCAGGTGCGCGTACCCCGGTGGCCGCCGACGATGCCGGCGATCTCGGTCCACGGAAGCCGGCCGGCGGTTACTGCATGCGATGCCGTCGCCCGGCAGCACCGGTTGGTCCTCAGCCGGGGCGGGTAGGCGGGTCGGCATGGCTGATGGCGTACAGGCTGGACTGTGGGGGCTGGTGGCGGGCTCGGCGCTGCTCGGTGCCGCGCTGGGGTACGGGCTACGGGTGCCACAGAAGGTGATCGCGACCGTGATGGCCTTCGGGGCCGGCGTGCTGATCTCAGCGGTGTCCTTCGAGCTGGTCGGGGAGGCGTACGAGCAGGCGGGGCTCGCGCCCGCGGTCGTCGGTACCCTCATCGGCGCCTTCGCCTACACCGGGGGCAACATGTGGCTTGCCCGGCGTGGAGCGCGTCACCGCAAGCGCTCCGGTCACCAACGGGCACAGGCGCAGCCCTCGGAGGCCGAGCAAGGGGGCTCCGGGGCCGCGCTCGCACTCGGCGCGCTGCTCGACGGTGTGCCGGAGTCCGCGGTCATCGGCGTCAGCCTGCTGGACGGCGGCGCGGTCAGCCTGGTGACGGTGGCGGCGGTGTTCATCAGTAACGTTCCCGAGGGACTGTCCAGTTCCGCGGGGATGAAGCAGGCCGGCCGTTCCAAGGGGTACGTCTTCGGTGTCTGGGCGGCGATCGCCGCGGCCAGCACGGTGTCGGCCGTTCTCGGTTACACGGTGGTCGGTTCCTTCTCCCCCACCGTGATCGCCGCGGTGACCGCTGTGGCGGCCGGGGCGATCCTCGCCATGATCGCCGACACGATGATCCCCGAAGCGTTCGACGAGGCCCATCTGGCCATCGGGCTGATCACCGTCAGCGGTTTCCTCGTCTCCTTCGCCCTCTCCCACATCTGACGCTGCGACCTGCAGATCACCGGCTTCTACGACGCTTTCCCGCACCGCACCGCACCGCACGGCGCGCGCGGACGGCGCCTATGGCCAGGCCCGGTTCGCCACCGGGCACGCTCTCCGCGCATGACGACCACGTTTCCCTCACGCGTCCGGGCTTTCCGCCGCGCCGGGTGGGCTACCCGAACGGAAAGGGCCGTCCGTAAGAGGAGTTGTCGTGGTGTTCGCCGCTTTCCTGCTGCCCCCGGGGATGCTGTGCCTGGTACTGGTGTTGGGCCGCTACGAGGAGTGGCTGCTCGGGCAGTCCGCACCCACACGGGCGGCCCGCCACGCCAGGCCCAGGCGACACCTGTCCCTGCTCGTCCGCACGGACACCCCGACAAGGGCGGAAGGCAGCGAGTCTGAGCACCGGCGCGTCGCCGGCGCCGCATAGCCGGGTGCGGGGCGTCACCCACTGCTCGCCGGGCATTCGAGACGCCGTGGCTCACAGCCCGCAGCCCGAGAGCTGTGGCCCACGAGCTGTGGCCCGGCGGGCCAGGAAACCAAAAGGCAGGGGGTCCGGCGACCATCGGCCGGACCTCCTGCCTCCTGCCGCCCGTCCGAGCGACCCCTACGCCGGAGCCGAGGGAGCCGGGTCCGCTCCCTCGCCCGCGACGGTCGCGGGGGCCCCACCAGCCGCCTTGCCCGTCACCTTGCCCCTGACCTTCGCCGAGGCCGACGCCACCGCCGACAACGGCTTCGCGATGTCCTCCAGCGAACGGCGTTCGGCGTTCACCGCGAGGAACGCTGCGACGATCCCGGCCGCGCACATGAGACCGGCGCCGATCTGGAAGGCGAGCACCGTGTCCCCGACCACGCCGGACGCGGTGAGGTCGGCGAAGACCAGCGGGCCGGTGATGCCACCGGCGGCGGTGCCGATGGCGTAGAAGAAGGCGATGGACATGGCCCGCGTCTCCATCGGGAAGATCTCGGAGACCGTCAGGTAGGCACTGGAGGCGCCCGCCGAGGCGAAGAACAGCACCGCACACCAGCAGGCCGTCAGGGTGGTCGCGGTCAGCGACCCCCGGTCGAACAGCCAGGCCGTGCCGAACAGCAGCACTCCGGAGAGCAGATACGTCGAGGAGATCATCACCCGGCGGCCCACCGTGTCGAACAGCTTGCCGAGCAGCAGCGGGCCGAAGAAGTTGCCGACCGCGATCACGGCGAAGTAGTAGCCCGTGTTGCCGCTCGGGACGTCGAAGAACGTCGTCAGGATCGCGCCGAAGCCGAAGGTGATCGCGTTGTAGAGGAACGCCTGGCCGATGAAGAGGGAGAAGCCGAGCACGCTGCGCTTGCGGTAGGTCGCGAAGACCGTGCGGGCGATCTCGCCGAAGCCCACCGTCTTGTGCTGCTGGATGGTGATCTCGGTCTCGGGTTCGGGAAGCGGTTCGCCCTTCTCGGACTCGATCTTCCGCTCGATGGAGGAGACGATCTCCTCCGCCTCCCGTTCCCTGCCGTGGATCAGCAGCCAGCGTGGACTCTCGGGGACGTGCCGTCGTACGACGAGGATGACCAGGCCGAGCACCACGCCCAGGGCGAAGGTCAGCCGCCAGCCCACGTCGGCGGCCAGGATGTCGGTGTTCAGCGCGACGATCGACAGCAGGGAGCCGCCGACCGCGCCGATCCAGAAGCTGCCGTTGATGATGAGGTCGACCCGGCCGCGGTAGAACGACGGGATGAGTTCGTCGATCGCGGAGTTGATGGCCGCGTACTCGCCGCCGATGCCGAAGCCGGTGAGGAAGCGGAACGCGAAGAACCACCAGGTGGAGAAGGACACCGCGGTCAGCGCGGTGGCGACCAGATAGACCGCCAGAGTGATCATGAACAGCTTCTTGCGGCCGAAGCGGTCGGTCATGCGGCCCCAGAAGAGGGCGCCTACACAGGCTCCGGCCACGTACAGGGCAGCGGCGATGCCGGTGACCTGACCGGAGGTGATCGGCAGGCCGCTGCCGGGCTCCGAGAGACGGGAGGAGATGTTGCCGACGACCGTGACCTCCAGGCCGTCGAGGATCCATACGGTGCCGAGACCGATCACGATCGTCCAGTGCCAGCGTGACCACGGGAGGCGGTCGAGGCGGGCAGGGATCGAACTGGTGATGGTGCGGCCGGATCCGGCCGAAGCGCTGGCGCTGGACATGGGCTCCCTCCTCGGCGAACCTCGTGGAACGAACCACCTTCGTGTGCCCCTGCCCTCTGGTTTTACGCCGGTACGCATCGGGAGCTCTCGCCTCACCTGGTGCCCCTCACCCGTCCACCGGGGCACGGGCATGGCGGCACTGCCGGCCCGAACGGTCGCGTACGGGAGGGCCCGGGTGGCAGCGGGGAGCGGCGGGGCTTTGTCAGTGGTGGGTGACAGCATCGGGCGCATGACTGACACCACGGCATTTGACTGGCGGTCCTTCCTGCTGACGTGGAGCGAGGAGTGGGCGCGTCATCTGCCGAGCAGGGAGACGCGGGGCGAAGACGACGAGGCCGCTCGGCGAGCGGGCTGGCTGGGGTTCCCGGCAGCCTCCGAGGAGCGGATCGCGGCCATGGAGGAGCGCCTCGGCCTACGGATGCCCCCGTCGTACCGGGAGTTCCTCCAGGTCAGCGACGGATGGCGGCACGCGGGCGGGTTCGTGTGGCTGCTGGCCGGGACCGAGGACGCGCACTGGCACAACGACGAGTCGGGTCTCGCGGAAATGTTCGAGGAGTATCTGGACGAGGACGCCGGGCCCGAGGAGCGGCAGGAGGTGGACCTCTGGCGGCGTGGGCTGCAGCTCGACGTCGAGTCCGACGCCACCTATGTCCTGCTGGATCCCGAGGACGTGGACGAAGACGGTGAGTGGGCCGTGTACACCTGGGCGAGCTGGCGGGCTTCGGCGCCCGAGCGGTTCGCGAACTTCCTTGAGTTCATGCAGGACATGCACAGGGAGTTCCACAGCCTGCGATCTGGCCGGAGCGACGGGGAACCCGTGTTCGCCAACGACACGACGCGAAAGCTGGACGCCCTGGTGGAGGAGGCCCGGCTGGAGGCGCTGCGCGGCGGCTGGGAGCGCGCCGTGAAGATGCTTGACGAGGCCAAGGGCTATGGCAGACCGCGGGCGGCCGGGCTGGGCGACCAGATACGCCGACTGCTCGGCCAGACCTACATGGTGTACTTCGACGGCCTGGTGACGGACCCTCGGTACGCCCCCGAGCTGCTGCCACCGCTGGTCGCCGAGCACGCGGCTCACTCGCACCGGGACGATTCCACGCTGATGTTCCAGCTGCGGGGCGCCGATGAGGACCTGGTGTCCCTGGCTTACGCGACGCTGGAACAGGTGCGCAACGGCACGTACCGGTACTCGGCGACCGGACCGTTCGGGGAAGCGGTCGAGCGGGCGCGGCAGTTGGCGCGATGGGGAGACACCGACAGGGCCTGGCGGACGCTGACAGACGCTCTGCCCTTGTGGGAGCCGCTGGGAGCGGACCACCTTGCGCCGCTGGGATGGGTGGCCGACCCCCTGCTCGGGCCGCTGCTGACCCCGGAACGGGGCCGGGAGTTGCTGTCCACGCCGAGGTGCGGGCAGACGGGTGAGGCACCGTCGCCGACGGCGGGGCTCGATCCGGGCGGCCTGGCGTGGCTCGCGGACCCGGACCGGGGCAGCAATCGCACGTCCTACCGGTTTGTCCTGGTGGAGGGGGTGGAGCCGGACGAGTTGCCCGGACGCCTCGCTGACAGCGACAGGAGTGGGGGCGGGTCCGGGGTCGGAGACAGGGACGGCACGGTGCTGAAGAAGCCCATGACCGCGTGGGAGGCGTACCAGGGTTCACTGCACGACAAGAGGGAGTTCTCGTCCTTCGACGACAGGGCACTCATGGCGGTCGGCCGGGCCGGCACCGGCTGGAGTTTCGCGTTCGACGGTGATCCCGCCCCGTTCGACCGGCAGCGGTTCGTCTCCCCGGCCACGGCCGCCAGCGAGGGCACCCGTGCGGTGGTGGTGTGGAGCGGTCTCAGGGCACCGCGCGGGGAGCCGTTCTTTCACCTGTCAGTCGCGCGGGACGGCATCGAGCAGTACGCGTTCACGTACGCGGGCGGAGAGACCGGGCAGAGCGGAGAGACACCGCAGGCACTGGACGCGAGCCGGTTCTTCGCGGCCTCTGAGGGCGGGGTCGAGGCGGAACGGTCGTTGCTGGAAGCGGTGGCCGGGCAGTTCGGTGCGTCGCTGCCGCGGCATGCCATCACGAACGGACGGTTGCACACCTTCACCACCCGTTCGTGGACACGGCCACCGGCGGACGGCGAAGGGTATGCCGTGATCCGCATCCGTTAGGTGCCGGGGACCGGCGGACTCGCGACCGTCACCACCCCCACCCTCGTCCTGTGGGGCGAGAGCGACCGCATCGCGAGCCCGGCCAATGGCAAGGAGTACGCCGCAGCTTTCGCCGACAGTCGTTTCGAAGTCGCCGCGGAACAGGCCACTTGCCCCAACTCGAACAGCCCGCACGCCCCTTCGCCCTGCTCGATGACTTCGCCGCCGAGACCGCTCACCACTGATGTCGCCCCTGATGAGTGTCCGAAGGGGGCACGAGGACACCGGAGTCGACACGAGATCGGTCCATCGGTCTCGGACCCGAACCGGAACCGGGCGGACCGTCGGCGCGATGCGGCGCAAGCTCACCAGCTGATTCCGGCGACCACCGGCAGGTGGTCGCTGCCGGTGGCGGGCAGCACCCGCGAGCTCTCCGGCTCCACGCCGCGCACCAGGATCTGGTCGATCCGCGCCACCGGGAACTTCGCCGGCCAGGTGAAGCCGAAGCCGTCGCCGGCCGCGTCCTGTGCCGAGTGCAGCTGCGAGGTGATGCCGGCGAACGCACGGTCGTCCAAGGTGCCGTTCAGGTCTCCGAGCAGCACCACCCGCTTGTTCCGTTCGGCGGCGACGGCCTCGCTCAGCGCCTGGGCGTTTCTGTCCCGCGAGTCCGTCCAGAAGCCCGCCCTGGGGTTCACGCGTACGGACCCCAGGTGAGCCACGTAGACCGCCAGCGGCCCGTGGTCCGTGGCCACGGTGGTACGTAGCGCCCGGTTGTAGGCCAGTTTCACGTCCGCCGGTTTGGTGTCCGCCAGCGGCCCGTAGTCCGTCTTGATGTCGACCGGTTCGGTGTCCGACAGCGGGAACTTGCTCCACAGCCCGACCGTGCCCTGGACCGTGTGGTACCGATACGTCTTCGCCAACTCCCTCTCGTACGTGCCCCTGGCCTGCTGGGCAAGCTCCTCCAGTGCCAGTACGTCCGCACCGGAGGTGGCGAGTTCGCGGGCGGTACCGACCGGGTCGGGGTTGTCGGCGCCGACGTTGTGGCTGGCCACGGTGAGGTCGCCGCCCGGGTGGGACTTGTCGCTGAGCAGGCCGCCGAAGAGGTTCAGCCACACCGTGACCGGCAGGAGCAGCGCGGCCACCGCGGACGCGGAGCGGCGCCAGAGCGCCCCGGCCAGCAGCAACGGGACGAACAGGCCGAACCAAGGAAGGAAGGTCTCCACCAGGCTGCCCACGTTCATGATCTGGTTCGGAATCATCGCGTGCAGCAGCATCAGCAGACCGAGCAGCAGCGCCAGCGCCGCGAGCACCGGCCCGCGTTTCCAGGGCTCCGGCCGGGATCCGACGCGGATCGCCCGGCGCATGATCGCGCGCCAGGGCCCGGCGGCGGTGCCCCGACGGATGCACGAACGCCGGATACCGGAGTCGGCATGCCGTTCGTTCCGGTGGGTCGCTGTTCGTTCCGACGACGGGGTTCGAGTCATACCGCCAGTCAAGGGACTCCGGTGTCGCAGGCACGTATCCGGTTTTCGATACACCGCCGATATGCCTCGGCTCGTAGCCTCGGAGGATGCGTGTGCTGATCGTCGAGGACGAGCCCTATCTGGCAGAAGCCGTCCGCGACGGCCTGCGCCTGGCAGCGATCGCGGCCGATGTCGCCGGTGACGGTGACATCGCTCTGGAGCTGCTGAGCGTCAACACCTACGACATAGCCGTCCTCGACCGTGACATCCCCGGACCGTCCGGAGACGACATCGCCGAACACATCGTCGCCTCCGGCAGCGGTATGCCGATCCTCATGCTCACCGCTGCCGACCGGCTCGACGACAAGGCCTCGGGGTTCGCGCTCGGCGCCGACGACTACCTCACCAAACCCTTCGACCTGCAGGAGCTCGTTCTCAGGCTCAGAGCACTCGACCGCAGGCGCGCACACAACCGGCCACCTGTGCGGGAGATCGCGGGCCTGCGCCTGGATCCGTTCCGCCGCGAGGTCTACCGGGACGGCCGCTATGTCGGGCTGACCAGGAAACAGTTCGCCGTACTCGAAGTCCTTGTCGTCGCCGAAGGCGGTGTCGTCAGCGCCGAAGAACTGCTGGAACGCGCGTGGGACGAGAACGCCGACCCGTTCACCAACGCCGTGCGCATCACCGTCTCGGCACTGCGCAAACGGCTCGGCGAACCCTGGATCATCGCCACCGTGCCGGGCGTCGGCTACCGCATCGACACACAGCCGCAGCCCGGACAGGAGCGAGGCGAACGTGGATAGGGCACCCGGGTTGAGTGTTCGCGTCAGGCTCACCCTCAGTTACGCGGGGTTCCTCATGTTCGCCGGCGTCCTGCTGCTCGCGGCTGTGTGGGTGTTCCTCCTGCGTTACGTTCCCGACCGGGCGATGCTCATCAACCCCGATGACAGACCCACGAACGGTGTCTTTCCCGTCCGCTCCGCCCTTCTGAACGTCTTCGCTCCGCGGGCTGCCGCGGTACTGGCGTTCCTGCTTGTTCTCGGTCTCCTGGGAGGGTGGATCCTCGCAGGCCGCATGCTCGCCCCGCTGACCCGCATCACGGATGCCACCCGCATGGCCACGCACGGATCGCTCTCCCACCGCATCCGGCTGCCGGGCCGCAAGGACGAGTTCCGTGAACTGGCCGACTCCTTCGACGTGATGCTCGCGCGGCTCGAAGCACACGTCGCCGAACAGCAGAGATTCGCGGCCAACGCCTCCCACGAGCTGCGCACCCCGCTGGCCGTGACGAAGACGCTCCTCGATCTGGCCCGCAGCGACCCGGACCACGACACCGGCGAAACCATCGACCGCCTTCACACCGTCAACACCCGCGCGATCGCCCTGACCGAGGCCCTGCTCCTGCTCAGCCGCACCAACCAGCGGTCCTTCACCGCGAAACCCGTGGACCTGTCCCTCCTGGCGGAAGAAGCCACCGAAACGCTCCTCCCCCTCGCGGAAAGGCACGGCATCACCATCGAGACCGACGGTGAGCTCACCCCCACAATCGGATCGCCGGCGCTCCTGCTGCAGCTGACCACGAACCTCGTGCACAACGCGATCGTCCACAACCTGCCTGAAGGGGGCGTCGTGCGGGTGACCACCGGCGTCCACCGCGACAGCGTGGCGCTCACTGTCGAGAACACCGGCGAGACCATCTCCCCACAGCTCGCCGCCACGCTCACCGAACCGTTCCAGCGCGGCACCGAACGCGTACACACCGGCCACGCGGGCGTCGGCCTCGGCCTGGCGATCGTCAGAACCATCGCCGAGGCGCACGACGGAACACTCACCCTCACCCCACGCGCTGCCGGCGGGATCCGCATCACCGTCGAACTACCCGCGACATCGCCCACCACCACCACCACCAGCAACAGCAGCAGCAACAACAGCAACAGCAACAGCAACAGGTGATGACTCATCGCGCTGACACGCGACCGCCCCCGTCGATCCCCCGACTTGGACCCGACGGCCCACTGCCGCTCTTGTCCTCCCGGGTCACGGCCGGCTCCGCTACCGCACCAGCTCCGGCAGCCACGGATGCCCGGGGTGTACGCGCTCCAGCCACCCGGCAAGAGTGACCCGCCGCGCCCGGCCCAGTAGCGGCAGGACACCGTCGAAGTCCGCCTGGTCCTTGGGCCGCGGTGTCTTCGCTTTGAACAGGAGCACCAACTCCGGTGCCAGATAAGGGATCCCGTCCTCCGTCCGCTCGACGATCGCGGCGTACGGCAGCCTCAGTCCCTCGTCCCGTCGGCAGATCCACGTGCCGCCCTCGTGCGGTTCGCGGAAGACGTCCAACAGAAACTGACCGCTCGCCGGGTCCCGCAACCACGTCTGGTGCGTGGCTGCCAGCGCCTCAGCGCCTGCCTCCGCCCAGACGTGCCCCCCGCCCACCGCGTCGAACACGCCCTCGGGGAAGCGGTTTTGGATCTCGGGGAATCCCGCTGCGGGCACCGCGATCTCCACATCCCCGTGCGGTCGCGACTGTCTCCCTCGAAACAGGTCCAGGGCCCACCCGGCCGCGATACACCAGGGCGCAACGACCCCTTCCAGCCGCTCCGCGACCTGTTCCGGCCGCCATGCGTCCGCCCACCGGGCGTCCAGTTCGTCCGAGCCGAGCACAACGCCACCGGTCGGCAGGAATTCGGTCACCGGCCCAACCTACTGCGGCAACCGTCTACGAGCCGGGCTCTACGGGTGAATCGGCTGCGAGCACATCCTCTGTGCCTGTACGAACGGGAGGCCCGCCGACTCCAGACCTACCGAGGAGACACATATGAGGATCGTCATCACCGGTGGCTTCGGCTTCCTGGGACAACAGGTCGCCCACACCTTGCTCAAGCGGCGGACCCTGTGCGGTGCTCCCATCGACCAACTGGTGCTCGCCGACCGGATCGTCCCCAGCGGGTCGCCTTTGACCGCCGACCCGCTGGTGGAAGTCGTACAAGGCGAGCTGAGTGAGCACCTCGACGAGATTTTCGTACAGCCGGTGGACACCCTGATCCACCTGGCGTCGGCGGTGTCGGCCGAGTGCGAGGCCGACTTCGACCTCGGTATGAGCGCCAACCTGGACACCACCCGCGCGCTGCTCGACGCCGCCCGAGCGCGGTCGGCCACCGGCGGGCCGACGCCCCGGCTGGTGTTCTCCAGCAGCATCGCGGTCTACGGTTCCGATCCCACGCTGCCACTGCCGCCCGTGGTCAGCGAGTCGACGCTGCCGACACCGGAGTCCAGCTACGGAACACAGAAGCTGATCTGCGAGCAGCTGATCGCCGAGTACACCCGCCGGGGCTTCGTCGAGGGGCGCGTGGCACGCCTGATGACCGTCTCGGTGCGGGCGGGGAAACCGAACGCGGCCGCCTCCGGTTTCCTGTCCGGCATCGTCCGCGAGCCGCTCGCGGGCCTCCCGGCAACCTGCCCGGTCAGCCCCGACCTACGGGTCGCCCTCGCCTCGCCGCGGCGTACCGTCGAGGGCATCCTCCGCATGACCGAGGCCGAGCGCGGCCCCGGCGGGCTCAAAGGCACTCTTCCGGTCAATCTGCCGGCGCTCACGGTCACGGTCGCCGAAATGCTGGACACGCTGCGCCGGGTGGCGGGCGACACCGTCGCCGACCTGGTGACGGTCGCCCCCGACCCCGCCGTCGAGGCCATCGTCGGCTCATGGCCGGCCGGCTTCGACAACACGCGCGCCACGGCACTCGGCCTCCGGCCCGACGAGAGCTTCGAGTCGGTCGTCCGCGCCTACATCGAGGACCATCCCGAGGCCATCGCGGCCGAAGCGATCGGACTTGACGGATGAGATGAACTGACGCGCGCGTTCCTCCCGTACGGCCAGCAGTTGCGAACGGCCCGGACGGGGGTCCAGTTGTAGCCGTGGTCGGTGGTGTCCGGGGTGAACGACTTCTGTACGTCGCCGCTCCAACCGTAGTCCGGTCGCCTACAGGCCGATGGCGTGCGGGTTCGCAAATCGCCTCCTCACTTGGCCCGCGGGGCCCCACCGCCTCGCCCCGCTCAATTTCCGAAACATCCCCTTCATCTGGGAAGTAATCAGGGGCAATGACCGGCTCCTAGCGTCCCCGGTCATGGACATGAGGGTCTCTACGCGCCCGGCCGACCGCCGGAACACCAGCAAAGCCCCCAACGCGCGCGGGTCTACACGATCTCGCGTGCGTCGTTCCTGAAGCGAGCGGATCGCCCGCCCCACGGGCCCCGCCCGGCTTTCCCGCCCCGCTCCCCACCATTCACCTCCGCCTCTGACAAGAGGCGCCCCCACGGCTGTCCCCAACCCGCAGCAAGGAGGCACGGTATGAGCACCGAGCCAAAACTGGCAGAAGTGACCGAGCCCGGACCGGCGCAGAAGGCAGCGCCGAGTGCCGACCAGGCCGTCAAGGAGACCCTGGAGGACTACACCCTCCGCTTCGCGCCCCGCAGTTACCGCCGCTGGACACCGATGGTGGTGGCGACGACCGCGCTCGGCGGTATCGCCTACATGGCTGACTTCTCCATCGGCGCCGGCATCGGCCTGGCCCACGGCACCGGCAACGCGCTGATCGCGATCGCCGTCGCCGCGGCCGTCATCTTCGTCACCGGATTCCCGCTCGCCTACTACGGCGCCCGCTACAACATCGACCTGGACCTGATCACCCGCGGTTCCGGCTTCGGCTACTACGGCTCGGTCCTCACCAGCGTCATCTTCGCCAGCTTCACGTTCATCTTCTTCGCCCTCGAAGGCTCGATCATGGCCCAGGGCCTGAAACTGGGCCTCGGACTACCGCTCTGGCTGGGCTACGCCGTCTCCACGCTGATGGTGATCCCGCTGGTCATCTACGGCATGAAGGCGCTCAGCAAGCTCCAGGTGTGGACCACCCCCGTCTGGCTGGTCCTGATGGTCGCCCCGCTCGTCTACCTCATCTCCACCGACCCCGGCACGATCGACCGCTTCCTCTCCTACGCCGGCACGAACGGCGAGGGCGGCATCAACACCGCGTCCGTGCTCCTGGGCGCCGGGGTGTGTCTGTCGCTGATCGCGCAGATCGGCGAGCAGATCGACTACCTGCGCTTCATGCCGCCCAAGACCGAGGCGAACAAGCGCACCTGGTGGACGGCCGTGATCATGGCCGGCCCCGGCTGGGTGGTGCTCGGCGCGCTGAAGCAGGCCATCGGAGTCTTCCTCGCCGTCTACATCCTCGCCAAGGTCGGCGCGGACGCGGCGCCCGAGCCGATCCAGCAGTTCAAGGGCGCCTTCGACGCGATGATGCCGTCCTGGCTGGTCCTCCCGCTGGCCGTGGCTCTCGTCGTGATCAGCCAGATCAAGATCAACGTGACGAACGCCTACTCCGGCTCGCTCGCCTGGACCAACTCCTTCACCCGTGTCACCAAGCACTACCCGGGCCGCATGATCTTCGTCCTGGTCAACCTCGGCTTCGCGCTCGCCCTGATGGAAGCCGACATGTTCAGCTTCCTCAACGACATCCTCGGCTTCTACTCGAACTGTGCCATCGCCTGGGTCGTCACCGTCGCGACCGACATCGGCGTCAACAAGTACCTGCTGAAGCTGTCCCCGCTCCAGCCGGAGTTCCGCCGGGGCATGCTCTACGCGGTCAACCCGGTGGGGGTGGTGGCCTTCGTCGCCGCGTCCGGGCTGTCCATCGCCATGTACTTCCACGCCCTGGGAGACACCCTCCAGCCGTACTCCCCCGTGGCCGCGGCCGTCATCGCCTTCGTCCTCACCCCGCTCATGGCGGTCGTCACCAAGGGCAGGTACTACCTGCGCCGCACCGACGACGGCATCGAAGAGCCACTGCTCGACACGGACGGCAACCCCAGCGCGGTGCCGTACGAGTGCCATGTGTGCCGACAGGAGTTCGAGCGCCCTGACGTGGCCGCCTGCCAGACGCACGACGCCGCCGTCTGCTCCCTCTGCCTGAGCACCGACAAGGTCGGTGACCACGTACTGTCGGCGGCGCCCGCTGTCTGACACGCCATCACACCGACTGGTGGCACGACGAAGGGCTCCCGCACGTAAGTACCTTGCGGGAGCCCTTCGTTGTTCCTCCTGGTCGGGGCTCGGCAGCCTGTCAGGAGACTGTCGCCGGAGTGTCCCGCAGGGTGACGTTGGCGTGGCTCTCCTGGAAGCTCTGGTCCGACACGAGGGTCAGCCGGGCTGTGGACCGGAACTCCGGCAGGGTCCTGGAGCCGCAGGAGACCATCGTGGTCCTGAGCTTGGCGATAGTCAGGGCGAGCCCCTCATTGAGGTCGCCCGCGTAGGGGACGTAGCCGTCCACGCCTTCCTCGAAGACCAGCCCCTGGCCACCCTGACCGTAGCGCTGCCAGTTGCGGGCCCGGTTCGAGCCCTCGCCCCAGTACTCCTTCACGAAGCCGTCGCGCGTGGGGAGTTTCGCGCCCGCCGCCTGATCGAAGCGGGCGAAGTAACGCCCCATCATGACGAAGTCGGCGCCCATCGCCAACGCCAGGGCCACGTGGTAGTCGTGCACCAGCCCGCCGTCGGAACAGACGGGCACGTACTCACCGGTGCGTTCCAGGAAGGCGTCCCGGGCCGCGGCGACGTCCAGCACGGCACTGGCCTGGCCCCGGCCGATGCCCTTCTGGTCCCGGGTGATGCAGATGGAGCCGCCGCCCACCCCGACCTTGACGAAGTCCGCTCCCGCCTCGGCGAGAAAGGTGAACGCCTCGCCGTCGACCACGTTGCCGCCGCCGACCGGGATCTCCGGATAGTGCTTCTTCACCCAGGACAGGGCCTGCGCCTGCCAGTCGCTGTAGCCGTCGGACGAGTCGAAGCACAACGCGTCCGCACCCGCTTCCAACAGGGCCGGGACGCGGTCCTGATAGTCGTGGGTGTTGATCCCCGCACCCACCCGCAGTCGTTTGGCCGCGTCCACGACCTGGTTCGGGAAGCGCTTGTGGTCCGCGTAGTCGGAACGGAACACGATGTGTTGCAGGTGCCCCTCGGTGTCCAGCACCGGAAGGCAGTCCAGTCGGCCGTCCCACAGCCTCGCGTTGGCTTCGGAAAGCGTGATGTCGGGCCCGGCGTGGGCCAGTTCGGCGACCGCGGTCATCCGGCCGCCGACGGGCCCGTCCAGATCATGACGCTGGGGATGGAAGTCCCGGGAGGTCACCAGGCCGAGCAGGCGCCCGGTGGCGGTTCCGTCATGGGTGACCGCGGCGGTGCTGTGACCTGTGCGGCGCATGACGTCGACCAGGAGGCTCAGGCTGTCGTCGGGACGGACGTTCGTGTCGCTGGTGACGAACCCGGCCTTGAAGTTCTTCACCTGACGGACTGCCGCGGCCTGGTCAGCGATCGGCTGGTTGTGGTGGAGGAAGCTGAGGCCGCCGTTTCGCGCGAGGGCGATCGCGAGGTCCGGTGTGCTGACGGCCTGCATGATCGCGGAGGTGAACGGGGAGTGCAGCTCGATCGCCGACGCCTCGCCCGCGATGTGCCGGACCAGGGACGTGCGCAGGTCGACGGTCTCCGCCGAGCAGTCGGTCCGTGTCCGGTTGGGCAGAAGCAGAAACTCGTTGAACGTCCGTGAGACCTCGGCGATGATCTGTGCCACTCGTTCCTCCTGACCTGTCGGCCGGGGCCCGGCTGCCCCGCCGTGAGGATCGCGCCCGTGTTCCGGAGCCCGGGCAGACAGGGATCGGCATGGCGGCAGTGGAGATGCCACAAGCCGCGGCAGAGCCCTGACCGGCCCGTGGATCGAACGGGGTGCGGTCGTGACCTGGCACCCTATCGATCAACTCGGCCACCGCACGAATCGTGACCGTTGCCGGTAACCGCCGCCCCTGGCCCTCGCTCCAGCCCCTACCCCGCGCGTTGCGGGCGGTGCGTGCCGGGATGCCGGGGCGGGCGACTTTCCGGGTCGTGCTGTGCGTCAAGATCGACAACTTCCTTTCGGCTCGCGGGCGTCGACGGCTCCCGTGGTTCGGGCCGTGTCGAGCCGCGTGGTCGCGCGGCGTACGCCCTCGGCTTCCTCCGATGCCGGCTACCTGACCAAGCCCCGGCCGTGCGGAAGCGGTCGGTCGGTGCGTCGGCGTCTCGAAGTACCCGGTCAGGCGGTGCTTGCCCGAGTCTTGAGAGACGTTTTACGTGGTGTCCGCAACCGCGACGCTCGCCGCCGCTGTCTGACAGTGTGTCGGGCCCGTCAGGGCCGAAGAGCGAGAGAGCGGGGCAGTTCGTGCGACGGCGCAAAGGCGGCATAGGGATCGCACTCGTCACAGGTGTGATGCTGGTGGGCGCGAGTGCCTGCGGCGGTGGCGGCAGTGACAGGGCGAGCGGCGGTGGTGACGACGCGAAGGCGTCGGGGAAGCCGAGTGCGAGTTCCTCGCCGTCACCGAAGAAGCCCGCGGGCCCCCCGATGCTGCTGGAGACCATCACCCCTCAGACGGGAACCACGGTAGGCGTGGCCATGCCGATATCCGTGGTCTTCACCAACCCGGTGGCGGCAAAAGCCCGGGCCACGGTGGAGAAGCACATGAAGGTGAGCGCCTCGCAACCGGTGGCCGGCGCCTGGCACTGGTTCGGCGACCAGCGCGCCGACTGGCGCCCGAAGACGTACTGGCCCTCCGGCACCACGGTGAAGATCGACGCCGACATGACGGGCGTCAGCAACGGCAACGGGCGCTTCGGCGTGCACGGCTACACCCACACCTTCAAGATCGGTGACGACGTCCGCGCGGATGTCTCGGTGACCGGTCACACCATGAAGGTGACCCGGAACGGCGCGCCGGTGCGCACCCTGTCGATCAATGCGGGCAGCGCCCAGTATCCGACGTGGAACGGCACGATGGCCGTCATCGACAAGCAGGAGAAGGTCCACATGACCTCCTGCAGTGTCGGGATCAGCTGCGACAAGGGCAGCCCCGACTACTACGATCTGACGCTGCCGTGGGACGTGCACCTGACCCAGTCCGGCACCTACGTGCACTACTCGACCGGCGACCCGAATCCGGGCAGCGGCAGTGCCCGCGGCTCGCACGGCTGCGTCCACCTGTCCATGTCGGACGCCAAGTGGTTCTACGGCCAGGTCAAGCAGGGCGATCCCGTCACCGTCACCGGCTCACCCCGCGCCAAGGCCTCGCCCGACAACGGCTACGCGGACTTCAACCTCGAATGGGACCAGTGGCTCGCGGGCAGCGCCTCCGGGGAGGACACCACCGCGACGCTGTGACGCACACCGTTGCCCTCACCTGCGGGCGGCGCCTGCCGGCCACACCACGTCCACGGGGATGCCCTGCTCGCGGGCGGCGAGGACCGCGTCGGCGGTGCCGCCGCCCTTACCGCTCGGGCCTTCCCCGTTCCAGACCGCCACAAGCCGCTCGGCGCGCTCCAGCAGAACGGCGTTGGCCGCCTCGTATGCTTCCCGGCCTGCGGACTCGTAAGGCAGTACGACCACTTCGTCGGCTACGTCGAGCAGGTGGTCGAACAGCGGCGCGTAATCGGCGTGGACATGGCGTCGGCGGTAGTCCCGGGAGGGGATGACGGCGACCAGACGCCCGTCGGCGGCGAGGGCGGCTTCGGCGAACAGGGAGTCTGCGCCTTCGGCGAGGCAGGAGACGGCGACGAGGTTGCCGTCGGCATAGCGCCGGAGCAGCTCGCTCAAGGCACTGCGGACCAGGTCCGTGGTGTCGTCCGTCAGGTCCATGTGCCCGGTCACCGCGAGGATCGCCACGGTCCCCGTCCTTTCAGCGTGGCCGCGGGGTACGGCTCGCGGTGATCATACGGGGCACCCCTGCCAATCGGAGGCGTGTTCGAGCGACAGGGCGTGCGTGATCACATGGTCACCACGCCGCCGAAGCCGAGGAGATAGGCGGCGGCGAAGGTGACCGGCACCCACTGCTCGACGTGGGTCAACGGCTGGTACTTGCGCCAGTCACGGCCCTCCCCGAGTGCTCCCCACTCCGCGCGGGAGTACGCGAAGGCCGGCAGCCGCTTTTCCAAGGCCCCGATCACCGCGTACTTGGCACTGTTGAGCTGCCTGTACGAGCGGACCATGACGAACCAGGCGGCGCACTGCGCGAGCAGGATCACCAGCCCCGCGACCGACAGCCAGACCGAGACCCGCGTCCTCGCGCCGTCAGAGATCGCCGCGACGACCGCCACGACCGCACTGTTGAGGGACAGGAAGAAGGTGTTGGTCAAGGTCCGTCGCGAACTGACCCGGTCGGCCATCTCCACACAGAGTTTGTACTGCTCCAGCACTGCCTGCCGGTAGCGTTCGTCGGCCTCCGTGTAGTCGGCGGCCGTGACATCCGTGTTCCACAACGCGTCCCCGATGTCGCCCATGCCACCAGGATGCCGATGTCCATGGGGCGGCGAATCCGATTCGCCGAGTTCACCGTGGAAAGCGGGCAATTGTGCATGCCTCAGCGTGGATGCCGTCGAAGCTGCGTCACAGGGCAGGTCCCTCCAGGAATCCCCGTCAGCGCCCGGGAGTGATCCGTCCCGTCCTCGACGGGCGTGAGGCGTCGGTGAGGTCGGCGCCGGTGGCGGCGTCACGCTGGGATTGGGCGGTGCCACGCCAGTCCAGGCACATGACGGTCGCGTCGTCCTGGAGGTGGCCGTGGTTGGCGTCGACGATCGCCGCGACGAGGGCGCGCGAGGCTTCACGGGGATGCAGGGCGCGGGTGCGGACGATCAGGCCGGGCAGATCGAGGCTGCCCGCGTTGCGCTCCAGCATGCCGTCGGTGAGCATCACCAGCCGGTCGCCGGGACACAGGTCCAGCGACTGGACCTGGTAGGTGTGCGGGGCGGGGAAGCCGAACGGCGTGTCGATCCTCGGGGTCATTTCCTGAACCCGGCCGTCCCGCATCCGTAACGGCCAGGGGTGGCCCGCATTGATGAATTCGGCTTTGCCGTCGGACAGGCTGATGCGCAGGAGTTGGCCGGTGACGTAGCCCTTGCGGCCGTGTTCGCGCACGGCCTCGTCGGCCTGGCGGGCCTGTTCGGCAAGGTCCGCGCCTGCTCGCCGCGCCCGTCGCAGGGCGCCCACCAGGAGGGTGGCCAGCAGCGCGGCCTCGACGTCGTGCCCCATGGCGTCGGTGACGGAGAGCTGGACGGTGTCCCGGTCGATCACGTAGTCGAAGGTGTCCCCGCCGACGTGGTCGGCCGGCTCCAGTGCCCCGGCGACCGCGAACTGTGCGGCCTCGCACGCCAGCGACGGGGGGAGCAGCCGGTGTTGGATCTCCGCGGCCAGGCTCAGCGGGATGGTGCGGCGGCCCCACTGGTACACGTCGGTGAAGGACCGGTTCGCGATGACGATGTACGCCAGAGCGTGCGCGGTCTCGCCGATCTCCCGCATCACCTCCGTGTCCGGCGTCGCGGGCAGGAACAGTTCGAGGAGTCCGATGGCGTCCCCGCGGTTGGTCACGGGAGCGACGATCCGTACCCGCGCGCCCTCGCCCTGGTCCTCCATGCTGGGCCGCTGGGTGCGGATCACGTCGTCGTACAGGGTGCCCCTCAGCGTGATCCGCCGGGCGGGTTCGTCCGTGTCGACATTGCCCGCGGCTCCCAGCCGTACGACTGAGCTGCCGGTGAAGTCGGTGATGAGGAACGACACCGACACGGCCCCGAGGTTCTCCTTGAGTACGCGGGCGACCACGTCGAGCGATTCCACCGGCGCCGCGGCCTCCGCCGCCTCCAGTGTCCCCGCCAGTGTCGTCGTCCTGTCTCGGCGGCCTGCGCTCCCGGGTGGACGAGAGGCTCGCTCGCCGTCAGGCCCTCGTGCGGTCACAACGACTCCTCATCCTCGATGATGCCCGGGACCCGCCCGCGCCGGATGCGCGAAGGACCTGTGCCTCACCCGCTGGCGGACAGGTCACATTGCACCACGGGTCCCAGGAACCGCCCCGGGTGCTGTGTCTCGGCATGCCACGGTCGCGCTCATGTGGCTGCCAGGAGGATGGCGGAGTAGTGCGAGGTGAAGGCCGCGATGGTCAGGGCGTGGAAGACCTCGTGGAAACCGAACCAGGCCGGTGAGGGGTCGGGGCGCTTGAGTCCGTAGACGACGGCGCCCGCGGTGTAGAGGAGACCGCCCGTGATGACGAGGACGACGACCGCGGTGCCGCCGGTGTGCGCGAAGTCGGGCAGGTAGAAGACGGCCACCCAGCCCAGGGCGATGTAACACGGGGTGTAGAGCCACCGAGGAGCCCCGATCCACAGGATGCGGAAGGCGATGCCGGCCAGGGCGCCCGCCCAGACCACGGCCAGCAGCACCGGTTGCTGACGCTCGGGCAGCAGGAGTACCGCCAACGGCGTGTACGTACCGGCGATGATCAGGAAGATGTTCGCGTGGTCGAGCCGCCGCAGGACCGCTTCCCCGCGCGGACCCCACGTGCCGCGGTGGTAGACCGCGCTGGTGCCGAACAGCAGGCAGGACGACACCGCGTACACCGAGCAGGCGGCCACTGCCGCGGCCGAGCGCGAAATGGCGATCAGGACGAGACCGCCGACCAGCGAGAGCGGGAACACGCCGGCGTGCAGCCAGCCGCGCATCCTCGGCTTCAGTGCGGCGGCGGCGCGCTCCGCACCGCCTTTGTGGCCTCCGGGCGGCTGTCCGTCAGTTGGCGGGCCGGGTACGCCGGAAGGCGCGTCGACCGTCCGGATGCGCGGGGCGTCGGGGGTGGCGCCGGGGCCGGACTGGGACTTCCCTCCGGGTGCCGGCTGTATGTTGTCGGCGATCATGCGCTCGTGTTCTTGAAGGTCGGCGGCTTGGACACCGGCGGTCTGCAGCGGCCTCGCGTGGTCGCGGACCGCGGGTCAGATACTGGCCGGGTGGCGGGATGCGGCGCGCCGGTACTCGGCGTTGATGCGCTGGGCTTCCTCCAGCTGGTCTTCGAGGATGATGATGCGGCAGGCGGCGTCGATGGGGGTTCCCTGATCGACGAGTTCCCGGGCGCGAGCGGCGATCCG
Source organism: Streptomyces turgidiscabies Car8 (assembly GCF_000331005.1). GTDB lineage: Bacteria > Actinomycetota > Actinomycetes > Streptomycetales > Streptomycetaceae > Streptomyces > Streptomyces turgidiscabies. The sequence goes on from NZ_AEJB01000362.1 coordinate 22,698, forward strand.
CAGCTGGTAGCGGGAGTACCGCCGGTGCCCGCCCTCGGAGCGCAGCGGGGTGATGAGGCGGGCTTCGCCGATGGCCCGGAGGAAGCCCTGGGTGGTGCCGAGCATCTCGGCGGCCCGGCCCATGGTGTAGGCGGGGTAGTCATCGTCGTCGAGCCGGCCGTAGGAATCCTCTGCTGTCACTGACACCTCTCCGTCGAACGCGTGGAGGGGCCGTGACCACCGTTGGGTGCCACGGCCCGGAAAGAGCTGCTTCACCGCCGGCTACGACAACTGCACTGTCGCCGTCCGGCAGTTCGTGTCTACCAGTGCCCACTGCCCTCCCGGCGGACGGAAGAAACCATAACCAGGCCACCATCCGATGTCTATTCTTGTCACGATAGATTTTCTGTCTACGTAATGAGAAATCCGTCGGCGGTCGCACCCGCGAACCGGTCCTGCCCTCCACCGTCCTGGCTAGGACGGTGACAGGGCGATGCGAGCCGTGATGCGCTTGCCCACCGGCTCCTGCTCGATGAAGAGCGACTCGGCGACAGCCTTGACGATCTCCAGGCCGTGCTGGCCGACCCTGCCGGGATCGGTGGACCGGGCGGCGGGAACCGTGGGCTCGCTGTCCCACACGACGACGTCCACGGCGCGCGCGTTGAGACGCAGTTCCAGGAGGACGGGACCGGGAGCGTACTTGCGGGCGTTGGTCACCAGCTCGCTCACCACCAGCTGGACGAGATCCCGCGTGCGTGCGGGCACTGACAGCTGATGGTCGGCGTTGGCCTGGTCGAGGAAGGCGACGGCATGGTGACGGGCGTCGGCGATACAGCTGTCGTCTCCGCCCAGGGCGTAGCCCGCGCGCATCAGGTACACATTCGGCGTCGTACAGCCGTCACCGTCGGCATGGGATTCCACCTGTTCGCCCTCACTCCCCCCGTTCACGTGCGCCGGTACCCCCACCTGCGCCATACATGCCACCACACGTGTCCCCGGCGCGCAGGCCCCCCCCCCCAGGACGAGCGGGAACAGGGGGCGTCGGGTGCCGTACAGGGAGGAAGGGTAACTGTCGCCCGACACCGACCGATGGAGATGACGTCTGCAGCGGGCGGCCGTTGCGGGTCACCGCTGCCGGTCGGGTCTCTTCTCGGCAGGTCGGCGCCGGTTGCCGTGCCAGTCCAGTATCAGGACCGTGGCGTCGTCCTGGAGGCTGCCGTTGCAGACCTTGAGAACCGCGGCTGTCAGGCTCCGGACGGCTTCTCGCGGGTGCAGCGCGCGGGTGTCCCGAATGACCGAGGCCAGGTCGACGGCAGAGGCACCGCGTTCCAGCATTCCGTCGGTGAGCAGGATCAGACGGTCTCCGGGGAGCAACTGGAGTTCCTGCAGACGGTAGGCGGTGGGCGCCGCCACACCGAAGGGCAGGTTGACGGCGAGGGCGAGCTCTTCCACGACGCCGTCCCGCAGCCTCAGCGGCTTGGGATGGCCGGCGTTGACCAGTTCACACAGCCCCGTTTCGAGGTCCACGCACAGCAACTGGCCGGTGGCCAGACCGTGGTTGTGGCTGAGCATGGCCTCGTGGGCGTGGCGCGCCTGCTTGAGTGCGTCGCACCCGCTGCGGCGCGCCTGGCGCAGTGCCCCGACCAGCAGGGTTGCCAGCAGCGCGGAGTCCGTGTCGTGTCCCATGGCGTCGGTGATGGACACGTGGAGGGTGCCGCGGTCGAGGGTGTAGTCGTAGGTGTCGCCGCCGATGTCGTCGGCCGGGACCAGTCCGCCGGCGAGGGTGAACTGGTCCGCCTCGCAACAGGGAGCCGAGGGCAGCAGCTGATGCTGGATCTCCGCCGCCAGGCTGGTCGCCGTGGTCCGCCGGCCCAGGTGGTACAGGTCGGTGAACCGGCGGTCCGTGACGATGATGTACGCCAGCGCGTGTGCCGCGTCGCGGACCTGCCGCAGCACGGTGTCGTCGGCGGCCTGCAGGGTCACTTCCAGGACGCCGATGCAGTCGCCCCGGTTGGTGACCGGCGTGATGACGCGCTCTCCGCCCTCTCCGTCCGGTTCCACATGCTGGCTCTGGCTCCGCAGAACACTGTCGTAGACGCTGCCTTGCAGGTCGATCGGCTCGGCGTCGTCGGCCGGCTCCCCGGCGGCCGCGGCGAGGCGTACCAGCCGCTGGCCGATCAGGTCGACGAACAGGAAGGACACCTGCTCGGCACCGAACCGCTTCTGCAGGTCGTGTGCCACCACATCGACAGACTCTCCAGGCGGGGCCGCTTCCGCAGCGGCCAGCAACTCGCCCAGTTCCAAATCTCCACCCTCCACGACAACCTCCTATCGGCTGCCGCAACTTCTTCCCCAACTCCGCGCATCCTCACCTGACCCGGCCATTTTGCCTGGCCAGAGGCGGGCCATCGGCAGGATGCCGTAACCGGAACGCGACAGTCACGCCGTACAGGGGGCTTTTGTCACGGCCCGGCGCGGGTTCGCGTGGCAAGTGCCCGCAGGTCCGGTATCCGAGGCCTGTGGGCGGACAGAGCCGTGTCGAAATCCGGTACGTGTTCGTCCTGCCGTACGTGGCAGCATCCCCCCGGGGCGCACGACCCCCTCGGCCGTATGCAGCAGCGGCCCGGGCAGCCGGGTGCCGCGCGACCGAAGCTGGGCTTGCCGTGCTCCGCCCTCCCAGCCCGCCCGAGGAGTTCCTGTGCCGCTGCTCCCTCTCCCCCGCCTGCGTCCGGTCGGCGCCGCGCTGGCCTGCGCCTGTCTCGCGGCCCTGATGTACGCGCCCGCCGAGGCCGACTCCGCCGGCTCCGGCACGGACCGCGCGCTGCGGAGTCAGCTCGAGGAACTGGTGAACGCTCCGGGCGGCCCGCCGGGCATCATCACCGTGCTCCAGCGAGGGAACTCACGCCGGGTCATCCGGGCCGGAGTCGCCGACCTCGACACCGGCCGACCGATCGAACCGACCGACCACATGCGTATCGCCAGTACGGCGAAGGCGTTCAGCGGCGCCGTGGCACTGCGGCTCGTGGACCGGGGCACGCTCCGGCTCGAGGACACCATCGGCAGACGGCTGCCCGCCCTCCCCCGGGCCTGGCACGCGGTGACTCTGCGCCAGCTCCTGACCCACACCAGCGGCCTGCCCGACTTCAGCCGGAGTGAGGAGTTCCTCACCATCCTCAGGGCAGATCCGCATCATCGCTTCGACTCCCGGCGGCTGCTCGGCTTCGTGGCCGGCGAACCGTTGCTGTTCCCTCCCGGTTCGCGGTACCAGTACTCCAACTCCGACAACATCGCCGTGGCCCTGATGGCCGAGGCGGCGACCGGGAAACGGTACGAGGAGCTGCTGCGGTGGCTGGTCTACCGTCCGCTCGGGCTGCGCGACACGAGCCTCCCGCAGGGCTTCGAGATGCCGGAACCGTACATGCACGGTTACGACGTCCCCGTCCAGCCGCCGGCCGCGCCGGAGGACGTCAGTGAGCTGATCGGCGCCTCCGGGGTGTGGGCGTCGGGCGGAATCATCTCCACGCCGAGGGACATGACCAGGTTCGTCCGGGGCTATGCGGGCGGCGCGCTGATCTCCCGGGCGACCCTGCGTGAGCAGCGGCGATGGGTCGACGGCGCCTCCGAACCGGCGGGCCCGGGCACGAACGAGGCAGGGGCGGCGATCTTCCGCTACACCACGCGGTGCGGAGTGGTGCTCGGGCACACCGGAAACACACCCGGGTATACCCAGCTGATCGCCGCGACCCCGGACGGAGAACGGTCGCTGACGTTCTCGCTCACCACCCAGGTGAACGAGGCGACGAAGCCACAACTCCTGGAGAGGCTGCGCGAGATCCAGGAGAACTTCGTGTGCGCGCTGCTCCGGAACTGACACCGGGAGGCCCCGTCACCGGCAAGCGGTACGCCGGGGACGGGGCGTCGCCGTCAGACGGCCGACCGAAGCAGTCGCTGTCCAGGGAGCGTGCGGGTCACTCGACGTCCAGGGTTTCTCGCAGCGCCTTCGCGGACGTGACCGGGTCATAGCCCTCGGGAACGCCTTCGACAAGGATGATGTCGCCCTGGATGTGCCGCGAGCGCAACGGGGCGATCTCCTGGTACGCGGGCGAGTCCCACCAGGCCCGCGCCTCGGCGATGCCGGGGAAGCCGATCACCACGACACTCCCGGGCCAGCTGCCCTCCTTCACCTCGTGCTGCGCGAAGTGCACGAGGAAGCGGCCGCCGTACGGCTCGAAGGTGGCGGGGATGCGTTCGACGTATTCGGCGATCTCCGGATGCGGGGTCGCCTCTTGTAAGTGAGCGATGGCGTAGGCGGGCACGGTGTCCTTCCGGTAGGCCGAACTCTCTACGCCGGAAGCATGGCATGGACCCGACGACCTGGGGAGGCGGGCGGGCTCTGCCGGACCGCCGGGCGCCGCGTCACCGGGCGTCAGGCCCGGGCGGAAGGAGAGGCCCCAGTGGGCCGAGGTCGAGATTGAGGTCCTCCAGCGCGTAGCCGTGCTGGGCGCACAGCTCGGCCAGTCGGTCGTGGAGCGCCAGGAGTGTGGCTCCCAGTTCCTCCTCCTGTTCGTCCGTGAGATCACCCGCGTCCACGCGGCGAAGCGCCTGGCGCTCGATGAGCTGACGCAGGAGTTCGACGAGGGTGAGGACGAGTTTCAGCAGATCCTCTTCCACCGTGTCACGGTCGGTGTACATGCGGTGCGCCGCGTGCGACGTCACGTCGTCGTGCCCGGCGGGCGGTGCCTGAACGAGCCGGAAGGCCCGGGACATCGAGTCACCGACGTCCGTGAGGCCGGGATCGGGGTGCGGCGACGGACCGTGGTGGTGCCGTTCGCGGTGTCCTTCAGTCATTGCCGCGCTCCTGGACCGTTACGGCCGGGCGGTTCTCGGAGCTGACGGACACGATGAGCGCGCGCAGCGAGATACGGACGAGATCGATGTCGGCGATCGACAGGACGATGTCGCCGGTGATGACCACGCCACCGCTGAGCAGCCTGTCCAGGAGGTCCACCAGAGCCACTTGGCGCTCAGGCAGCGGTTCCCGGCTCTCCACGGGAGTCATCAGCCGCTCCCCTCACCGGGCGCCCTGTGCTGATGCTCGGCGGGCGGCACGGCGAAGGAGTAGGGCGCCCAGGGGCCGGTCACTTCGACCCTGATGCCGTCGAACACACCCCCGACGGCCTCCTCGACGGCGGCCCGGAACCGCGCCGCGTACGTGTCGGGGACCAGGTAGGCGTCGTTGAGCACGTTTTCGGCGGGACCGGTCAGGGCGCCGCGCTGGGCGGGGTGTCGCACATGCTGCGAGGCGTATCGGAAGGCGATGGCTTCGATGATTTGGGCAGCCTGCCGGGCTTGGCCGTACGTGGCTTCCTGGGCGTCGCGCTGGACCCTGCGGCGCTGGAGGTACGCCTTGCCCGGGGAGGCGGCGGCGCTGCTGTCGGTGTCCGTGACGGCTGCGGTGCCGGCGGGGGGCTCGGTGGGCGCGAGGTAGATCTTCACGCCGAACTCGAGGTGAGCGGTGAGCTGGGAGAGTCTGCCGGCGAGCGCGTCGTGCTGCTCGGCGAGTGCCTGGCCGGCGCGGGCGTCGTCCTGATAGACGGTGGCCATGCGCAGGGGAAGGACCGTGGTGTGGGTGGAGAGTGCCTGGACGACGTCATGGTGGGCGCGGGCGACGTTCTCGAGCCATTCCAGGTCCTCGAAGTGCTCCTTGAGGGCGATCTCGTCGAACTCCTGCCCGGATACGTGACTGATGGCGAAGGCAAGGGCCGGAGAGGAGCCGCCGGGTCCGTCGCCGGGTGGTGCGGTGAGGAACAGGACAGGGGATCCGTGGATCCCCCGGAGACCCTTCAGCGCGTCGCGGAGTTCCGTGGTGAGGGAGGCCGCGGCGTAGACGTATGTGAGGGCGTCGTCGGATGTGGTCATGGCCGGCGCTCCCGGGCGGACCCGCCGTCCGTGTCTCCCCCGGATTCCTCGCCGGCACCCGGCAGGATCTCCTGACCGTCGGGGCGTTCGCCGCGCAGGGCCTCCAGTTCGGCGCGCAGTCGGCGGTTCTCCTGCTCCAGGGGGCTGCCGGTATGTCGTGAGGAGAGCGAGGGGTCGTGCTCCCACCAGTCGATGCCCATCTCCTTCGCCTTGTCCACGGAGGCGACCAGGATCCGGAGTTTGATCGTCAGCAGCTCGATGTCGAGGAGGTTGATGCGGATGTCGCCGGCGATCACGATGCCCTTGTCCAGGACTCGTTCCAGGATGTCGGCGAGGCTGGACGTGCTCTGCCCACCGTAAGGCATCGGGGCGGCCCGGGACGGGAAGGATCCGAGTCGGCCGGGTAGTGGCTCAGACACGATGTCGGCCTCGCTTCCCTGACAGGGAGATCACTGGCGGAACTCCGCGATCTCCGTGAGCCGGTCGATCAGCTCGTCCTCCCGGCGGTCGAACGTGTCCTGGTCGATCTCGCCTCTCACGAGGCGCCGCTCCAGATCGGCGAGTTCGCGCCACACCGGGGCCGGGTCGTAGTACTCGTCCTCGGCTTTGGCCTCGACCTGCTGGGCGGCCCATACGACCGCCCGTACCGGCGCGACGGGAAGGGTGAGCAGGTGTGTCAGCAGGCCCATGATCCGTCCTCCTTCCTGGGATGCTTCCTGGGATGTGAGGCCTCCGGGTCACTGAACGAAGCTGTACGGGGGCAACGGGCCGGTGAGCCGGAATTCGACGCCGCCCTTGATCTGCCGAGCGAGGCCGGCCTGCGCCGCCAGGAACTCCTCTGTCCGGTCATGGGGCACCAGCAGCGACAAGTTGACGAAGTCGGGGCTGGAGGGCGGATGAGTGGTGTGCTCCCGGCCGTAGGGAATCAGTGCGTGAACGAGTCCCGCTGCCAGCGAGTCCTGGCGTTCCTGTACTTCGCGGGCGACCAGTTCCCCCAGCCTGAGGGGCAGCTGCGGGTCCGGTGCACCGGCACGGATCTGCTCGTTGAGCTCCCTCGCCTCGGGAGAGTCACTCAGGATCTGGCGCAGCAGCTCGTCCTCGTCCACCTGGGAGGCCCGCACGTGGTACTCGGCGCAGCCGTCGAGGCGCGCGAGAGTCGCGATGTAGTCCTCCGCGTTGTCCTTCAGGGCCTGCTGGACCGCCTGGTCGTCCGAGGCGAGGTAGCCGAACTGCAGCGGCAGAACCACGGCGTCGGCCATGAGCGATTCCAGCACTTCCTGGTGCGCCTGGAGGTCCCTGCGCTTGGGCCGGATCTCCTCGGAGATGTCACTGACCACGGCGGACAGGGGCCCGGCGGTGACCGTACGCACGGGTGAAGGCTGGGAACCCACTCCCGTCAGGCCGTCAACGCGGTGGGGATGTTCCTTTCCGGTGATCGCGTACACGTAGAGCGCCATCGGTCACTCCCTCTCCCGGCGGGCCGGGCGCCGGGCGGGACGCCGCTTCCGGGGTGCCTCTTCTTCGGCTTCTTCCTCCTCCGGTTCGTCCCGCTCGGCGGAGCGTCCCTTGAGGGAGTCGGACACGGCGTCGACGGCTCCGCTGAGCGCGCCCTTGGTTTTGCCGCGAGCGCCGCCTTCCATCATGGTTCCGACGACCTCGGGGAGCTGGGCGGGCGCCTTCCGGCCGGATTCGAGATCCAGGCGGTTGCACGCTTCGGCGAACCGCAGGTAGGTGTCGACGCTGGCCACCACGATGCGGGCGTCGATCTTGATGAGTTCGATGCCCACGACGGAGATTCGGACGAAGACGTCGATGACCAGGCCACGGTCGAGAATGAGCTCCAGCACGTCGTAGAGACTGCTGCCGCCGGTGCTGCCTCCGCTCCTGCTCACGCTGCTGCCGCTCTGCGGCACCATGCTCATGGCGCCTCCTCTCCTGGCGGCCTCTCTTCAGGTCGGCCGGTCGATCATTCCTCGGCTGTACCGGCGGGTCCGTTCGTAGGAGACGAGTTGTCCCTGCGAATCCAGGGCGACCTTGTAGCTGGCCATCACGCTGGTCGTATCGGGGATGCGTTCGAGTTCCACCACTTCCACCTGGGCCTCCCAGCCGTCGTCCGTCGGCTTGAGTGACGAGACGGAGTCCGGGGGCCTGCCGAGGAGTTGGGCGAGTTGTCCGGCCGCTGAGCGCATCGCCGAAGCCGCGTCGGGAATCTCGGCCCGTCGCCTGCCGGATGCGCGACGGGTCGGCGGCCGTTCCTCACCTTCGGCGTTCTCGGCCGGGCGGGGGCGGACTCTCCTCGGACGTGTCGGTTCTGCTGCGGCCATGTGGTCACTCCACTGGGGGAACTCCACTTGCTAAATCTATATTGTCACCATAACGGGGGATATCTCTCAGTTTGTGGGTAGGCGGTACGAAGGCCGCCCGCGCGGGGCCGTTTCTTCGGCTGCCGGTGCATGACTTCCTGGGCGGCGGCGGACGACCGGCAAGCGCTCCGGTGAAGGGAGAGCAGCTCATGCAGGACACAACCAAGATCGCGCTCGCAGCCGCCGTGGCCGGGGGCTATGTCCTGGGGCGCGCGAAGAAGGGCCGCCTCGCGTTCACGGCGGCCACCTACCTGGCCGGCCGCCGGTTCGGTCTTGAGCCGGGCCAGCTCATGACGCAGGGCCTCAGCAAGCTCAAGGAGATGCCCCAGTTCGCCGAGGTCGGGGAGCAGCTTCGCGGCGAGGCCCTGGACGCGGGCAAGAAGGCGCTGGGAGCCGCGGCGAATCGCAAACTCGCCGACCTCGCCGACTCGCTCCACCACCGAACCCTCGAACTGACCGGCGCGGACGAACCGGAAGACGAAGAAGAGCCGTACGACGACGAGTACGAGGACGATACGGACGGCGAGGACGAAGAGGGCTCCGCCGAGAGGGAGGCAGAGGAGGAGGAAGAGCCGGAGGAAGAGGACGAAGCCGAGGAAGCGTACGAACCGGAGGGAGAGGGCGAGGAAGAGGAAGAAGAGGAGCGTCCGTCCCGCAGACGCGGTCGGCAACCGACGCGCACCGGTACCCGCAGTCGCACCCGCTCCGAAGCCCCCGCCCGAAGGACTACGCGGCGATCGAGTGCTTCCAAACCGTCGGCGCCTGCCAAGAAGACGGCGGCGAAGAAGACAGCGGCGAAGAAGAGCTCGGCGGGAAAGACCTCACCGCGATCCACAGCCTCCAAGAGGGCCGCCCCCAAGCCCGCCGCCAAGAAGACGGCCAAGAAGGCGCCGGCGAAGAAGACCGCGGCGCGCGCTCCCGCACGCAAACCGGCGGCCAGGAAGACGGCGGCGAAGAAGACGCCGGGCCGCAAGCCGTCCACGCGGAGGTAGGTCATGGCTCAGTCAGAACGTGCCGGCGCGCAGGACCAGAAGTCGGGGCTGGACCAGCTGATCGAGGAGCTGACCTCGTTCCTGGGGGCCCAGGCCGAGCAGCTCGCCGACAAGGCGTCGGACAAGCTGGGGGACGTGACCGATCAGCTCCAGGATGTGGCACAGGGCAACGGGAAGCTCTCCGATGTCGCCGGCATCGGAGGGCGGATGCTCCGGGGCGACTCGCCCACGAAGGCGATGGCGGGCCAGGGGCTGAGCAGCCTCAAGGACAAGGTGACGGATGCCGCCTCCCAGGTCTTCGGCAAGAGCAAGAAGGGCCGCAAGAGCGGTGGCAAGGTCGTCAACATCGTCGAGTTCATCGATGTCGGCCTGCCGCTGCGCACCGTCTACGACCACTGGTCGCAGTACGAGGACTTCAGCGGCTTCGCCAAGGGTGTGCGCGACGTCTCCCGCAACGATGACACCACCAGCGACTGGAAGGTCAAGGTCGGGCCGTCCACTCGCGGCTGGAAGGCCACCGTTCAGGAGCAGATACCCGACGAGCGGATCGTATGGACGTCCGAGGGCGCCAAGGGGACCACCCGCGGCTGCGTGAGCTTCCACGAGCTGGCTCCCTCGCTGACGCGCGTCATCGTCGTGGTGGAGTACTACCCCTCCGGATTCTTCGAGAAGACCGGCAACCTGTGGCGCGCTCAGGGCCGCCGCCTGCGCCTGGACCTCAAGCACTTCCTGCGGCATGTCTCCCTCACCACCGATGAGCCGGAAGGCTGGCGCGGCGAGATCCGTGACGGCGAGGTGGTCGTCACCCACGAAGAGGCACTGGAGGAAGAGGACGCGGGCGAGGACGAAGGCGAATACGAGGAAGGCGCAGAAGGAGAAGAGGGAGACGAGGGAGACGAGTTCGCGGAAGAGGAAGACGAAGAGCCCGAGGAGGACGAAGGGGAACCCGACGGGAGATACGCCGACGACGAGGAGGACTACGCCGAAGAGGACGGTCTTGAAGAGGCCGATGAGGAGGACGAGGGCGAAGACGAAGAAGCACGTAGTCCACGCCGACACCGGCGGTAGACATGAGCACCGGTCCGGTCGGTCCGGTTGGTCACCGGAGAGGCGGGCGAGCACTCGACCTGAGCGACCAGCTGCAGTACCTTCCCGGCGGTGTCACCTCCTGCATCTCCTTCGAGGCGTACAGCCCCGCTCGTACGCTTGCCAACGCCGTCACGGCCCATCT
>NZ_AEJB01000363.1 GCF_000331005.1 Streptomyces turgidiscabies Car8
TCTGTGTCAGATGAACGAGATGATCGTCAGATGAACGAGTTGATCTCGATCGTCTCCGTGCGGCCCGGGCCGACACCGATCGCGGAGATCGGCGCGCCGGACATCTCCTCCAGCGCCTTCACGTACGCCTGGGCGTTCTTCGGGAGGTCCGAGAACGACTTGGCCTTCGTGATGTCCTCCGACCAGCCGGGGAGGGTCTCGTAGATCGGCTTCGCGTGGTGGAAGTCCGTCTGGGAGTACGGGAGTTCCTCGACGCGCTTGCCGTCGATCTCGTACGCCACGCAGACCGGGATCTCCTCCCAGCCGGTGAGGACGTCGAGCTTGGTGAGGAAGAAGTCGGTCAGGCCGTTCACGCGGGTCGCGTAGCGGGCGATGACCGCGTCGAACCAGCCGCAGCGCCGGTCACGGCCGGTGGTGACGCCCCGCTCGTGGCCGATGCGGCGCAGCGCGTCACCGTCCTCGTCGAAGAGCTCGGTCGGGAAGGGACCGGCGCCGACGCGGGTCGTGTACGCCTTGAGGATGCCGATGACCCGGCTGATCTTCGTCGGGCCGACGCCCGCACCCGTGCAGGCACCGCCCGCCGTCGGGTTGGACGACGTGACGAAGGGGTACGTGCCGTGGTCGATGTCCAGGAGCGTGCCCTGGCCGCCCTCGAAGAGGACCACCTTGTCGTCGTCGAGGGCCTTGTTGAGGACCAGGACGGTGTCGGCGACGTACGGCTTGAGGCGGTCCGCGTAGGTGAGGAGTTCCTCGACGATCTGGTCGACCTCGATCGCGCGGCGGTTGAAGACCTTGGTGAGGAGCTGGTTCTTGCCGTCCAGCGCCGCCTCGACCTTCTGCGTCAGGATCGACTCGTCGTACAGGTCCTGGACCCGGATACCGACCCGGTTGATCTTGTCGGCGTACGTCGGACCGATGCCTCGGCCCGTCGTGCCGATCTTCCGCTTCCCGAGGAAGCGTTCCGTCACCTTGTCGACGGTCACGTTGTACGGGGTGATGATGTGAGCGTTACCGCTGATCAGGAGCTTGGACGTGTCGACGCCTCGCTCGTTCAGCCCGTTCAGCTCGGAGAACAGGACCGACGGGTCGACGACGACGCCGTTGCCGATGACGGGTGTGCATTCAGGTGTGAGGATTCCGGAAGGGAGGAGGTGCAGGGCGTACTTCTGATCGCCCACGACTACCGTGTGGCCGGCGTTGTTGCCGCCCTGGTAGCGCACCACATAGTCCACAGACCCGCCAAGCAGGTCTGTGGCCTTCCCCTTACCTTCGTCACCCCACTGAGCACCGAGCAGCACAAGTGCGGGCACGCGCGTACACCCCTTCCGGGCGGGGCATGTCCAAGGCCAGGGGTGTACGCGTCTGAGCTCACGGCTCATGCCTCGTACCCCGGCGACCTTCGTCGGCCGCTGACCCATCGGACCCGGATGCCCCGGAATAGACCAAGCCCCTGGCGCAATAGCGCAAGGGGCTCTTGCACAAAGATGCTACCCGAGGAAGCGAGGCATGACCGAGGTGGCGACTTCCGACCAGCTTTTCGTGGTCATCGACCCGGTCGCCCGGCGGACGGACGGCGAGTCTGTACGAATCGCGAAAGACGTGCTCAGCGCGGGTGCGAGGACAAAGGTGTGCCTCCCGGACGGGCCCGAGGAATTCGCTCGGGCGCTGGCCAGGAGGGGGTCCCGAAGGCCGGTGGTGATCGGCGACGACCGGGCCCTGCTGCGTACGGTGGCCCTGCTGCACCGGCAGCGGGAACTGGCCGGATGTGCGCTGTCCGTCGTCCCGGTGGGGGCGTTCGGTGTCCTGTCCCTGGCCCGTTCGCTGGGCGTGCCCACGGGCGCGGTGGCGGCGGCGCGGGCAGTCCTGGAGGGCGCCGAACGCCGACTGGACCTTCTCGTCGACGACAGCGACGGCGTGGTGGTGGGCGCGGTGCGCATTCCGGCGCTACGGGGTCCGGCCGACGGCGCCGGTGAGCTGGAGGCCGAGGAGGCCGCCGGGGCCGCGTCCCATCCCTGGCTGCGGACCTGCCAGTCCCTGGTACGGACCCTGGCGACCCGGCCCGTCCGAGGGGCGCGGGGTCCCCGGATGGCCCCGGTACCGGGCAGCCTCGGCCCGTCGCGGCTGCGCGTCGAGGTGGACGGGGTGACCCTCGTGGACCTGGACCAGCCGGTCGAGGCGGTGACCCTGACCCCGGGAAGGTCCGGAGGCGCACGGGTGGAGGTGCGTCCGGTGTCCGTGGGCGCGGAGGCGTCTCCGCTGGGGGCGGTGGGCTCGCGGGTGACGGTGTCGGGCGCGGATTTTCGGTACCGGGCGGACGCGGGCCTGGTGAGCGGGCCTGTGCGGCGGCGGACGTGGGTGGTGCGGGAGGGAGCGTGGGGGCT
>NZ_AEJB01000364.1 GCF_000331005.1 Streptomyces turgidiscabies Car8
ACGTCGATCCGTCCGTGCCATGCGAGGACGTCCTCCACGGCCGTCTCGATCGCGGCCAGGTCGGTGACGTCCAGGCGCAGCGCCTGGACCTGCCTGGGGTGGGCGGCGACGAAGGCGTCCAGTGCGCCCGGCCTTCGCGCGGCGCCGACGACCACGTCGCCCGCGGCTACCGCCGCTTCGGCGATCGCCCGCCCGAAGCCACTGCTCGCACCCGTGATGAACCAGACCCTGCTCATGAGGTCAGCCCTCCCGTAGACCGCTGTCCGCCACTGCGCCAACCCGCTCAGATGCTGGGTCAGCAGCCTAGACGGACAGCGGCTTCCGCAGGGTGAGGTACACCTGGACAAGGCCGAAAGGGGACCCCGGGGCAGGGCTGTGGGAGGGACGACTCAAGGCTCAGCAGGCTCAGTCCTCACCCCTGACGACGTTTCCCTCGGTCCCTCGCCCGGTCCCGTCGCCGTTCCCGGCGTCTCCGTCGAGCGTCGCCCGTACACACGTACGCAGGCCGCATCCGCGCAGTCGGCGGGCCCTCGCCCAGCCGGTCTCGGCCCTGCGTTCGGTCGTCCTGGTCTCCCTGAGTTCCGCACTCACGGCGCTTCATCTTCCTTCTGCGTCCGGCCTGTCGGGGACCGGGTAGGTCTGCTGTCACCGGTTCGCCCGGTCATGTTTCCGAGTCCCCTCCCCCGGGCGCGGGAAACTCGTCAGAGGCTCGACAGGATCTGCGGGGACAGCGTCTTGATCATGCTGTTGGTCCAGCGCATCTGCCGCAGCGTGTGCGGGTGGCACTCCGAGGCCAGGGTGAGCAGCGACTCGTCCTTGGTGGCCTGTGCGACCTGGGCGAGCATCTCCCACAGGAGGGAGTTCTCCGTCGCGGCCAGGTGCAGGTCCCGCAGATCGCGCAGAAGCAGGAGTCCCGGCTCGGGCCGACGGCCCGTCACCTGGCGGCCCATCAGCTGCGCGGCCTTCTCGCCGAGTGTCGACAGTACGTCCGCGACCTGCGCGCCGGCCGAGTCGCCGAGGAGACCGGGGTGCGGGTCGACGTCGCGGTCCCTGGCGGTGTCGGCCAGGCGCTGGGCATGTTCCCGGGACCACTGGGCGAGATCGGTGGCCACATGGTGGATCTCGTGCTCCGTACGGTGGCGCTCGGCCACCCTCGTCAGCTGGTCGGCGAGGTGCTCCTCGCCGTGGTGGAGAGCCCGCAGGGTGAGGGCGACGCCGTTCATTCGACCGACTCCGTGACGAGGGCGTCCGGTCCGCCCGTGGTGGCCGGTACGGAGCCGGCGCCTGCCGCTGCCGGTGCCGACGCGGTGGTGGTGGGTGCGGGGGCGCTGTGGCCGTCGCCGCGTTCCACGAGACGCAGCGCGGCGGCGCCCGTCTTGAACAGGGGCTGCTTGGAGACCGGGTCCCAGTCGGTGACGGTCGCCTCGTTCGCGGCGCGCCCGGGCGTGTCGCCGGTCGGCCCGTATCCGGCCTTGGTGTCCCAGTAGCCGTAGTGGAAGGGGAGGAACAGCAGCCCCGGGCGGATGCCGGTCACGCGCAGCCGCGCCCGTACGGTGCCGCGAGGGGTGGTGACCTCGACCAGGTCGCCCTCGTCGAGCCCGAGGCCGGCCGCGTCGGACCCGGACGCCTCGACCCACACATCGGGCGCGGCGGCGTTGAGCTGGGGCGTCCGCCCGGTCTTCGTACGGGTGTGGAAGTGGTAGAGGGTCCGGCCCGTGACCAGCTGGAACGGGTACTCCCCGGCGGGTTTCTCGTGCGGTGGCAGATGGTCGGCCGGCTTGATCACGGCGCGGCCCTCGGGGTTGAGGGAGCGGTAGTCGACGGCGTCGTCCGGGGCGCCGGTCAGCAGATCCTTGCCGTACGACTCGCAGAGGCCGGGGCGGGCCCAGGTGATGCCGTCGGTGTAGAGGCGCGGCGTTCCGTCCGGGGCCCGCTCGTCGCAGGGCCACTGGATACCGCTCCCGTCGCGCAGTTTGTCGTAGGTCAGCCCGGTGTAGTCGCACGGGCGACCGGCGCTGCAGCGTTTCCACGCCTCGAACGCGGACTCCGGGTCGTGCCAGGCGACCAGGGGGTTGTCGTCCTTGTCGCGGAAGTCCATCCGGGAGGCGTAGTCGAGGAAGATGTCCAGGTCCGGCCTGGCTTCGCCGGGTGGTTCGACGGCCTTGTCGGAGAGGTGGACCGTGCGGTCGGCATTGGTGAACGTACCGGTCTTCTCGCCCCAGGTGGCGGCGGGCAGGACGACGTCGGCGAGCTGGGCGGTCTCGGTGAGGAACAGGTCCTGGACGACCGTGAACAGGCGCTCCTGTTCGAGGACCGACCGGATCCGGGACAGCTCCGGGAGGGACACCGCCGGGTTGGTGCCGCTGATCCAGAGCATGCGGATGGAGCCCTGCTCGGCGTAGCGGAAGATCTGCATCGCGTGGGTGGGCGGGGCGTAGTGCGGGATGGTCTTCGGGTCGACGTTCCACACCCGCGCCAGATCGGCGACGTGGTCGTCGTTCTGCCAGTTCCGGAAGCCGGGCAGGTCTCCGTCGGCGCCGCACTCGCGGGTGTTCTGGGCGGTGGGCTGGCCGTTCATCTGCAGGACGCCGGCGCCCGGCCGGCCGAGCATGCCGCGGATCAGGTGCAGGTTGTTGATCTGTACCGCGGCGGCGGTGGCCTGGTGCGACTGGTAGACGCCCTGCAGCACCGTGGACAGGAGCCGGTCGGCCGTGCCGAGGAGTTCGGCTGCCTCGCCGATCCGGGCGGCCGGTACGTCACAGATCCCGGCCGCCCACTCGGGGGTGCGTTCCCGTACCCGGGAGGCCAGTTCGTCGAACCCGACCGTGTGCGCCGCGAGGTAGTCGTGGTCGACCCGGTCCGTGCGGATGATCTCGTGCAGAAGCGCGTTGAGCAGGGCCACGTTCGTGCCGCCGCGCGGGGCCAGATGCACGGTCGCCCGCCGGGCCACCCGCGTGGGGCGGGGGTCGACGCACAGCAGCCGGGGCGGGTCGGCGCCGTCCAGCCGGTCCAGGACGCGCATCCACTGGACCGGCTGGGTCTCGGCGATGTTGTGCCCGAAGAACGCGATCACGTCGGCGTCGTCGATGTCGTCGTAGCTGCCCGGCTGCCCGTCGCAGCCGAAGGACTCCTTCAGTGCCTCGGCGGCGGTGGAGGTGCACAGCCGGGTGTTGCCGTCCAGGTGGTTGGTGCCGATCCCGGCCCTGGCGAGCACCGCGAGCGTGTAGTACTCCTCCAGGAACAGCTGGCCGCTGGTGTAGAACCCGAGCGATCCCGGCCCGCGTTCGCGCAGCAGGTCCCGTGAGCGGCCGACGATCCGCTCCATGGCGGTGTCCCAGTCGCACTCCACGAGCCGCCCGTCCCGGCGGACCAGCGGTTTCGTCAGTCGGTCCGGTGAGGCGTTGGCCTGCCAGGCGAACAGGTCCTTGGGGCCCAGGCGCCCACGGTTGACCCGGTCCTGGGCCCGGCCGCGCACGCCGACCATCCGTCCGTCGACGACCGCGACGTCCATCGCGTCGCCGTCGGAGTGGAGCAGCGAGGCGGTCTGCACCCACCGCTGCACCCGCTCCGGCTCGACGCCCGCCTCCAGATACATGTCCACGCGCACGGGCCACGGCTCATGCCTGCCGTACGGCGTACGAGTGCCCCAGGGCCGTGCGATCCGGTCCACGGAAACGTCCATGCCATGCCTCCCGGCGCCGGCGCCCCTCGTCAGATTGTGGACACGTCAGCCTGTGGGCTCGTCAGGTTGTCGGCTCGTACCTGTCGGCTCCGACGGCGTGCTCCTCGGATCGGGCTCCCGAGAGCCGGCGGCGGGCGGCGGGCAGAGCGTCGTCGATGTCGCGGGTGCCGGTGGCGACGCACAGGGTGTAGGAGACGTCGCTCAGCCGCTGGAGCAGCTGGGCGCCGCCCTCCTGGGCGTGGCGGGCCCGCAGGACTTCGTACTGCTGAAGCAGGTCGGCGAGGACGGTGGGGTGGGCCATCAACACGAGAGCTCTCCCTTGACGAGGCGGGGGGTTACGGCGGGAGAGTTCCGGGTGGCTCGCACCCGGGGCCCGGCCGCTGTTCGGCCGCTCCCGCGTGGGCCTGTGATCCCAAGCACCTGCGAAACCAGGTGCCCCAGGTCACAGCTCTCAAACAGGCCCTGCGGAGATCAGGTGGTGTCACCACGTACCTGCGCCGGGCGCGCTTGTGTGGATCACATCGGCGGGGGCACTCCAGAAGTGGCCCGGCACCCCCTCCGAGCGAGGCAGGGAAAGGAGCTGGAAGGGGAGGCAGTTGAGGAAGTCGGAGAGGTCAGAGGAACCAGAGGAGCCAGAGAAATCAGGGAAGGCCCGGAAGGCAGGGAAGGCAGGGAAAACGGGGAGGACGGGTAACGCCAGAAGGGCGAGCAGGGCGTGTTCCTTCGCCTGGCGGTCGGTCACCCGGGAGGTCGATGCCGTCCGGCGCTCGGCTCGCAGGTGCGTCTCCGGGGCCGGGCCCGAGCGGGACACCGCCGTGCAGTCCCTCAAGGCGGCGGGCGCCGCACTGCTGGCCTGGGCGGTGGCGGGCTGGTGGTGGAACGCGCCCATGGCCCTGCTGGCGCCGTGGACGGCGCTGTTCCTTGTCGAGCGCACCGTCTACCGCTCGTTGTTGTCGGGGCTGCAGCAGTTCGCCGTGGTGGTGGCGGGCACCCTCCTGGCCGCCGGGGCGGGAGCGCTGACCCACGACACCATGGCCGCGATGGCGTTGGCGCTGCCGCTCACCGTGCTGCTCGGGAACTACGCGCGCTTCGGCGCGCAGGGCCTGTACGCGCCCACGGCCGCCCTGTTCGTCCTCGGCTACGGCTCGTACACGGGCTCCGACATCCTGCACCGGCTTCTGGAGACCCTGCTGGGCGCGGTCATCGGCATCTGCGTGAACGCCTTCGTCCTGCCTCCGGTCCACTCCCGCGACGTCCGTGACCTACGGGGGCGACTGCCCGAGGAGTGCGCCGCCCTGCTGCACACCGCCGCCGGCGGACTCCAGGGACGGTACGACCGGGAGGAAGCCCGCGACTGGTACGGCAGGGCGGTTCGGCTCACCGACGTGGTGACGGACCTGCGGGCCGCACGGCGCTGGTCGGAGGAGGGCCACCGGCTCAATCCCGCGTACCGGATGCGCCGCTCGGCGTCCACACCTCCACCGGCGGGCTGGGACCTCACCTGGGACCGGATCGCCGAGGACATCAGGGCGACCATGCGTACGTTGACCGAGGCCGAGGTGCTCCCGGACGGCGTGCCCGGCATCCTCGCGACGCTGCTGCGGGCCGCCGGCGACGTCCTCGGCCTCCAGGACAGCGACGGCGCCGACGACGGTCGCCGCCTGGCCGAGGCCGCGGCGACGGGATCGGCGGCTCACCGCCGGCTGACCCACGTACTGGCCGACGGCCACTCCGCGACCACACCCGAGCTGGGCGGCCTGACGGCGGACACACAGCGCCTCCTGGCCGACCTCGATCCCCTCGTCGCACCTCAGCGCGGGCCGGTGAGCGGCGCGGCCCGGGAAGCCACGGCCTGACCTACCCCGGACGCGGTGTGAGCGGCCTGCCGGGGGTACTCGGCCCCTCGATCCGCTCAGATCCGATCCACTCAATCCGATCCGATCCGACCGAAGGAAGTGGTCCCATGCCCGACCGGCCGAACCGAACCGACACGGACCTGCTCGGCATCTACCTCAACGACCATCTCGCCGGAGCCACCCTCGGCACGGAACGGTCCCGGTCGCTGGCCGAGGCCGAGGCCGAGCGGGACCCGGCGCTCGCCGACGCCGTGGGGCCGGTCTCCGACGAGATCGCCGAGGACCGTGCCGAGCTGCTGCGGATCATGCGGTCGCTCGATGTCCCCGTGCGCCGCTACAAGGTCGTCGCGGGCCGGCTGGCCGAGCGGGCCGGGCGCCTCAAGCCCAACGGCCGGATCGTCCGGCGTTCGCCGCTCGCCCCCATGCTGGAGCTGGAGTTGCTGCGGCTGGGCGTGGAGGGCAAGGCCGCCGCCTGGCGGACGCTGCGCCGTCTGGCCGACACCGACGCCCGCCTCGACACCGTGCACCTCGACGGCCTTCTCGGACGCGCGGACCGGCAACTTCAGGTCCTGGAACAGCTGCGCCTTCGCCAGGCCGACGAGACATTCCAGTCCCGGGCCGAGGCCCTGACCGCAGGCCAGGGGGCACGTTCCTGAGCGGACGCGCCCCGGCCTCCGTCGTCAGTGCCGAGCTGCCGGAGCCGCCGGGTGTGCCGCTCCGTCGCGGCCGACCGACAGCTGTGCCGGCCGGTACGGGACGTACGCGGCCCCGTCCAGACCGAGCGCGGTGGCCGACTTCTGAAGCGCGGCCGGGGTCGCCACGTCGTCCCAGCGGCCGGTGTCGACGCGGTGTTCGAGGGCGTGCAGGGCGGCCACGGTCTCGGCGGTGGTGAACGTGCAGTGGCCCTGCCGCTCGACGTAGGCCTGCCGCAGCAGCGCGCCGTCGCCCGAGGCCCGCACGCGGGCGGCGAAACGGGTCTCCTGTTCCACCGGAACGAGGTTGTCGGCGGTGGTGTGGATGTCGAGCAGGGGCACGTCGAGTCCCTGCCCGGCGGAGGACGTCCTCTGCGCGGTGCGGACGGCGGCGGGATCGGCGGTGATCGTGGCCCCCCGGGTCAGTGTGCGCAGGTCCGCGCGCAGATCGAGGCCGGCCGCCCGGTAGAGGGCGCGGACCTGGGGCGCGTGCTGGGAGGCGGCGAGCAGGTCGGCGTAGTCGACGCCCCGGTTCCAGGAGTTGTTGCCGCCGACGGACTGCTCGATGGCGTACCGGCCGCCCTCGACGAACGACAGGATGCCCTGCGCGAACCACGCGTACTGCTGCTCCTGTTGCCCCGCCCAGTCGGTCGCGGCCGGCCGGTCCTTCCCGGGCGCCCACGCGGGCAGGTTGAGGAAGGCGGCGGCCAGCGCGATCCGGGCACGGCCCTGCGGAGTGGCCTGGGCGGCGGTGACCGCCTTGGTGAGCAGGTCGGCGGTGGCGGCGGCCTCGGCCGAGGTGCCGAACCGTACGAGCTTCACGTCCTGTGCGGGCAGCAGCAGACGGGCGATCGTGTACTCGGCGTCCAGCTGGTAGTTGTCCAGGTCGGTGGCCCCGGCGACCAGCCCGCACTGACCGAGCGCGCCGTCGATACGCCCGCCGCCGTCCCTGGCCAGCTGAGCGTTGACGAGCCCGCCCATCGAACTGCCGATGGCCAGCGTGCGCGAGGGCTCGCCGATCTTCGCGGTGACGGCGTCGATGGTGGCGAACTGGTCCCGTTCGGCGCTGTTCAGGGCCCACATCGACCCGTTGGGGTCGTACGACGACCCGGCCAGCGCATACCCCTTGGCGAGCAGCTCGACACGTACGGCCTCGGTGGGCGCGTTCCTGGCGACGGTGGGCCCGAAGCCGTGACTGAACAGCAGCAGCGTCCCGTTCCAGCCCTCGGGCACGTCCGCGATCCAGGTGGCACCGTCGGCAAGGGTGCCGGTGAGATGCCCGGCGACAGCCGCGTCCGACGGGGCGGCCGAGGAGGGGAGGGTGGTGAGCGCCGCGGACGTCAGCGTGGCGAGAACGGCGAGGGCGATGCGCGAGCGGGTACGGGGCATGGGCGGGCTCCTTGTGGGGGGAGGCGGCTTATGGAGCGGGGCCGGACTGTGCGAACAGATACTCAGTGCACTGAACGAACGTGCAGGAATTTAGGGCTGATTTTCTGCGGCCGTCAAGATAATGCACAACTTTGTTGCGTGCGTGGCCTGAACACATGGCACCGGGACAGTCACGCCAAAGGGGCACAGCGAATCGAGCAGGTGGGGCCAAGGTCATCGGTACATCCACCACGGACCGGGAGTCGTGATGCTCAAGGAAGTACTGACCGGGGTCGTGCTCATCGGAACGGGAACCGTCACGGGCATCTTCGTGGCGGTTCTGGTCAGTGTGGCCCCCGCCATGGCGGTCATGGACCGCGCCGACTACCTCCGCGCCCACGCCCTGCTGGGCAAGGGCTACCACCCGCTGATGCCGGTCCTCGTCAACGTCGTGACCCTCAGCGGGTTCGTCCTCGGGGTGCTCGCCGAGGGACCGGGCCGGGTGCTGTTC
>NZ_AEJB01000365.1 GCF_000331005.1 Streptomyces turgidiscabies Car8
GACAGCAACGGCGACGGCATCGGCGACTCAAAGGCCTCACCGCCAAACTCGACTACCTCCAATGGCTCGGCATCGACTGCCTCTGGCTCCCCCCCTTCTTCAAATCACCGTTGAGGGACGGCGGCTACGACGTCTCCGACTACACCGCCGTCCTCCCCGAATTCGGCGACCTCGCCGACTTCGTCGAATTCGTCGACGCCGCCCACCAACGCGGCATGCGCGTCATCATCGACTTCGTCATGAACCACACCAGCGACCAACACCCCTGGTTCCAGGAATCAAGAAACAACCCCCAAGGCCCCTACGGCGACTACTACGTCTGGGCCGACAAAGACGAACAATACCCAGAAGCCCGCATCATCTTCGTCGACACCGAAGCCTCCAACTGGACCTTCGACCCCGTCCGCAAACAGTACTACTGGCACCGCTTCTTCTCCCACCAACCCGACCTCAACTACGAAAACCCCGCAGTCCAGGAAGAAATCCTCTCCGCCCTCAAATTCTGGCTCGACCTCGGCATCGACGGCTTCCGCCTCGACGCCGTCCCCTACCTCTACCAAGCCGAAGGCACCAACTGCGAAAACCTCCCCGCCACCCACCAATTCCTCAAACACGTCCGCAAAGAAATCGACGACCACTACCCCGACACCGTCCTCCTCGCAGAAGCCAACCAGTGGCCCGAAGACGTCGTCGACTACTTCGGCGACTTCGCCAGCGGCGGCGACGAATGCCACATGGCATTCCACTTCCCCGTCATGCCCCGCATCTTCATGGCAGTCAGGCGCGAATCGCGCTACCCGGTCTCCGAAATCCTCGCCAAGACCCCCGCCATCCCCAACAACTGCCAATGGGGCATCTTCCTGCGCAACCACGACGAGCTCACCCTCGAAATGGTCACCGACGAAGAACGCGACTACATGTGGGCCGAATACGCCAAAGACCCCCGCATGCGCGCCAACATCGGCATCCGACGCCGTCTGGCCCCCCTCCTCGACAACGACCGCAACCAGATCGAACTCTTCACCGCCCTCCTGCTGTCCCTCCCCGGCTCGCCGATCCTCTACTACGGCGACGAGATCGGCATGGGCGACAACATCTGGCTCGGCGACCGCGACGCCGTCCGCACCCCCATGCAATGGACCCCCGACCGCAACGCCGGCTTCTCCTCCTGCGACCCCGGACGCCTCGTCCTGCCCACGATCATGGACCCCGTCTACGGCTACCAGGTCACCAACGTCGAAGCCTCCATGTCCTCCCCCTCCTCGCTCCTGCACTGGACCCGCCGCATGATCGAGATCCGCAAACAGAACCCCGCCTTCGCCTCGGCTCCTACACCGAACTCCC
>NZ_AEJB01000366.1 GCF_000331005.1 Streptomyces turgidiscabies Car8
AGAGAGGGGGGGAGGGATCGGGTGGTGGGGGGGGGCAGGGGTGTCAGGTGGTTGCGGTTTTGGCTACCAGGAGGTCTACGTCGTAGGTCTCCTCGACCGTTTCGGCCGGGAAGAGCTTGAGGAGGAGGTTCCGTTCCTCTGCCAGGAACGCGGCGACGGCCTCCTTGTCGTGGATCAGGAAGACCGAGTGGCTGCCGATGTTGGCCAGGTGGGTGTCGATCGGGACGTGCCGGCTCCAGCGGAGCTCGCGGCGGGCGAAGTCGAGGCGGCCCGAGGCGTCGGCGGCGCGGCGGGAGGCGCCGTTCTTCTCCACGACCATGTCGACGCCGAAGAAGTACTCGATGCGGTTCGCCTGGGCGGCGATCCAGGGGATGTCCATGGCGTAGGTGTTCCACCACAGGGCGAGTGCGCCGCCCGGGCGCAGGACGCGGAGGGCTTCCGGGACGGCGAGGTCCGGGTCGGTCCAGTGCCAGGACTGGGCGTAGGTGAGGAAGTCGACGGAGGCGTCGGCCAGGGGGAGGGCGTTGCCGTTGCCTCGGACGATCGGCACGTCGGGGAGGGTGCGGCGGAACTGGGCTGCCATGCCGTCGCCGGGTTCCACGGCGATCACGTGGGCGCCGCGGGCGTGGAGGAGGGCGGTGGATATGCCGGTGCCGGCGCCGATGTCTGCGACGCGGGAGCCGGTGAGGGGGTGGGCGGCCAGGTGTTCCACGGCGTCCAGGAGGGCGGGTGGGTAGGAGGGGCGGTTCTGGGCGTATTGGGCTGCTGCTGCGTTGAAGGAGGTGGCTCGGGAGGGGCGGGAGGGGGTGGGGGGCTTGGAAGGGGGCTGGGTGGAGGCCGTCATGTGGACATGGTGGCTGGGGGT
>NZ_AEJB01000367.1 GCF_000331005.1 Streptomyces turgidiscabies Car8
ACCATCAGGACGTCAGCCGCGCACCCGGATCACCCGCAGCGCGGGCGACGACAGGATGTCCTTCTCGCAGAACCTCGCGCTGACCCACTTCTCGGCCGAGAACAGCCGCGTCTGGTCCGCGAAGTGCGACGAGTCCGGATTCGACGACTGGGAGTACGTCAGCAGCGTGCGGGCCACCGGGCAGCGGCTGCCGTCCCAGCCCACGGCCTGGATATGGCTGGAGCCGAACGCGTTGTCCCGGTAGCCGCCGTTCGCCGTGTCCCACACCGGCTCGATCTTGTTCCACACGCCCAGGGACTCGGTCCCGCCGCCGACCGGCAGGCGCTGACCCTTCCGTACGACGTACTGGTGGTCCCCGAGCCGGGCGTTGAGCGGGATGTCCGCCGCGCGCAGCTCCGTCACCGCGTCGGCGAGGGCCTTGGTGAAGCCCGGCGCGTCCGTGTTGAGCGTGTTGGGGGTACCGACCGGGTCCGCCGCCGAGAACGGCACCTTCCAGCGCTGCGCGGACGGCACGGCGCCGAGCAGCTTGCGCCAGAACCGGTCGAAGAGCAGCGCACCCTGGCTGTCACTGTTCATGGTGCGGTCCCAGGACGCCAGCACACCGCACGCCTGACTGACGTCAACCGCCGTACCGGCGCTGCCGGTTGCCGTTCCGCCCGGAAGTGCCGCGCAGGCGCGGGCAGCGTCACCGGCGGCCAGTGCGCCCGATGTCGAACGGTTCGCGAACTGCTGCCGCTGGAGATCCGCGACCGTCAGCCTGCCCTTGGCCGCCATCGCCGCCACATCGGCGACGGCACCACGGGTACGCGGTGAGGCGGCTGTGCGCACCGAGCCGAAGATCCGCTCGTAGCCGGTGATCGGCTGGTCCAGGTTGGTCAGCCACGCGCTGTCGTTGGAGTTCTCGACGTACGGCGTGTTCTTCAGCGTCGGCATCCGTGAGGGGCCGAAGATTCCGGGCGCCACGGCGTCCGGGTCGTCGCCGACGGCGCAGTCGGTGCGGGAGCCGTCGAGGACCGCGACGCCCGCCGCCGGATAGAGGACCTTGCCGAGAGGCGTCGAACATGCGGCGGCCAACTCGTCGGTGATCCGGGGGAGTACCTGCGACTGGGCGAACAGGGAGTGGCCCGTACGGTCGGCTGCGACGGTGTTCACCCAGGGGATGCCCTGGTGCCGGTCGAGGGAGTTGAGGACGTCGTCCGTACTGCGTGCCTTGCTGAAGCCGAGCGAGGTGTCGTAGAAGCGCAGGTTCGCGGCGTTCGGATCGTTGAGGGCGTAGGCCGTCGTCGTGGTCCAGGGCAGTGGGAGCCCCGCGTCGGGGGAGAGGACGACGGGGCCGTAGCGGGTCCACCACTGGGTGCGGGTCACCGGCGCGCCGTCCTTCACCGGGACGGTCACCGCCCGGCGTGTCATCCGCTCCGGCTTGCCGTCGACCAGATAGGTGGTCGGGTCGGCGGGGTCCAGCTTCAGCTGGTGCAGGCTGAGCGGCACACCGGTGGACACGGTGTGGCTCCACGCCACGTTCGCGTTGTAGCCGATGGAGATCGTCGGCGAGCCGAGCAACGACCCGCCCGCGACGTTCAGTTCACCGGGGATCGTCTGCTGGGACTGCCAGAACCGGCGTCCGCCCTGCCACGGGTAGTGCGGGTTGCCGAGCAGCAGGCCACGGCCGCCCGCCGTCGTGCTGCCGTTGAACGCCACGGCGTTGGAACCCATGTCGGAGATGTCGAACAGCTCGCGCGCGCCCTCGGCGGCGGCGGACGCGGTCGGCAGGGAGGAACCCGCGGCGGCCGTGGCGGAGGACGCGGAGGCCGGCGCGGCGGGCGGCTGCGCTCCGGTGATCGCGTCCGCGAGGCCGCCCTGTCCGCCGAGTACCGCGAGGGCGTACGCCCGGGTGGCCACGTCGACGCCGGTCACCGGCCTGACCCAGGCGGCGCCCGCACACGCCGGGTCCTTGACCCGGTTCTGCTTCAGCCAGGCGTTGTAGCCGGCGGCCCAACCGTTCATCAGGTCCTTGACGGCCCGGCTCGGGCCCTGCGGCGCGGGCCGCGCAAGGAGTTGCTCGACGGTCCCGGCATCCCGCACGCCCCGGAAGTACAGGTCGCTGGAGAGGTTGTCGGAGGCGTCGGAGAGTGAGAAGTCGGTCGTAGCGTCGGGTCCGAACCAGCGCGAGCGGTCGCCGCGCAGCGTCACGAAACCGTCAGCGAGCACACACACCTGGTCGGCGGCCTGAGCCCAGCCGCTGCCGAAGCCGAGGTTCGCGTAGTCCTTCGCGACGATGTGCGGGATGCCGTACTCGGTGTAGCGGATCACGGCGGAGAGCCCGCCGCCGGAGGGATGTCGCTGTGACGCCTGTGGTGCCTGTGACGGCCCGCTCTGCGCCGTGGCGGCCGGCAGTGCTGTCGTGGCGGTGAGTAATGCGGCGGCCGTGACGACCAGCCGTCTCAAACGGGTGCGCATCGTGCCTCCCAACGTCATTGAGGGAAGGGGCGGTTGAGCGTACCAACGGGTATGTTCCCTGACCCCCGTCGGTGCTTGACCTCGTTCGGTGACGGAACGAGGATCATGAGCTATGACGCAGCAATACGGGAGCACGGTTGACGGGGTGCTGCGACGGAGCGCCCAGCGGGTTCCGGCGCGGCTGGCGGTCGAGTACCGCGAGCGTGTCTGGACGTACGAGGAACTCGACGAGGCCGTCTCCCGCGCGGCGGGCGTACTGCGGGCCGAGGGGCTGGCGCCGGGTGACCGGGTCGGCGCCTACGGCCACAACTCGGACGCCTATCTGATCGCCTTCCTCGCCTGCGCCCGCGCCGGACTCGTGCACGTCCCGGTCAACCAGAACCTGACCGGCGACGACCTCACCTACATCGTGGAGCAGTCCGGCAGCACCCTGGTCCTGACCGACCCGGACCTCGCCGACCGGCTCCCCGACGGCGTACGGACCCTGCCGCTGCGGGACGCCGACGACTCCCTGCTGGCACGGCTGGCCGACACCGCGCCCTACGACGGTGCCGAGAGACGCACCGAGGACCTGGTGCAACTGCTGTACACGTCCGGGACCACCGCGCTGCCGAAGGGCGCGATGATGACCCACCGCTCCCTGGTGCACGAGTACCTGAGCGCGATCGCCGCCCTGGACCTGAGCCCCGGCGACCGGCCCGTGCACTCGCTGCCCCTCTACCACTCGGCGCAGATGCATGTGTTCCTGCTGCCGTATCTCGCGGTGGGCGCCCCGAACATCATTCTCGACGCCCCGGACGGCGACACGATCCTCGACCTCGTCGAGTCCGGCCGCGCGGACAGCCTGTTCGCGCCGCCGACCGTGTGGATCGGCCTCGCAGGACGCCCCGACTTCGCCACCCGCGACCTGAGCGGACTGCGCAAGGCGTACTACGGCGCTTCGATCATGCCGGTTCCCGTGCTGGAGCGGCTGCGCGAGCGACTCCCGAAGCTCGCCTTCTACAACTGCTTCGGGCAGAGCGAGATCGGGCCCCTCTCCATGGTGCTCGGGCCCTTCGAGCACAAGGGCCGACTGGACTCCTGCGGACGCCCGGTGCTGTTCGTGGACGCACGGGTGGTCGACGAGAACGGCGAGGACGTGCCCGACGGCACGCCCGGCGAAGTCGTCTACCGATCCCCGCAATTGTGCGAGGGCTACTGGGACAAGCCCGAGGAGACGAGCGCCGCCTTCCGGGACGGCTGGTTCCACTCCGGCGACCTGGTCGTCCGCGACGCCGACGGCTACTACACCGTCGTCGACCGGGTGAAGGACGTCATCAACTCCGGTGGCGTACTGATCGCCTCACGCCAGGTCGAGGACGCCCTGTACACCCATGAGGCGGTCGCCGAGGTGGCCGTCGTCGGCCTTCCCGACGAGCGCTGGATCGAGGCGGTCACGGCGGTCGTCGTCCCCCGGGGCGAGGTGACGGAGGCCGAACTCATCGCCCACGCCCGCGAGCAGCTCGCCCACTTCAAGGCACCGAAGCGGGTCGTGTTCGTGGACGAGCTGCCGCGCAACGCGAGCGGGAAGATCCTCAAGCGGGAGCTGAGGGACCGGTTCGCCGGTTCCTGACGGTCAGCCCTCGTCACCCGCGGCGGTGAAGGTCGCCTCCGCGGTGCTGACCGTCCCGGCGCTGCGGCCGGGGGCGGTCTGGTACTGCCAGTAGAGGTTGGTGTGGGCGATCACCTCGGCCGGCTTCGGAGCGCCGTACTTCGTGAGGTCCTGCGTGGTGTGGGCGTCGCCGACGAGCGTCACGTCGTAACCGCGCACCATCCCGCCGTGCAGGGTGGAGCGGACACACGCGTCGGTCTGGGCGCCCGTGACGACCAGCCGTCCGACCGCGTGCTCGGCGAGCACGTCCTCCAGATCGGTGGCCTCGAAGGAGTCGCCGTACTTCTTGTGTACGACGGGCTCGGTGTCGAGGCGGACCAGTTCCGGCACGTACTCCCAGTTCTCGCTGCCCGCTTTCAGCTCGTCGCTGGAGTGCTGCACCCACACCACGGGCGCGCCCGCCGCGCGGGCCCTGTCGACGAGGGTGTTGATGTTCGCAAGTACCTCGTCGCGGTTGTGGGCGCCGTCCACCACCTGGTTCTGGACGTCGATGATGAGCAGCGCGCTGTTCGGGCGGTCGGGCAGGGTCGTCATGGGAACCTCTTCGTCTCCTCGGCGCGAATCAGAACTCGTCACCCACCCTAGGACCGACCACTGACAACCGCCCCTGAACTGGCGGTTCTGCTGCCAGTTCTGCGAGGCAGTTCTCCTGTCAGCCCTCAATGCCGACCGGGCTCAGCGACTCCTGAGGTCCACCACCCGCCTGATCTTCCCCACCGACCGTTCCAGCGACTCCGGCTCGACGATCTCGACCGCGGCCGAGACCCCGATGCCGTCCTTCACCGCCGTCGCGATGGCCAGGGCCGCCGCGTCCCGGATCTCGGGGGTGGCACCGGGACGGGCCTCGGCCCGGACGGTGAGGAGGTCGAGGCGGGACTCGCGGGTCAGGCGGAGCTGGAAGTGGGGTGCGACGCCCGGCGTGCGCAGCACGATCTCCTCGATCTGGGTGGGGAAGAGGTTCACTCCGCGCACGATCAGCATGTCGTCGCTGCGCCCGGTGACCTTCTCCATCCGCCGGAAGACGCGGGCCGTACCGGGCAGCAGACGTGTCAGGTCCCGGGTGCGGTAGCGGATCACCGGCATCGCCTCCTTGGTGAGTGAGGTGAACACCAGTTCTCCCTTCGCTCCCTCCGGCAGCACCTCACCCGTGATCGGGTCGACGACCTCGGGGAAGAAGTGGTCCTCCCACACATGGAGCCCGTCCTTGGTCTCCACGCACTCCTGGGCGACCCCCGGTCCGATCACCTCCGACAGGCCGTATATGTCGACCGCGTCGATCGCGAACCGCTCCTCGATCTCCTCACGCATCCGCTCGGTCCACGGCTCGGCGCCGAAGATGCCGACCCGTAGGGAAGTACCCCGGGGATCGACGCCCTGCTTCTCGAACTCGTCGAGGATCGTCAGGAGGTAGGAAGGGGTCACCATGATGATGTCCGGCTTCAGATCCTGGATCAGCTGGACCTGGCGGGCCGTCATACCGCCGGACGCGGGGATCACCGTACAGCCGAGCCGTTCGGCGCCGTAGTGCGCGCCGAGACCGCCGGTGAACAGGCCGTATCCGTAGGCCACATGGACGGTGTCGCCCGGTCGTCCGCCTGCCGCGCGGATCGAACGGGCCACCAGGTCGGCCCACAGGGACAGGTCGTTCTCCGTGTAGCCGACGACCGTGGGGCGTCCGGTGGTGCCGCTCGACGCGTGGACACGGCGGACCTGGTCACGGGGGACGGCGAACATCCCGTAGGGGTAGGTGTCCCGCAGGTCCGACTTGGTGGTGAAGGGGAACAGGGCCAGGTCGGCGAGCGAACGGCAGTCGTCCGGGTGTACGCCCGCCTTGTCGAAGGAGTCGCGGTAGAAGGGCACCTGGTCGTAGGCGTAGCGCAGCGAGGCCCGCAGCCGCTCCAGCTGAAGTGTGCGCAGGGCTTCCAGGCCGAGGCGTTCGCCCGCGTCCAGCCACTCCGTCGCATCCGCCATCGGACGTCTCCCTCACATCGCGGTCGCCGGCACGGTTATGGGCGACCGATCATTCGGTCGAGGTGTTCTGGATCAGTAATCCAGGAGGGCGTGACGCGTGCAAGAGGTACTGCTTCGGAATTCGGTGAGTGTCGCCGCACGGCGGAACGCGGGCCGGGTCGGTCCCGGCAGCACGATCCCCCAGGACGAGGTGGCCCTGCTCACTACTGCTTCTTCGACCCGTACGCCGTCATGAAGCGGTCCCGGAACTTGTCCATGCTCCACTCCGGGGCGTCGGCCGCGGGCTTGAGTCCCTCCGTCCAGCCCCAGTCGGCGACGCGGTCCAGCACCTTCGGGTCGCGGGCGACGATCGTGACCGGCACGTCCCTGCTGGTGCTGCCCCCCGTCACCATGGGGACGGGCTGGTGGTCGCCGAGGAAGACGAGGACGGTGTTGTCGTCGCCGTAGCGCTGCATCCACTGGGTCAGGCTGTCCAGGGAGTACTGGATGGCCTTGCGGTACTCGGTCCGCACACTCTTCGCGCTCTTCCAGACCTCCGTGGGGTTGGTGCCCTCCTTCTTGATCTTGTTGAAGATCGTGCCGTCCCCGAGGTCGTCCCAGTCGATGGTGTGGGCGATGGGGGACCAGGGGTTGTGGCTGGAGGCCAGGATGATCTCCGCCATGATCGGGTCGCGGTTCTTCTTGCCGTGTTCCAGCTTCTGGAAGGACTCCAGGCTGAACTGGTCCGGTACCGGCGTCCAGCTGAAGTACGGGCCCTCGTAGCCGAGGTGCGTGGAGTCGTAGATGTGGTCGAGGCCGAAGTACTTGCCCTCTGGCCAGGCCTTCCGGACACCCGGGACGATGCCGACCGTGCGCCAGGCGCCGGTCTTCTGGAAGTAGCTGGTGAGCGTGGCGCGGTCGCTGGTGGTCACGGTCCGGTACCGCTGCTGGTTCTTGATCCACAGACCGGACAGGAACGTCGTGTGGGCGAGCCAGCTGCCGGCGCCCGTCACGGGTGACGTGAGCCAGCCGCTGCGCGCGGCGAAGCCGGCCGACTTGAGCCTGGCGTCGCCCTCCTTGAGCGTCGCGTCGATCTCCGGTGCCATCGCCGGATCGTCGATCGCCACCCGGCCGTAGCTCTCGACGAAGGTGAACAGCACGTCCTTGCCGCGCAGTCCGGTCAGCAGCTGGTCGGACGGCGTCTTGGCGAAGGCGTCGACGCGGAGTTGCTTGTCGAAGACCTCGGCGTCCCCGAGGCCGTCACGGACGTACTGCACCTTGTTGGAGAGGTACTGGGAGTAGCCCTTGGTCGCGATCGTCACGCCGCCTGTCTGCACGCCCATGGTGAAGCAGACGATCCACGCGGTACCGAGGACCAGCGTGCTGCGCACGGCGGCCGGGCGGTGCCGGGCCATCGCGTCGGCCAGCCGCACCACCGCGAGCGCGCTCACCACGAGAACGGCGATCAGCAGGACGATGACACCGATCACCGCGAGCACCTCACCCGAGTGACCGAGCGAGTCCTTCAGGAAGTCCGCCGCGTCGTTCAGCAGAACCCAGTCGAAGACCAGGTCGAACGGCCGGGCCAGGGTCTGGTAGAAGCCCATGTCGAGACACTTCAGGACGGTGGACAGCCCCAGGAACGCGCCCAGGACGATTGCCGTGATCCGCCGTGCCCTCGACGGCAGGACGAGCAGGACGGCCGCGAGGAAGATCGCCTCGACGGGCAGACGGAAGAACGACCCGGGGGTGATCCGGTCGAGGCGGTTGGGTATGAGGAGCGCGGCGAGCACCATCACCCCGGCCAGGACACTCGTACCCACCCGCACGGCGCGCGCGGCGCGGGGGAAGCGACGGCGCCAGCCGAACCAGCCGGGGCGGGCGGAAGCGGAAGTGTCGCTGCCCGGGCCGGGTTCGTCGGTGGACGTGGGGTCGGAGGCCGCCGCCTCGGCGGACCCGTCGCCGGCGGAAGCCGCGCGGGCGGCGACGGCCTCGTCGGGCGCCTTCCCGTCCTGTTCGCCGTCGGCCAGCTTCTCCACCGAGGAGCGTGCCCCCGGCTCGTCCGCCTTCGCGGTCGTGGTCGGCCCGGCTGGTTCCTTGTCCGTCGGTTCCGTGTCCGCCGGGGCGCCGGGCTCGGTGTCGTTCACCGCGGGAGCGGGCGAGGCCTCCTCGGCTGTGGTCCCGTCCGGCGCGTCCGCGTCCGGTTCAGGCAGTTGACGAGGGGGCGTGTGGTGCGACACCCGTGGGTCCTTCCGTGCGAATTCGCTGATGGCACGGCGGACCGGACTCGCAGGGCAGGGCCGCCGACCTCGCGTACGGCCCTGCGTCACCCTCCGTTCAAACACCCGGGTCAACCGCGCGCACAGAGTACGCCCGTCGTCCCCGTTCGGCCCACCGGCCGGTCGCGGGCCTCCCGCCTACCGGTCCGCTCCCACCGCCATCTCCTTGGCCCACCGGTAGTCCGCCTTGCCGCTGGGTGACCGCCGTATCGTCTCGGTGATCACCAGCTGCCGGGGGACCTTGTAGCCCGCCAGGTGGGTACGGCAGTGCTGCTGTACGTCCGCCAGGCTCGGCGGCGCCGCCCCCTCCCGCAACTGCACCACCGCGGCCACATGGTTGCCCCACCTCGCGTCCGGGACGCCGGCCACCAGTGCGTCGTACACGTCCGGATGGGACTTGAGCGCCTGCTCGACCTCCTCCGGATACACCTTCTCGCCCCCGGTGTTGATGCACTGCGAGCCCCGGCCCAGGACGGTGACGACGCCCTCCTCGTCGACCGTCGCCATGTCCCCGAGCAGCACCCACCGCTCGCCGTCCTTCTCGAAGAAGGTCTCCGCCGTCTTCCGCGGGTCGTTGTAGTAGCCGAGCGGTACGTGGCCGCACTGGGCGACCCGGCCCACCTCGCCCGGAGGCACGGGCTCGTAGGTGGCCGGATCCACCACCTGGGTCCGGAAGTTGACGCGGATGCGGAAGCCGCGCTCGGGGCCCGAGTCTGTGGTCGCCGTACCGTTGAAACCGGACTCCGACGACCCGAAGTTGTTGAGCAGCATGACGTTCGGCACCAGGGCCTGGAACTCGGCGCGGACCGTCTCCGACATGATCGCGCCGGAGGACGAGACGCTGAACAGGGCTGAGCAGTCGGTGCCCTTCATCGGCCCGTTGAGGGCGTCGATCAGTGGACGCAGCATCGCGTCGCCCACCAGGGACACGCTGGTGACCTTCTCCTTCTCTATCGTGCGCAGCACGTCCTCGGCCGTGAACTTACGGTGGATCACGACGCGTTGGCCGAAGTTGAAGCCGATGAACGCGGTCAGGGTCGAGGTGCCGTGCATCAGCGGGGGAGTGGGGAAGAAGGTGATTCCCTCGCCCCCGGCCGCGACTCGCTCGGCCAGCTCCTGCGGGGACTTGACCGGCTCGCCGGTGGGGGCGCCGCCTCCGAGCCCGGCGAAGAACAGGTCCTCCTGGCGCCACATCACGCCCTTGGGCATGCCGGTCGTGCCGCCGGTGTAGATGATGAACTGGTCGTCTCCCGAGCGGGCCGCGAAGCCCCGCTCGGGGGATCCGGCGGCCTCGGCATCGGCGAAGGACACCGCTTCCAACTCTGGTGCGCCCGGCGCTGGTTCGCCCACGCGGATCAGCTGTCGCAACGACGTGGCCCGCGGTTTTGCCGCCGCCACCCGCTCCGTGAACTCGGCGTCGAACACCAGGGCGGCGAGGTCGGCGTCCCGGTAGAGGTACACCAACTCCTCTTCGACATAACGGTAGTTGACGTTGACCGGCACGATCCGCGCCTTCAGGCACCCCAGCACGGTCTGGAGGTACTCGACCCCGTTGTAGAGATGGAGTCCCAGATGCTCGCCGGGGCGTATCCCGCTGTCGATCAGATGATGCGCGACCCGGTTGGCTGCGGCGTCCAACTCCGCGTAGCTCAGGCGGCGTTCCGCGCCCGTACCGGGATGGTCGAGGTACACGAGCGCCGCACGGTCCGGCACCACGTCCACGACCGACTCGAACAGGTCGGCAAGGTTGTACTCCACCGCTCCTCCTGACCCCGGGCATCCCTGGCGGTTGTCGGCTCGCCGTCATCAGAGCAAAGGGCGCGACAACTGTGAAGGGGCCGCGCCGAAGAAATCTGACTACCTGTCAGAAAACCCTTGAAGTGCTTCCTCCGCTCCTGCAACCTGTTCTCGTTCTTTCACCTGTTCTCGTTTTCAGAGGGGAGATGGGCGATGGGTGGGACCGAACACCTCACCGTGCGGCGCGAGAACGCGACGCTGGTCCTCACGCTCAACCGGCCGGAAGCCAAGAACGCGCTCTCGCTGCCGATGCTCGTCGGGCTGTACGACGGCTGGGTCGAGGCGGACGAGGACGACGACGTCCGCTCGATCGTGCTCACCGGCGCGGGAGGTGCCTTCTGCGCCGGAATGGACCTGAAGGCCCTGGCCGGGAGCGGTCTGGAGGGGGAGCAGTACCGCCACCGGCTCAAGGCCGACCCGGATCTGCACTGGAAGGCGATGCTGCGCCACCACCGCCCCCGCAAACCGGTGATCGCCGCAATCGAGGGGTACTGCGTCGCCGGCGGCACCGAGATCATCCAGGGCACCGACATCCGGATCGCGGGCGAGTCGGCGACCTTCGGACTCTTCGAGGTCAAACGGGGCCTCTTCCCGATCGGCGGCTCAACCGTCCGCCTCCAACGGCAGATCCCGCGCACCCACGCCCTGGAGATGCTGCTCACCGCACGCCCCTACAGCGCCCAGGAAGCCGCCGGGATCGGTCTGATCGGACACGTCGTCCCCGACGGAACCGCCCTGGACAAGGCCCTGGAGATCGCCGAGCGCATCAACGCCTGCGGCCCGCTCGCCGTGGAGGCCGTCAAGGCCTCCGTCTACGAGACCGCCGAAATGACGGAGACCGAAGGTCTGGCCGCCGAACTCAAGCGCGGCTGGCCGGTCTTCGACACCGCCGACGCCAAGGAAGGCACCCGTGCCTTCGCCGAGAAGCGCCCACCCGTCTACCGGCGGGCCTGACCCGCGAAGGAGCACCCCGGGATGACCACCGAAGTCCTCAAAGCGCCCCTGATCGTCGAATTCCCCTTCACCCGCTCCCTGGGCCCCGTCCAGAGCGCCTTCCTGACCGGCCTGCGCGAACAGGTCGTCCTCGGCGTCCGCGCCACCGACGGCCGCGTCCTCGTCCCGCCCGTCGAGTACGACCCGGTGACCGCCGACGAGATACGCGACCTCGTGCAGATCGCCCCCACCGGCACCGTCACCACCTGGGCCTGGAACCCCGCCCCGCGCCGCGACCAGCCCCTGGACACGCCCTTCGCCTGGGTCCTGGTCCGGCTCGACGGCGCCGACACGGCCCTGCTGCACGCCCTCGACGCGCCCGGACCCGACGCCGTCCACACCGGAATGCGTGTCCGCGTCCGCTGGGCGGCCCAACGATCCGGCGCCATCACGGACATCGCCTGCTTCGAGCCGTACAACAGCGACGCTGAAGCCCGGCCGACAGACCACGACGGGCAGTTCGACGACATGGTCACCGGCATCGTCGCCCAGGCCCGCCTCGACTACACCTACTCGCCCGGCCGCGCCCAGACCGCCTACATCAACGCCCTCGCCGGACAGCGGATCGTCGGCGAACGCTGCCCCTCCTGCCGGAAGGTGTACGTCCCGCCCCGGGGTGCGTGTCCCACCTGCGGTGTCGGCACCGCCGAGCAGGTCGAGGTGGGCCCCGGCGGCACGGTCACCACGTACTGCATCGTCAACATCAAGGCCCGCAACCTCGACATCGAAGTGCCCTACGTCTACGCGCACATCGCCCTCGACGGCGCCGACCTCGCCCTGCACGGCCGGATCGGCGGCATCCCCTACGACCAGGTCCGGATGGGGCTGCGCGTCGAACCGGTGTGGACGGAAGGGGGCCGCTACCCCGACCACTACCGGCCCACCGGCGAACCCGACGCGGACTACGAGACGTACAAGGAGTCACTGTGACACGCGAGATCGCCGTCGTCGCCTTCGCACAGACCGATCACCGGCGCACCAGCGAGGAGCTCTCCGAGGTCGAGATGCTCATGCCGGTGCTGCACGAGGTGCTCGACCGGACCGGCCTGAAGACCAGCGACATCGGCTTCACCTGCTCCGGTTCCTCCGACTACCTCGCCGGCCGCGCCTTCTCCTTCACCCTGGCGCTCGACGGGGTGGGCGCCTGGCCGCCCATCTCCGAGTCGCACGTGGAGATGGACGGGGCATGGGCGCTGTACGAGGCCTGGACCAAGCTGCTCACCGGCGACACCGACACGGCGCTCGTGTACTCCTACGGCAAGTCCTCGCCGGGCGTGGTGCGTGACGTACTGACCCGGCAGCTCGACCCGTACTACGTGGCCCCCCTGTGGCCGGACTCGGTGTCCCTTGCCGCGCTCCAGGCGCAGGCGCTCAT
The DNA here is from genome assembly GCF_000331005.1 of Streptomyces turgidiscabies Car8. GTDB lineage: Bacteria > Actinomycetota > Actinomycetes > Streptomycetales > Streptomycetaceae > Streptomyces > Streptomyces turgidiscabies. The sequence continues at coordinate 12,503 of NZ_AEJB01000367.1, forward strand.
CGACGAGGGCTACACCGACGAGCCCGCGCTCGCCGCCGTCGCCGCCCGGAGCCGGGCGGACGCACAGGCCAACTCCCATGCCCAGCTGCGGGGTTCGGTACCGCAGGGGGAGTACGTCGTGCATCCGCTGCGTACCGGTGACTGTCCGCCGATCGGCGACGGGGCCGCCGCCGTGATCCTCGCGGCCGGTGAACGCGCCAGAGAACTGTGCGAGCGGCCCGCCTGGATCAGGGGAATCGACCACCGCATCGAGGCACACTCGCTCGGCGTCCGCGAGCTGACCGACTCACCGTCGACACGGCTCGCCGCCGAGAAGGCCGGCGCCTTCGAACGGCCCGTGGACACCGCCGAGTTGCACGCACCGTTCACCTCGCAGGAGGTGGTGCTGAGGAAAGCGCTCCGACTCGGCGACGACGTCCGCGTGAACCCCTCCGGCGGTGCACTCGCCGCCAACCCGATCATGGCCGCCGGGCTGATCCGCATCGGCGAGGCCGCCGCTCGTATCCACCGGGGCGAGTCCGACCGGGCCCTCGCCCACGCCACCTCCGGGCCCTGCCTCCAGCAGAACCTGGTCGCCGTACTCGAAGGGGAGCCCCGTCATGTCCAGTGAGCCAGTGGCGGTCGTCGGGATCGGCCAGACCAGGCATGTCGCCGCCCGCCGGGACGTGTCCATGGCCGGCCTCGTGCGGGAAGCGGCCCAACGCGCCCTGGCCGACGCCGAGTTGACGTGGGCCGACATCGACGCCGTGGTCATCGGCAAGGCGCCCGACTTCTTCGAGGGCGTCATGATGCCCGAGCTGTATCTCGCCGACGCGCTCGGCGCGGCCGGCAAACCGATGCTGCGCGTCCACACGGCGGGCTCCGTCGGCGGGTCCACCGCCCTCGTCGCCACAAACCTCGTCCGCTCCCGCGTCCACTCCACCGTCCTCACCCTGGCCTACGAGAAACAGTCCGAGTCGAACGCCATGTGGGGACTGTCCCTGCCGATCCCCTTCCAGCAGCCGCTGCTCGCCGGGGCCGGCGGCTTCTTCGCCCCGCACGTCCGCGCGTACATGCGCCGCAGCGGCGCCCCCGACACGGTCGGCTCGCTGGTCGCGTACAAGGACCGCCGCAACGCGCTGAAGAACCCCTACGCGCATCTGCACGAGCACGACATCACGCTGGAGAAGGTCCAGGCCTCGCCGATGCTGTGGGACCCGATCCGCTACTCCGAGACCTGTCCCTCCTCGGACGGTGCCGTCGCGATGATCCTCACCGACCGTGCCGGCGCCGCCCGTGCACCGCGCAGGCCCGCCTGGCTGCACGGTGGCGCGATGCGCAGCGAACCCACCCTCTTCGCGGGCAAGGACGCCGTGTCGCCCAAGGCGGGCCAGGACTGCGCGGCCGACGTGTACCGGCAGGCCGGGATCGCCGACCCGCGCCGGGACATCGACGCCGTCGAGATGTACGTCCCGTTCTCCTGGTACGAACCCATGTGGCTGGAGAACCTCGGCTTCGCCGCCGAGGGCGAGGGCTGGAAGCTCACCGAGGCCGGGGTCACCGAGCTCGACGGGGATCTGCCGGTCAACATGTCGGGCGGAGTCCTGTCGACCAATCCGATCGGTGCCTCGGGCATGATCCGCTTCGCGGAAGCAGCCCTTCAGGTGCGCGGGCTGGCCGGGGAACACCAGGTGGACGGGGCCCGCAGGGTCCTCGGGCACGCCTACGGCGGTGGCTCCCAGTTCTTTTCCATGTGGCTCGTCGGCAGCGAACCACCCACCTCCTGAAGCGTCCCCCTCACGTGGCCTGTCGGCGGCAGGAGCCGATGGCTAGGCTGGCCGCGGACGACGGTAACCGGGAGGAGCACGGACGTGGCCGAGAGCACGATCCAGGAGCACCCGCTCGCGGGCTGGGACAAGCCGGAGCTGGACCTCAGCAACGCCGACTGGCAGTCGGGCAGCAGTGGGCGAGGGGATGTCCAGATCGCCTTTGTCGAGGGGTTCATCGCGATGCGCAACAGTGGCCGCCCGCACAGCCCTTCCCTCATCTTCACGCCCGCGGAATGGGGCGCGTTCGTGTCGGGGGCCCGGGAAGGGGAGTTCGACCTGACCTGAGACCCGGACCGACCTCGGGTAATGCCACGGCAGGGGCGAACCTGATGCTGGTACTGACGCGCGAGATCCGTACGTACGAACTGGCCGTGCAGCGTTCGATGCACGAGTCGACCCCGGCGGCACCGGGACCGGCCCACCCGGGTGCTGCGCCGTCCGGCGAGGAACAGCGGCTGCTGCTGAGGCGGCTGCACGACGACTGCCAACTGGCCCGACGGGCCGTGCGCGCGGCGGTCGGCACTCGCTGACGGGGGACGTGGGC
>NZ_AEJB01000368.1 GCF_000331005.1 Streptomyces turgidiscabies Car8
GAAAGTCACCGGGGCCGGGACCGGAGCCCTGGGCGTAGCAGTCCGCGGGCAGCGGGTCGGGGGAGCCGGTGGGGTCGAGGATGTGGGCGACGACGGCCACGGCCGTGTCCTGCCAGAAGTGGTGGCGGCGCAGCATCGGGTGGTCGCCCCCGCCGACGACGGCCAGGCCCGCCCGGTCCGCCGTCTCCCGTGCCCGGCGCACGCAGTCGGCGGATTCGGCGGGCGAGGTGACGCGGTCCCGGTCGCCGTGCAGGGCGACGAGGTGTCTGCCCGCCAGTTGCTCCACCGGCTCGCCGGGCGGCCACCACGGAGCCAGCGCGACCACGCCGCGCACCTGCGGATGACCGGCGGCGCGCAGGGCGGCCCGGCCGCCCATGGAGTGGCCGAGCAGCACGATGGGCACGGGTCCGGCCAGTTCGGCGAGTTCGTCCAGCGCCCGGTGGGTGTCGCGCACCGGGTCCGCCCGGGACCCGTTCCAGCCGCGCAGGCGGTAACGGACCTGGGCGACGAGGACGTCCTGGCCGGGCAGAGCGGCCGTCACCGCCCGTACGAAGGGATCCATCCGCAGGGCGGCGAGCTGCCAGGGCCGGGCGCGTCGGTCGCTGTCCGCCTGCCCACCGTGCAGTACGACGACGGCAGCACCCGGCGCCGACGGGCACCGGCGGGTCAGCAACGCACTCGCGGGCGCGACGGAGAATCCAGTCACAACAGGCCCGCCCCCTGCCCACCGTCCAGCACACCGACCCCGGCACCCCGCGAAGGCCGACACCGGCGCGACAGCAACGCACTCGCGGGCGCGGCGGGGGATCCGGTCTCGTACTGCCGCATGCCGTCGCTCTCCCAGTTTCGGTTCACGTGCCCGTGCGCACCGGCGGTGTTCGGGCCGGGTGGCCCATTCTCGCCGACCCGGCCGGTCACGACGGGGCCGCCGGTTTTCTTCTTGGCGGGCGCGGGAGGAAACCGCTGGTGCGGGCCATGTAGTCGGCGTAGCCGGGTCGGTCGGCCATGTGGCGTTCCAGGAGGCGCTTTCCGCTGCCCCGGGTCAGCAGCAGGCTCATGACCACCGGGGAGACCACGGACACGGCCGCTGCCTCGGGGGAGTCGCAGACCAGCAGGAACAGGCCCCACCAGACGCAGAAGTCCCCGAAGTAGTTGGGATGCCGGGTCCAGGCCCACAGGCCCCGGTCCATGATCTGGCCCCGGTTCGCCGGATCGGCCCTGAACCGGGCCAGCTGCGCGTCCCCCACCGCCTCGAAGCCGACGCCGACCGCCCACAGTGCGACGCCGGCCCAGGCGAGGAGCGACAGCGGTCCGGTCACGTACTGCGCGGCCTGGACGGGCAGCGACACCAGCCAGACCAGCCCTCCCTGGAGCAGGTAGACCATGCGCAGGGCGTACAGGTTCCGGTTGCCGGGGGCCTTCGCGAGCATCGCCTCGTAGCGCGGGTCCTCGCCGTGACCCCGGCCCCGGCGGGCGATGTGCGCCGCCAGCCGCAGCCCCCACACCGCTGTCAGTACGGTCACCAGCAGTCGTCGTACGACATCGCCTTCCCCGGCGGAGGCCACGAGGCTCACCGTGGCCACCCCCGTGAACCCGATGCCCCAGGCGACGTCCACGATCCGGTGCAGGCCCGTGCGTACGGCGGCGGCGAAGGTGACGAGCATGACGGCGAGGGCCGCGGCGGCGGCCGGGGCGAGTCCCTGCGCGAAGGCACCCCATGGGAATCCGTTCACGCCGTTCACCGTCCCTCGTGGTGGGTTCTCGAGGTCGCGGAGGGCTCCCTCGTGAAGAGGTACTGCTGGACGTCGAGGTAGCCGGCGCGGAACCCGGCCTCGGAGTAGGCGAGGTAGAAGGTCCACAAGCGGCGGAACGTCTCGTCGAAGCCGAGCGCCTCGACGTCGTCCGCGCGTTCGGTGAACCGCTCCCGCCACAGTCGCAGGGTCTCCGCGTAGTGCGCGCCGAAACCGTCACGGCGGGCAGGGCGCAGGCCGGTGTGGTCGCGGACCGTGTCCTCGATCGCCCGCGTGGACGGGATGAACCCGCCGGGGAAGACGTACTTGTGGATCCAGGTGAAGGTGTCCCGGGTGGCGAGCATCCGGTCGTGCGGCATGGTGATGGTCTGGAGCGCCACCCGGCCGCCCGGGGCGAGCCGCGCGTCCAGGGTGCGGAAGTACACCGGCCAGAACTCGGCGCCGACCGCCTCGACCATCTCCACGCTGACGACGGCGTCGTAGTCTCCGCGCGCCTCCCGGTAGTCGCACAGTTCGACGGAGATCCGGTCGGCGAGCCCCGCCGCGTCCGCGCGTTCCCGGGCCAGCGCCCGCTGTTCCCGGGAGAGGGTGAGCGAGGTGACGTGGGCGCCGCGCGCGGCGGCCCGGATGGCCAGTTCGCCCCAGCCGGTGCCGATCTCCAGCACGCGGGTGCCCGCGCCGACGTCGGCGAGGTCGAGCAGCCGGTCGATCTTGCGGTGCTGGGCGGCGGCGAGCAGGTCCCAGCTCGCCGGGAATCCCCGGAAGAGCGCGGAGGAGTAGCTGACGGTGTCGTCGAGGAAGAGGGCGAACAGGTCGTTGGACAGGTCGTAGTGACGGCTGATGTTGGTGCGGGAGCCGTCGGGGGTGTTGCGCTCGTCCTGGGGGTGACGCGGCGCCCACAGGCCGCGCAGCCGTTGCAGCGGAGCCGGGATCAGTTCGGCGGCGTGGGCGGCGAGCACGGTGAGGGTGGCGACGAGGTCGGGGGCGTCCCACTCCCCGGCCATGTAGGACTCGCCGAACCCGACCAGTCCCCCGGTGCCGATGCGGGCCTGGAAGGCGGCCGGGTCGCGCACGTCCAGCAGCGGCCCGCCCAGCCCGACGGTCTCGCCGCCCGCGAACCGCACCCGGAGCGGCAGCCCGCCGAGCGCCCGTCGGACCAGGGCCGCCGTCACCGCGGTCCGGGCGCGCGACGCCGGGGGCACGGCGGCGACGTCGGGCCAGCGGGCGGGGTCGACGGCGCGGGCCTGCCCGGGGAGGGCGGGGTGTGGCTCTGCGGTCCTCATGTCACGTTCTCCGGGGTGCGGTGGTCGGGGCGGGGCTGGACGGGCAGTCCCCGCAGGTACAGGCGTATTCCGTGGAACCGGATCGCGGCCGACCCGGCGAGGGTGGACCAGGGGTGGCGCAGCGCCAGCCGCAACAGGGCCGCCGGGCTCGCCTCGCGCCGGGTGCCGCGTACGGTCGCGGTGAACGCCCGGCCGCCGTCCCGGTCCAGCCGTACGGTCAGGTCGAGCCGCTCTCCGGGCGCGGGCAGCCGCATGCGGTAGTCGCCGTCGACCGGGAAGAACGGGGAGACGTAGAACTCCTTGCCGGTGCGCGCGACCCCGGCGGCGTCCGGGCTCAGCAGGTAGCAGTGCCGGCCGCCGTAGGTGTTGTGCACCTCCGCGACCACACAGCGCAGCTCACCGTCAGGGCCGTGGCACCAGTACAGGGTGAGCGGGTTGAACACGTACCCGAACACGCGTGCGTGGGTCAGCATCACCACCCGGCCACCGTCCAGGCGGACGTCGTGCCCGGCGAGGAAGGCGTCCAGTCCGGCGCGTACGGAGGGCAGGTCACCGGTGAAGTGGTCGCGCGGGTCGAACCGGGCCAGCGGGCGCAGCAGTAGCGGCAGTCGGGGCGGCCGGTCCGGGTCGACGAGCCACAGGTACGTGCGGTGCTTCAGGGTGTAGCGCAGGGGTGTGGTCCGCACATGCCGGATCGTGCAGGCGTAGAGGGCGGGTACGGCGCTCCCGGCGCTCACGGCATTCACGGCATTCACCAGCGTGCTCCCAGCGCGGCGGCGGCCTCGACGCCGGAGCGGCAGCCGTCCTCGTGGAACCCCCAGCCGTGATAGGCGCCCGCGAACGCGCAGACCGTACTGGCCAGTTCGGGAAGCCGCCGTTGCGCGGCCACCGACTCGGGCGTGTAGACCGGGTGTTCGTACACCATGCGGGCCAACACCCGCTCCTTGTCGACGCGGTCCTCCCCGCCCAGGGTGACGACGAACGTCTCGGCGGCGTCGAGGCGTTGCAGCCGGCTCATGTCGTAGCTGACCCGTACCCGGTCGGCGCCCGCCGCGCACGACGGCATCAGGTAGTTCCAGGAGGCGCGTGCACGGGGGGCGCGCGGCAGGATCCTGGTGTCGGTGTGCAGAAGCGTGGTGTTGCGGGAGTAGCGGAAGGCGCCCAGCACCTCCCGCTCCAGCCCGGTCGCGTCGGCCAGCAGCCGCAGCGCCTGGTCGGGGTGGACCGCGATCACCACGGCGTCGTACGGCTCGGTGGTGCCGTCGTCGGTCGTCACCTCGACGCCGTCGGCGTGACGGCGTACGGCGCGCACGGGAGCGCCGGTCCGTATCTCGCCGATGTGCTTGGCGACCCGGTCGACGTAGGTGCGCGAGCCGCCGGTGACCGTGCGCCACACCGGGGAGCCGCCCACCGAGAGCATCCCGTGGTGTTCGAGGAAGCGGAACAGATAGGCGGCCGGGTACCGCTGGGCGGTGCCGGCGTCGCAGGACCACACGGCCGACACCACCGGGGTCATGAAGTGGGCGCGGAAGTAGGCGGAGAAGCCCTCCCGGTCGAGGAACTCACCGAGCGTGAGCGGGGAGTCCTGTTCCTCCTCTGCGAGGAGCCGCCGGGCCGCCCGGTAGAAGACGGGCACCTCGGTCAGCAGTCGCAGATAGGGGCCGCGCAGCAGGTTCCGGGGCCGGGCGAACAGTCCGCCCGGGCCGCGCGCGCCCGCGTACTCCAGTCCGCACCCCTCGCACCGCACCGACATGCTCATCTCCGACTCCTGGGTGGCGACACCGAGTTCGTCGAAGAGCCGCAGCAGACGGGGGTAGGTGCGGCGGTTGTGCACGATGAACCCGGAGTCGACGTGGTGCACCCGTCCGTCGTACGGCGAGGTCAGCTCGTGGGTGTGCGCGTGCCCGCCGAGCCGGTCGTCGGCCTCGTACAGGGTGACGTGCCGGTCCAGCCCCAGGACGTACGCGGCGGTCAGCCCCGCCACCCCGGACCCCACCACCGCCGTCCGCCGCCCGTACCGCGCCACCCGCCCCGACCCGTCCGACGCCTCCCTCGACGTCCACTCCATCGCCTCTCCTCCCGCCTCCACGATCCGCGGTCCGCGATCGCGGTCTCCGCGTAATCCGGATCAGGTCGGACAGTGGATTGGTCGGGAAGGAGACGGTTTTGCCGACATTCCGGAGCGGAGTCCGGCCCGGGGGGCCGGGGT
>NZ_AEJB01000369.1 GCF_000331005.1 Streptomyces turgidiscabies Car8
GGACGAGCTGGAACGCCGCTTCGAGACCGCCGACGGCTGGAAGCTCGACCGGGGGCCCATCACCCAGAAGTCCGTGACACCGATGCGGAGTTACGTCCACGAGCCGATGCGCCACGGACGCCTGTTCCTGGCCGGGGACGCCGCGCACATCGTGCCGCCCACCGGTGCCAAGGGGCTCAACCTCGCCGTCGGTGACGTCGTGACCTTCGCGCGCGCACTGACGCACGAGAAGGAGACCGGGTCGGCGGAACTGCTCGACGCCTACTCCGAGACCTGTCTGCGCCGCGTCTGGCAGGCCGAGCGGTTCTCGTACGACATGACGACCCTCCTGCACCGGACCCCGGACGCCACTCCCTTCGAGGACCGGCTCCAGCTGGCCCGGCTGGAACGCATCGCCGGCGCCCCCTCGGCGGAGACCGACCTCGCCGAGGGGTACACGGGTTTCCCTCTCGACTGACGGGACCCCCTCTGTCTTCCCCTCCAGCATCAGAACCCCCCGCTGATCCCCCCGGATCCCCCTCCAGAAGCCCTGATGACAAGTACGACCGGCAAGGTAGGGGGAGGGTTGTACGCGGGACGGATATTTTTCTCGGTCCCTACGCCGCGTGCTCCACGAATCGTGCCGCCGTCTCCGCGAGCAGCTCGCGCCCGTCCCTGGCCCAGAGCGTGTCGTTGAACAGCTCGACCTCGATGGGACCGGTGTAACCGGCGGCCTCGACGTATCCGCGCCACTCCCGCATGTCGATCGAACCGTCACCGATCTGACCACGGCCGTTGAGGACACCCTCCGGCAACGGGGTTGTCCAGTCGGCGAGTTGGAAGGTGTGGATACGGCCCTCGGCACCGGCGCGGGCGATCTGCGCGGGCGCGTTGTCGTCCCACCAGATGTGGTACGTGTCCACCGCGACGCCGACCTGGTGGGCGGGGAACCGCTCCGCCAGGTCGAGGGCCTGGGTGAGCGTCGAGACCACGCAGCGGTCGGACGCGTACATGGGGTGGAGCGGCTCGATGGCCAGCCGTACGCCGTTCTTCTCGGCGTACGGGCCCAGCTCGGTGAGCGCGTCGGCGATGCGCTCCCGGGCGCCGCGGAGGTCCTTCGAACCGGCAGGCAGTCCGCCCGACACCAGGACGAGGGTGTCCGTGCCGAGCGTGGCCGCCTCGTCGATCGCCCGGCGGTTGTCGGCCAGGGCCTCCGCGCGCTCCGCCGGGCCGATCGCGGTGAAGAAGCCGCCCCGGCAGAGGGTGGTGACGGCGAGGCCCGCGTCGCGGAGCAGTTTCGCCGTCGCCTCGACGCCGTACTCCTGGACCGGAGCACGCCAGAGGCCGACCCCGGGGATGCCCAACTCCAGGCAGCCGTCGACCAGTTCGGGCAGGCTGAGCTGCTTGACCGTCATCTGGTTGATGCTGAAGCGCGAGAGATCGGCGGTGCCGCCGGTCGATGGGCTCACTGGGCCACTCCGTACAGGGACAGCAGGTTCTTCATCCGCTCCTCCGCGAGCTTCGGGTCCGGGAACAAGCCCAGTCCGTCGGCGAGTCGGTAGGCGCGGGCGAAGTGCGGGAGGGAGCGGGCCGACTGCAGCCCGCCGACCATGGTGAAGTGCGACTGGTGACCGGCCAGCCACGCCAGGAACACCACGCCCGTCTTGTAGAAGCGGGTGGGCGTCTGGAAGAGATGGCGGGACAACTCGACCGTGGGGTCGAGGAGTTCGCGGAAACCGTCCGTGTTGCCGGTGTCGAGGACGCGTACCGCCTGCGCGGCCAGCGGGCCGAGCGGGTCGAAGATGCCGAGGAGGGCGTGGCTGAAGCCCTGCTCGTCGCCCGCGATCAGCTCGGGGTAGTTGAAGTCGTCGCCCGTGTAGCAGCGCACGCCCTGCGGGAGACGGCGGCGGATGTCGATCTCGCGCTGGGCGTCGAGGAGGGACACCTTGATGCCGTCGACCTTGTCGGGGTGGGCGGCGATGACGTCGAGGAAGGTCTCGGTGGCCGCGTCGAGGTCGCTCGACCCCCAGTAGCCCTCCAGCGCCGGGTCGAACATCGGGCCGAGCCAGTGCAGGATCACCGGCTCGGCGGACTGGCGCAGCAGGTGGCCGTAGAGGTCGAGGTAGTCCTCGGGGCCCTGCGCGGCGGCGGCGAGAGCGCGGGACGCCATCAGGATCGTCTTGGCGCCCGCTTCCTCGACGAGGGCGAGCTGCTCCTCGTACGCCTTGCGGATGTCCGCCAAGGAGGCGCCGGGTGCGGTGAGTTGGTCGGTGCCGACCCCGCAGGCGATGAGGCCGCCCTCCGACCTGGCCTCGGCGGCCGACCGGCGGATCAGTTCCGCCGCGCCGGCCCAGTCCAGGCCCATGCCGCGCTGGGCGGTGTCCATGGCCTCGGCCACGCCGAGCCCGTGGGACCACAGATGGCGACGGAAGGCGAGGGTCGCGTCCCAGTCGACGACCGCCGGAGAGTCGGGCGACACGTCCGCGTACGGGTCGGCGACGACATGGGCCGCCGAGTAGACCGTACGGGAGGTGAAGGGGATGCCGGGGGCGACGGCGAGAGGGGTCGCGCGAGGCTCGTAAGCCTGCAACAACCCTGTGGTGTCCGGGAGTTGGATGGTCACAGCGAGATCTCCGGTACGTCGAGACGGACGCCCTCCGCCGAGGACTTCAGGCCCAGTTCGGCGAGCTGGACACCGCGGGCGCCGGCCAGCAGGTCCCACTGGTAGGGCGCGTCGGCGTAGACGTGCTTCAGGAACAGCTCCCACTGCGCCTTGAAGCCGTTGTCGAACTCGGTGTTGTCCGGGATCTCCTGCCACTGGTCGCGGAAGGAGTAGGTCGCCGGGATGTCCGGGTTCCAGACCGGCTTCGGCGTCGAACTGCGGTGCTGCACGCGGCAGTTGCGCAGACCGGCGACGGCCGAGCCCTCGGTGCCGTCGACCTGGAACTCCACCAGTTCGTCGCGGTTGACCCGGACGGTCCAGGACGAGTTGAACTGGGCGATGGCGCCGCCCTCCAGCTCGAAGATGCCGTAGGCGGCGTCGTCGGCGGTGGCGTCGTACGGCTTGCCGTTCTCGTCCCAGCGCTGCGGGATGTGGGTGGCGGTGAGGGCCTGGACGGTCTTCACGCGGCCGAACAGCTCGTGCAGCACGTACTCCCAGTGCGGGAACATGTCGACAACGATGCCACCGCCGTCCTCGGCGCGATAGTTCCAGCTCGGCCGCTGGGCGCTCTGCCAGTCGCCCTCGAAGACCCAGTAGCCGAACTCGCCCCGGACGGAGAGGATGCGGCCGAAGAAGCCGCCGTCGATGAGGCGCTTGAGCTTCAGCAGGCCCGGGAGGAACAGCTTGTCCTGGACGACGCCGTGGCGGACACCGGCCGCGTTCGCGAGGCGGGCCAGCTCCAGGGCGCCGTCGAGGCCGGTGGCGGTGGGCTTCTCCGTGTAGATGTGCTTGCCCGCCGCGATCGCCTTGCGGATCGACTCCTCGCGCGCGGAGGTGACCTGCGCGTCGAAGTAGATGTCGACGGTCGGGTCGGCGAGGACCTCGTCCACGTTCGTGGAGACGTTCCGCGGGTCCAGGCCGTGCTGCTCGGCGAGCGCCTTCAGCGCGTGCTCACGGCGGCCGAGCAGGATCGGTTCCGGCCACAGCACGGTACCGTCACCGAGGTCGAGACCGCCCTGCTCGCGCAGAGCGAGGATCGAGCGGACCAGGTGCTGGCGGTAGCCCATGCGCCCGGTCACGCCGTTCATGGCGATACGCACCGTCTTGCGTGTCACGTCTTTCCCTTCGTAGGTGCCACAGGGGGCGGGGTACGCGGTGTACGCGCCGCGTACGCCCGGTTGGAGAGCAGCCCCCGGCAGCCCTACTGGCAAGCGTTACAGCAAGCGCTTTCTATCTAGGGAGAAGCTAGCCTCTGTGCAGCGGTCTGGACAAGAGCACAGAGACGCCGAATTGTTCGAGGGGGCGAACGGCGGGGGCCGAAGGTCATAGTGTCGGCATCGGTATGGACCTGAAGACGCAAAATACGACAACTTACAGCAACGCGACAGACGACACGATGCGCGACCGGAGGACGACGAGATGACGGTGACCCTGGCGGACGTGGCGGCCCGCGCGCAGGTCTCGCCCGCGACGGTGTCGCGCGTACTGAACGGGAACTATCCCGTGGCCGCGACGACCCGCGAGCGGGTGCTGCGTGCCGTGGACGACCTGGACTACGTGCTCAACGGCCCCGCGAGCGCGCTCGCGGCGGCCACCTCCGACCTGGTCGGGATTCTCGTCAACGACATCGCCGACCCCTTCTTCGGGATCATGGCGAGCGCGATCCAGTCGGAGGTCTCGGGCCCGGGCGGGCGCGCGGGCGGCGAACGGCTGGCGGTCGTGTGCAACACGGGCGGCTCTCCCGAGCGCGAGCTGACGTACCTCACCCTGCTGCAGCGCCAGCGCGCGGCGGCGGTCGTACTGACCGGGGGCGCGGTGGAGAACGAGCCGCACCTCGCGGCCGTGTCGGCGAAGCTGCGGCGGCTCGCGGACGCGGGGACGAGGGTGGTGCTGTGCGGGCGCCCGCCGGCGCCGGACACCTCGGCGATCGCGCTGACCTTCGACAACCGCGGGGGCGGCCAGGAGCTGACCGAGCATCTGATCGGGCTCGGGCACCGGCGGCTGGGGTACATCGCGGGCCCGGAGGAACGGACGACGACCCGGCACCGGCTGGAGGGACACCGGGCGGCACTGGTGGTCCACGGGATCGAGGAGGATCCCCGGTGGACCGTCTACGGGCGGTACGACCGGCGGTCGGGGTACGAGGCCACGCTGGAGCTGCTCCGCCGGGACCCTTCGCTGACGGCCGTGGTCGCGGCGAACGACTCCGTCGCGATCGGGGCGTGCGCGGCGCTGCGGGAGTCGGGGCGGCGGATTCCGGACGACGTGTCGGTCGCCGGGTTCGACGATCTGCCGTTCAGTGTGGACGCGGTGCCTTCGCTGACGACGGTGCGGTTGCCGTTGTCGGAGGCGGGGGCCCGGGCGGGGCGGATCGCCATGGGGCGCGAGGAGCCGCCGCCCGGGGGGATCGCGACGGTTCGGGGGGAGCTGATGGTTCGGGGGTCTTCGGGGGTGCCTCGCCGGTAGGTGGGTGCGGTGTGGCCGGGCGGCGGCTTCGGGGGCTTCGGGGCCGCCTTTCGCCTGTGCGGCGCGCGCCGGAGGCTGCCGGGTCGACGTCCTCAGACGCGCACGTCCGGTCGCCTGTGAGCTGTCGCGGCGATCAGGAGCAGTGCGGTCACGGCGAGCGCCTGGAGCGACAGTGAGAACCAGGTGGGATGCCCGAGGGGGAACAGCAGCGGCACGGCGACGCCCGCCGCTGCCACGACCGCGGCGAAGGGGACGAACAGCGGATCCCTGCGGCCGCGCAGCTGCCAGTACGCGGCCCCCGCGCAGAGGAACTCCGTGAAGCCCAGTGCGATCTGCAGGTACGTCATCGATGAAGACCGTTCTCGTGACCGGCCGCTTGTCGGTTGACGATGGCCGGTTGTCGTACTCGAAGTAGTCCCAGGGGCCGTCGGCCCTCGTCAACAAACCGCGGCTAAAGCCCTTCCCCTGACCTGCGCGCCGCCCCGAACCCGAGGACAATGGGCCCCGTCGGTCGGACATCGCCCGCACCCCCGAAAGGTGGCGATCATCATGACTGAGCACCCGCACGCAACCCTCGTACGCAAGGGCTACGACGCCTTCTCGCGCGGTGACATGGAGACCATGCGCACCCTGCTGGCGGCGGACGCCACGCACCACGTCCCCGGCAGCCACTCCCTGTCCGGGGACTTCAAAGGGCAGGACGCGATCATCGACATGTACCGGCGGCTCGGCGAGGAGACGGACGGGACCGTGCGGGTCGCGCCGCTGAACGTCCTTGTCGACGGCCGGGGACATGTGGTGTCCGTGCACCGGTTCACCGCCGAGCGCCAGGGCCGGCGGATCGACGAGTCCGGCGGCATCGTGTTCCGGATCATCGGCGACAAGATCACCGACCTCGACGAGTGCGTCGAGGACATCGACCGCAGCAACGAGTTCTGGGCCTGAGACCGGCCGGCGCCCTCACCTCAGGCCGAGCACCTCCCCGGCGATCTCGCCCTGGCTGCGCTGGAGTGCGTTCCAGGCGGTGAGCGCCTCGGTGTGCCGGTTCAGCCAGGTCTGCTGGACCGCGCGGAGCCTGGTGTACGCGGTGCTCAGGTAGTCCGTCTCGTCCTTGCAGCGCACGTCCGCCCGCACGGCGGGGCTCTTCGCGAGATCGGTGCCCCTGGGCAGGCCGTACAGCAGGCTCGTCGGATCCTTCGCGTCGGAGCCGGCGGCTCGCATGCACGTGCTCCAGCGGGCGTTGGCGGCACGGAACGCCGGGTCCTTCTCCAGCTGCTGCCGGGCCTCCTTGTCCCCCTCTCCGAGCTGGATCCGCAGTTCCAGCCAGCGCACACGCTGGTCCCCGAGCAGGTGCTTCTCGGCCTCGGCCTGGCAGCCGTCGGCGGGCCGGGTGACCGTCACCAGCTTGCCCTTGGCGGAGATCCGGTTCTCGGAGTCACCGAAGAGCGCACGGGTGAACGCCTGGCTCTCGGGTTTTTCCGACGGGGGTGCCTGCGGCTCGGCGGGGGTCAGGTCCGCGAGGGACTCCGGGCCGAAGGGCGTCGCGTGCTCGCCGGCCGTCGCCGCCGCGCTCACCATCGCGACCGGCCTGTAGGTGAACCCGCGTTTCGCCATGCACGCGACGGTGAGCTTCCGCTGGGCCAGGACGATGTTCCGCTGTGTTCCCTCGCGGTCCTGGAGCAGTGCGTAGAACGGCAGGCGCTCACTCAGCTCGGCCGGGGACGTCGTCGCACGGCCGGCCGGGGGCGCGGCTGCCGGGGAGCGGTCGGTGAACGCCCAGGCGGTGACGCCGGCCACGAGGGCGAGAGTGAGTGCGAGTACGGCCGCGTACCGGGATCGGCGGCCCGACGGTGTCAGTAGCACGAGACCGATGTCCCCGTCCGCAGCAGAAGGGAGCCGACCCGATTGCCGGTGCCGCTCGGCAGGTTGTCGACCTCGCTGCCGGGGTTCACGCAGAACTGGAAGCCGTTGTAGTTGCTGTTCCGGTAGAAGTGGCTCTCGTAGCCGCCGCTGCTGGAGTTGGTCACGGACGCGACGTTGTTCTTGACCACCGAACCGTCGGCGTAGAGGTCGTTCGCGAGATCGGGGTCGCTGCTGAAGTACGAGTGCACGCTGCCGGATGCGTTGTAGACGCAGACGTGTCCCGCGCCGCAGCCGGAGGCGGCCACTGCTGGAGCCGTGGCGAGTCCGGCGAGGCCCAGTGCCGCCGTGCTGACGAGCGAGACCCCGACCGCCACTGACCTCCTGCGCTTCACCGCTGTCACTGCTGTCACTGCTGTCACTGCTGCCACCGCTGTCATCTCTTCCACCCCGTCCACCCCTGCCACCCCGTCCACCTCTTCCTCACCTCTTCGTGCACGTCGTTCTCGTGCCATGACGTCAGGCCGGCGGCTCTCGACAGAGCCGCCGGCCCGCTGTCGACGGTCAGTAGCAGCTGATGCTCGTCGTGCCCCTGAGCTGCAGCGAACTGGCCAGGTTGGCCTGGCTGCTCGGCAGCCCGTCGACCTCGCTGCCGGGGTTCACGCAGAAGAGGAAGCCGTTGTAGCCGCTGTTGCGGTAGAAGTGGCTCTCGTAGCCGCCGGTGGAACTGTTGCTGGCCGACAGGGTGTTGTCGTTCACGCTGGAGCCCTGACCGGCGCCGTTGACGTTGTACTCGTTGAACGTGTCGCCGGCGAAGTTGGTGTCACTGTTGAAGTACGAGTGCTTCGCCGAGCCCAGGCCGCTCCACATCACGCAGTGGTAGCCGGAAGCACAGTTGGTGCTCGCGGCGGCAGGGGTCGCGAAGACCGCGCCGGCTGTCGCGGCCAGGGCGGCCACGCCGAGTGCTGCGGCGAACCTGCTGCGGATGCCTGTCTTCGAGCCTGATCGAGTGATGGCCATTCTTCCTCCGTTGTGTGAACCCACGGGCTGGTCCGGCCCGTTGACGTGCGGAGCTCCGTACCAGGTGCTGTGCGGTGCCCCGAGAACCTCACCCTGGGCCACCGCGGTGCAGTCCCCGCTCAGTCCTCGCGCAGTCCTCGCGCAGTCCTCGCGCAGTCCGGGTTCAGTCCCGGTCGAGTTCCGGTTCAGTTCCGGCTCGGACCGCCCGACCAGGCGCCCGGAACGAACCGTTCCGGTCATATACCCGGTACGCATATGGCGCCACGCGAGTAGCGCAGGGCATCGTGGGCACCGAGAACTCGGGTGGGGGGTGTCCCGCGGCTCGGCTCGCGGGTCGCGGAACGGAAACCCTGGGGGAAGAGTGTTGGAGTTCCGTGTGCTCGGGCCGGTCGAGGTCTGGTGCCAGGGCAGAATGCTGCCGCCGTTACCCCGGAAACCGACCGCGCTGCTCACCGCGGGGCTCGTGGACGCGGGGCGTCTGGTGTCGGTCGACAGGCTCGTCGACGCCATCTGGGGCAACGACCCCCCGTCGTCGGCCGCCAAGTTGGTGCAGGGGTACGTCGTACGGCTCAGACGGGCGCTGCGCCGGTCGGGCGGGCCGGAGACGATAGTGACCCGGCCCCGTGGCTACCAGTTCCAGGCCGAGGAGGGGCAGTTGGACCTCCGGCGTTTCCTGGCCCTGGTGGAGCGCGGCCGCGCGGCGACGGCACTGGGCGAGCGGCGGGCCGCGGTGGAAGCCTTCGAGAGCGCCCTCGGACTGTGGCGGGGCCCCGCGCTCGGCAGTCCCACGAGCCCGGCCCTCCAGGCGGAGGCCGACCGGCTCGAGGAGGTTCGGCTGGCCACCTCGGAACACGCACTGGAGTCGCGCCTCACCCTCGGCGGTGGGGCCGAGATCGTCGGCGAGCTGACCCGGCTGGTCGCCGAGCAGCCGTTACGGGAACGGCCCCGGGCCCTCCTCATGCGGGCTCTGGACCGCTGCGGACGCCGGGCGGACGCGCTGCGTGTGTACCGGGACGGCGACTGGCGTCTGCGTACCGAACTGGGCATCGAACCCGGTCGCGAACTGCGGGAGGTGCACGCACGTCTGCTGGCCGACTGCGGGTCGCCGGTGCTCGGCGGCGAGCAGCGACACGAACGGCGGGCCAGGCAGGCACTGCGGCGGAAAGCAGACGCGCAGGCCGGGCAGTCACAGGAGTCGGAAGCGGAGGCACGGACCGGGCGGGCACAGCAGCGGAAGGCAGCCGCGCAGGCCTCGCCGGAAGCCGTGCCCGAAGCCCCGCGGGCAGCCCGTCCTGCCCTGGCCCCGAGCCTGCCGTCGAGCCCGTTCCCACCTCGCCCGCCGGCCCAACTCCCCTGTTCACCAGAGCACTTGACCGGCCGATCCGCCGAGACCGCACGGCTGGAGGCGTTGCTGCGCGGCGGCGGGGAGCGCACCCGTGTCTGTGTCGTGCACGGCATGCCCGGGGTCGGCAAGACGGCACTCGTCCTGCACGTCGCGCACCGGCTGGCCTCGATGTTCCCCGACGGGCAGTTGTACGCCGATCTGGGTGGCGGCGATCCCGCCCGGGCCGCCGACCCGTCGGACGTTCTCGCGGGGTTCCTGCGCGCGCTGGGCCCGGGAGCAGGGCCTCTGCCCGCCCAGCCGTACTCCCACCGAGCCGGGTGCACCCCCAAGGGGGAACCCGGTTACACGGCCGGGTATTTGCCGGGATCCCTGTCCGAGCGGGCCGCCGCGTTCCGCACCCTGGCCGCCGACCGGCGGATGCTGGTGGTCCTGGACGACGCCGCCGACGAAGGGCAGGTGCGGTCTCTGCTGCCGGGGGCGGGCCGCGGCAGTGTCGTCCTGATCAGTGGCCGACGGGCGCTGCCGGGTCTGGCGGAGGCCGAGCGGCTGGGTCTGGACGTGCTGGGTCCCGACCAGACCGCCGCCCTCCTCGGACGGCTCGCGGGTCCCGGCCGGACGGGAGCCGAACCCGAGGCGGCGGCGGCGCTGGCCCGGCTGTCCGGCGGGCTGCCGCTCGCGGTGCGGGCCGTGGCGTCCCGGCTGGGCGCCCGCAGCCAGTGGCCGTTGCGTGTGCTGGCGGACCGGCTGGCCGACGAGGACGCCCGGCTGGACGAGCTGGCCTGCGGCGACCTCGACGTACGGGCCGGCATCGAGTCCTGTTACCGGTCCCTGCCCGAGCCGCAGCGCCAGGTCTTCCGGCGGCTCGGGATGCTGGAGTCCCCGGACTTCGCCCCCTGGGTGGCCGCTCCGCTGGTGGCGGCCTCCGTACCCGAGGCACAGCGCCTGGTCGACCGGCTGGCGGACGCGCATCTGCTGGAGTCGGGGAAAGTGGACTCCAGCGGCCAGGTGCGTTACCGCTTCCACGATCTCGTGCGGCTGTACGCCCTTGAGTGCGCCGACCACGAGGAAACCCCGGAGGAGCAGCTGGCCGCCCTGTCACGGCTGGTGCGCGCCTGGCTGACGCTCATCCGCCGGCTCGACGCAGGCGCGCCCGTCGAACATGCGCGGCACACTCCGGGGGCGGCCGCGAACGGCCCCGACGCGGCGTTCACGGCCCGCCTGCCGAACGCGCCGTACGCGTGGCTGCGGGCCGAGTCGGCGACGCTGTCGGCTGTGGTGGCACTGGCCGCACGTCTCGGTCTGCACCAGCAGGCGTACGAACTGGAGTTCGCGCACGCACGCGTGGCGTCACGGGTGCGCGGGACGGAGGCGGCCCCGTGGACGGCGGGCCGGGCGCGGCCTACCCTCGAAGGGCATCTCTGACCGAGTCAACCATCCGTGCCCAAAACCGAGGTACGCCATGACCGTTCAGGACATCCGTTCCTTCAACCGCTTCTACACGAACGTCATCGGCGCCCTCGACCACAGCACCCACCTCCACGCCCCCTACACCCTCACCGAGGCCCGTGTCCTCTACGAGCTGGCTCACTCCGCCCGTACCGACGCCGCCGATCTCCGTGCCGAACTCCGCCTGGATGCCGGGTACTTGAGCCGTATCCTCAACAAGTTCGAGCAGGACGGGCTGATCGAGCGGGCGCCCTCCGAGCGGGATCCCCGGCGCCGCCGGGTCACGCTCACCGGGGCGGGGCGGGAGACCGCCGGGCTGTTGAACGAGCGGTCCGCGGAGGCCATCTCCTCGCTGCTCGCCGGTGTGCCCGCCGCCGACCGGCCCCGGCTGGTGGACGCCCTGCGCACGGTCCGTTCGCTTCTCTCCGACAACCGGCCCCCGCGCCGCGAGGACGTCGTGCTGCGCGAGCCCGACCCCGGTGACCTCGGCTGGATCGTGCAGCGCAACGCGGCGCTCTACGCGGCCGAGTACGGCTTCAACACCGACTACGAGGGGCTGGTCGCCCGTATCGTCGCCGACTTCGCCGAGGATCACGACCCGCATCTGGAGCGGGTGTGGATCGCCGAGCTGGACGGGCGGCCGGTCGGGTGCGTGATGTGCGTACGGGACGAGGCGCCGGGGACCGCCAGGCTACGGCTGCTGCTCGTCGAGCCGGAGGCGCGCGGGCTCGGCATCGGTGACCGGCTCGTCGGCGCCGTCATCGGCTTCGCGCGCGAGGTCGGCTACCGCGACCTCGTCCTGTGGACCAACGAGGTGCTCGGCGCCGCCCGCCGTATCTACCAGCGGCACGGCTTCGTCCTCGCCTCCGAGAAGCCCCACCGCTCCTTCGGCAGGGACCTGGTCGGCCAGGACTGGCGACTGGATCTCCACGGCACGACTGAAAAGTGGAGCGACGGATAGGGTCCCCATATGAAACTGGCGTTCTCCACCCTCGGCGTGCCCGGTCTCCCCCTCACCGAGGTCCTGCGGCTCGCGACCACCCACGGCTACCACGGCGTCGAACTGCGCACGCACCCCGAAGAACCCGTCAACCTCGGTCTCGGCCTCGCCGAACGGGCCGATGTGGCCGCCGAGTTCAAGGCGTCCGGCGTCGAACTCCTCGGTCTCGCCGGATACGTGCGGGTCGCGGCCCCCGGCGACGACCAACCCGTGCTCACCGAACTCCGCGCGCTCCTCGACCTGGCCCGCGACCTCGGGGCCCCCTTCGTTCGCGTCTTTCCCGGCGGCGGCACCGACCAGAGCCCCGAGGAGGCCGACGCGACGGCGGCCCGGAGGCTCGGCCGCGCCGCCGAGTACGCGGCCGACGTCGGCGTACGCATCCTGCTGGAGACCCACGACTCGCACCGCACCGGCGCCGACGCGATCCGCGTCCTGGGCCCGGTCGGTCACCGCCAGGCGGGCGCGCTGTGGGACGTCATGCACACCTGGCTCGGCGGCGAGCAGCCGACCGACAGCTATCTGGCCCTCGCCCCGCACCTCGGATACGTGCAGGTCAAGGACATCGCCTCGACCGAGGACACCACCCCGGTCGCACTGGGCGCCGGCGTGCTGCCGCTCGCCGAGTGCGTCGAGGTCCTCACCCGGCACAGCTGGGACGGCTGGCTGTGCTGGGAGTACGAGAAGCGGTGGTACGAGGCCGCCGAGCCCCTGGAGTGCCTGCTGGGCGCCGGCCGCGAGCACCTCGCCCGGCTGCTCAACGAGTCGGCCTAGCCCAGTACCCGCCTCAGCTCTCCGAACGCCTCGTGGAACCCGGGGAACGTCTTGCGTACGCACCCCGGGTCGTCGAAGGTGATCCCGGGTGTGCGCAGGCCGGTCACCGCGAAGGACATGACGATGCGGTGGTCGCCGTACGACTTGATGTCCGTGCCGGGGGCAGGGACCGCGCCGGGGTGGATCTCGATCCAGTCGGGTCCGGTCTCCACCCGTACCCCCAGCCGCCGGAGGTTCTCCGCGCAGGCGTCCAGGCGGTCGCACTCCTTCACGCGCGTGTTGGCCACGTCCTCGATGCGTACGGGGCCGGACGCGAAGGGGGCGAGCGCCGCCAGGGTGGGCATGGTGTCGGAGATGTCCCGCATGTTGACCGTCAGGCCCCGGAGTTCACCGGTTCCCGTGACCGTCGTGCGGTCCTCGGCGATCTCCACCCGGGCGCCCATGCGGCGCAGTACGTCGACGAAGCCCAGGTCGCCCTGGAGCGCGCCGGTGCCGAGGCCCGGGACCGTCACCTCGCCGCCGGTGAGGGCCGCCGCCGCGAAGAAGTAGCTGGCGGTGGAGGCATCGGGCTCGACGGCGTAGGTGGTGGCCCGGTAGCCGCCGGGCGGGACCACGAAGACGTCGCCGTCCTGGCGTACCTCCGCCCCGAACTCCCGCATCATCGCGATGGTGATGTCCACGTAGGGGGCCGAGACGAGGTCGGTGACGTGGATGCGCAGGCCCTTGCGGGTCAGGGGGCCCAGGAGGAGCAGCGCGGTGAGGTACTGGGAGGACTGCCCGGCGTCGAGGGTGACGTTTCCGCCCTCCACGCCCGCCGCCTCGACGGTCAGCGGGTGGTGCCCCTCCGCCTCCTCGTGCCGCAGGTCCACGCCCAGGTCGCGCAGGGCGCGGGTGAGGGGGGCGAGCGGGCGGCGGCGCATCTGGGGGGAGGCGTCGAAGCGGTAGGTGCCGTGGCCGGCGGCGACGAGGGTGGGGAGGAAGCGGGCGGTCGTGGCGCCGTCGCGGCAGTGGACGTCGGCCTCGGTGGCCGCGGGGCCCTGCGGGCGGCCGTCGATCTGCCAGGCGCCGGGGGTCCGCCCGACCCGGTAGCCGAGGCCGACCAGGCCCTCGGCGAAGCCCTCCGAGTCGTCCGAGCGCAGGGGGCGTACGAGGGTGGTGACCCCGTCGGCTGCCGCGGCGAGGAAGAGGGCGCGCGCGGTGATGGACTTGGAACCGGGAATCTCTACGACGGCCATGCCCCTATGCTCGCCCGCCCCGCGCCCCGGGCGCCGGAACGTCCGCGAAATGGACCATGAACGGTACGTTTTCCGCCGGAGGTGGAGCCAGGGGTTGTGGGTGAGCCGCGGCACCGTCGTGGCTTGTCGCGCAGTTCCCCGCGCCCCTTCGGGCGCGGGGGAGGTCACGCGAAGAGGAGGCGCCAGGTCAGCGGGCCCGGGTAGCCGTCCGCGTCGCCGCGCAGTTCCTTGCGGGACTTCTGGAAGTCCCGGACGTTGAGCCGGTCGGTCTCCCCCCAGCTGCGGCTCGGGCCGACCTTGTAGTGGTCGCCGAAGCCCCGCTTGACGAGCTGCTTGCCGAGCTTGAGGACGTGTGCGTTGACGGCGCCCTCCTTGAAGTACTTGCGGCCCGGGTAGGCGGGCACCTTGGGCTTGGGTGTGCTCTGCGGCGGGGCGGACTCGTCGTCGGAGCCGTCCACGTCCAGCTCGGCCTTGGCGTACTTCAGGAGCGTGGAGAAGTCGATCGCGCCGGGGTCGCCGTGGTCGTTCTCCGGGACGTGCATGTGGCCGCACACGCCCTTGAACGCCTTCCATTCGGTGAAGGACATCCGCTGGCCGCCGTCGCCGTACGAGGTCGGGTAGGCCGGCCAGGACTTCGGGCCGGCCAGCGCCACGCCGTGCTCCTCGTGCATCCAGGCCAGGAACCGCGCGACCGACCTGAGCGCCCAGTCGGGGGCGTCGGGCCAGTGGATGTGCTCCTGGCCCGCCGCCGTCCACCTCTTGTGGGTCTTGGGGTCGCAGGTGCCGACCAGTTCGACCTGGGTGACGTTGAGTGTGTTGGTCTCGACGCCGCCGCGCTGGTTGGCGAGGGCCCGGGACGAGGTCTCTACGTCGAAGCGCCGGTACCATTTCAGCTTCTTCGCGGGGAGGTCCGGCACCGCCGTCAGGTTGGGCCCCATCGAGCCACCGCTGTACGTGGGCAGGGTGCGCCCCTCGGTGGTGTGCAGGACGAAGACGTTGACCTGCATCGGGTCGCCCGGGTGATCGTCCTGGTACCAGTTCGCCCGGCTGGCACCGGGGTATCGCTGAGGTCCTGACTTCGTGGCCATCCCACGCCTCCTGTGTCTCGGCTTCCCCCCTGGCCGGTCCCCCCGACAGGCGCGGCTGCCGTGAGGGTATGCGGGGCAATGTTGGGATCATCCCTCAACTGGCTTGGAAATGGAGATAGTTGACGTGATTCCGCGTGTCGGAGCACCGACGTGCGGGTAGGCGGATGCCGCTCCGGCTCCCTCGCGCGGCGGGCGCGGCCCCAGGGACCGCGCCAGCCCCGCCACCCACCCCCGTACCGACTTCGCGGAATCGGCCACGATCCGGGAACCCGTCCCCGTCCCGCCCCGTCCAACCGGCACGACTGCCGGATGAGTCACCGCTGCGCGGTGTCGGCCTCGCTGCTGGCTGCGAACGCTGACGCACCCTCTCCAAACCGCCCGCGGCCGGCAGCCGGCCGTCACCGGCGCGCCCCCTCCGATGCGCCGGTGACGGCCCCCTTTCCGGGGCATTCGGCCATCTCGCGTTATGGTGCGCACCCTTGACTGGAAGAAACTTCCCGGTTATTCGTGACTTCTCGGAAGTTTCCTTCACGAGGGAAGGAGCGCCTTCGTGCGCGACCCAGCTGAGCAGAACGGGATCACTACCAGCCCTTCCAGACGCGCCCTCCTCGCCGCGACCGCCGGCACCGGCGCAGCGCTCGCCCTCGGCGGTGAGGCGCATGCGTACGACAGTGACGCGCGCCTGCGCCGGATCGTCTCCGGGATGACCCTGGAGGAGAAGGTCGGCCAGCTGTTCGTCATGCGGGTCTACGGGCACTCCGCCACCGCGCCCGACCAGGCCGACATCGACGCCAACCTCGCCGAGCTGGGCGTACGGACGGCGGCCGAGCTCATCGCCAGGTACCGGGTCGGCGGGATCATCTACTTCTCCTGGGCGCACAACACCCGGGACCCGCATCAGATCGCCGACCTCAGCAACGGCATCCAGAAGGCCTCCCTCTCCCTCAGCCGTGGTCTGCCGGTGCTCATCTCCACCGACCAGGAGCACGGGATCGTCGCCCGCGTCGGCAGGCCCGCCACCCTCCTCCCCGGGGCCATGGCCCTCGGCGCGAACGGCTCCCGCACCGACGCGCGTACCGCCGCCCGCATCAGCGGCGCCGAACTGCGCGCCCTCGGTATCCGCCAGGACTACGCGCCGGTGGCCGACGTGAACGTCAACCCCGCCAATCCGGTGATCGGCGTACGGTCGTTCGGCGCCGACCCGAAGGCCGTCGCCGGGCTCGTCGCCGCGCAGGTCATGGGGTACCAGCGGTCCTCCGTCGCCGCCACCGCCAAGCACTTCCCGGGGCACGGCGACACCGCCGTCGACAGCCACTACGGCTTCCCCGTCATCGAGCACACGCGCGAGCAGTGGAGCAGCGTCGACGCGCCGCCCTTCCGCGCCGCGATCCGTGCCGGCATCGACTCGATCATGACCGCGCACATCATGGTCCCGGCCCTCGACGACTCCGGCGACCCCGCCACGCTCTCCCACCCGATCCTCACCGGCATCCTGCGCGGGCAACTCGGTTACGACGGGGTCGTGGTCACCGACTCGCTGGGCATGCAGGGCGTACGGGAGAAGTACGGCGACGACCGTGTTCCGGTGCTCGCCCTGAAGGCCGGGGTCGACCAGTTGCTCAACCCGCCGTCGATCGACATCGCCTGGAACGCCGTCCTGACGGCAGTACGACAGGGGGAGTTGACCGAGGCCCGGCTCGACGTGTCCGTCCTGCGTATCCTCCGGCTCAAGAACCGGCTCGGGCTGCTGAGCCGTCCGTACGTCACCCGTGCCGGGGTCGACCGGGCCGTCGGTGTCCATGGCCATCTCCAGGCCGCCGACCGGATCGCCGAGCGGACCACCACCCTCCTCGTCAACGAGCGGAAACTGCTGCCCCTTTCCCGGGTGACCCACAAGCGGGTGCTCGTCGTCGGAGCCGATCCCGCCTCGCCGTCCGGTACCACCGGGCCGCCCACCTCCGTGCTGGCCGGCGCCCTCACCGAACTGGGCTTCACCGCCACCGCGTTGTCGACCGGCACCGCCCCCTCGGCCGCCGTCATCGCGCGGGCGGTAGCCGCCGCCGGGGAGGCGGACGCGGTGGTGGTCGGGACATACAACCTGAGCGGCGGGAGCAGCCAGCGGACCCTGGTCGCCCAACTCCTCGCCACCGGCCGGCCCGTGGTGTGCGTCGCCGTCCGCAACCCCTACGACGTGGCCCAACTTCCGGACGTAGAGGCCTACTTGGCCACCTACTCCTGGACCGACGTCGAACTCCGGGCCGCCGCGCGGGTGATCGCGGGTCGGGTCCGGCCACGCGGAAAGCTGCCGGTGCCGGTGCTGCGCCCGGACGATCCGACGAGCGTGCTGTATCCGATCGGTCACGGACTGTCGTACTAGAAGCGGGAGGCAGGGAGGCGTACGCGGCGTACGTCGCACAACCGGCGCACCACCCCCAATAGGCGCAAATCCGCTGAACTTCCGGCGTGACCCTGGCGTCGCGGGCCAGGCTGGGCGGGGGAACTCGGGGGGATGCGATGTACGGAAAACGATCCGTGGGATCCATGGGGCCCAGGAGGTCCGTGGGGCCTGCTGAGCCCGTGGGTCCTACGGGGTCTGCGGGATCCGGCGCAGTGGTGTGCGTGCGGGTGGTCGCCTTCGCGCTGCTGGTGCTGGTCGCGGTGTTCACGGCGACCGGGTGCCGGCTGTCGTCGGGCGGTTCGGCGGAGGACGGGAAGGGGGCGGTGGGCGCTTCAGTGGGTGTGGGCGGCTCTTCGGCGGGTGCCTCCGGGGCCGCCGCGGGCACGGTGGTCGGCCAGCGGCCGGCGTCGCCCCGGCCCACCGGCTTCGGCACCGTCTTCCTCTCCGTCGACGAGTGCAGCTCCTTCGGCATCACCAGCTTCACCGAGGTGCCCTGTACCAGCGAGCGCGCGGCGGCCCGGGTCGTGGCCCGGTACGACGGCACGGTGACCGAGGGTCCGACGTGCCCGGCGACCACCGACTTCGTGCTGCACATCAGCGAACAGCGGCCGGCCGCCGACGAGGACGGAGACGGGGCCGTCCCCCAGGGCTACGCCTGTATGCGCAACCTTCAGGCTCCGCACCCCGGCGACCCCGGCGGCGGCGGAGGCCCGCGCACGATCGTCGGCGACTGCGTGTACAGCGCCGGGCGCGGCGAGGTGCGCGAGACGGCGTGCGACGGGAAGGGCGAGCAGAAGCCGGAGTACCGGGTGACCGAGGCCGTCACCAAACGCCTCGACTGCCCGACTTCCACCGCCCTTTACGTGCAGTTGGGCGGAGAACGGCCGGTGGGATGCGCGAAACCGGTATGAAGGATTCCATTTCATCGGCCTTCTCGGCCGATAACGAGTCGCTCCCATTCACCGGAACAACTGTTGTGATGATTTCGTGAATCGGTAGGCTCCCCCCTGTCATGGCGCGGACCACTTCTTTTCGGACAGTCCGTCAGCACTCACAGGCCGGGAACCTCTGTGGCACTCCACGCACGCACGGCGCAGCAGCCGCAGGACCGGGCTCCGAAGCGCCAGTTGTCCGTCCGGACCATGCTCCTCGTCCTGGCCCTGGTGCCCTGTCTGGCCCTGGTGGCCCTGGGCGCGATGGACTCGGCCCACCTCCACGGCGACTGGCGGACCGTTCATGACCGCAACGACGAGGCGAAACGCTTCGGCACCCCGCTCGTCACCGTCTTCTTCAACCTCCAGGAGGAGCGGCGGCTCAGCGCGGCGATGCTCGCGGACCCCAAGGCCGACCGGACCGAACTGACACGTCAGCGCGAACTCACCGACAGGTCCGTACGGAACCTCGTCGCGGTCGGCGCCGCCCCGACCGCGCTCGACGAGCCCTTCCAGGAAGTCACCCGCGGGCTGAAGAAGCTGCCGGGCTACCGGGACTCCGTGGACCGGCGGTCGACCTACCAGCAGCAGACGTTCGACGCGTACACCGACGTGATCGCGTCGAGCATGGAGCTGTTCGAGGACTTCAGCAACGTCGGCTTCGGCGAGACGGCCGTCCTCACCCGGCCGGCGCTCGACGCGCAGTGGGGCCAGGAGATGATCTCGCGCGAGGACGCGGTCATCACCGCCGGAGTGGCGAGCGGCAGACTCACCGGTGAGCAGCGCTTCCAGATCGCCGAGATGATCGGCAGCCAGCAGCACATCTACAGCGACAAGGTCGTCCCCCAGCTCTCCGACACCCGCGCCGAGACCTACCGGGCGGTGCTGACCGGCGCCGACTGGAAGCGGAAGACCTCGGTCGAGCAGAGCATCCTCAACGCCGAGGGCACCGGCGCCGAGGACCGGACCGCCGTCTCCGCCGCGCTCGGCAAGGAGTGGCGGCAGAGCGTCACGGGGATCACCCCGCAGCTGCTGGGGGCCAGTAACGCGTACTCCGAGGACCTCGTCGCCGCCACCGAGGACGAACTCGACGGCCTGATGACCCACATGATCGTCAACAGCGCGGTGAGCGTGGCGGCCGTGGTGCTGATGCTGGTCCTCTCGCTGCGGCTGACCGGAACGCTGCGCCGCCGGATCTTCGGCCTGCGTGCCGAGGCGCTCGAACTCCAGGAGCGGCTGCCCGACATCGTGGAGCGGCTGCGCAAGGGCGAGAAGGTCGACACCGACGCCGAACTGCCCGAGATCCGCCACGGCGACGACGAACTCGGACAGCTCGGCCAGGCCCTCAACGAGGCGCGCGGCTCGGCCCTGGAGACGGCCGTACGGGAGATCGAGCTGTACCGGGGCTTCGAGCGACTGCTGCAACGCATCGCGCGGCGCACCCAGTTGCTGATCGGCATGCAGCTGAAACGTCTCGGCGAGATGCAGCGGCGGCACGAGGACCCCGAGGTCCTGGAGGGGCTCTTCGACCTCGACCACCTCGCGGCCCGGCTGCGCCGCTACGAGGAGAACCTGGTCATCCTCGGCAGCGGCACACCGCAGCGGCGCTGGCGCAGGCCCGTCCTCCTGCTGGACATCATGCGCTCCGCCCAGGGCGAGGTGCAGGACTACCGGCGTATCCGGATCGACACCGACGGCGAGACCTGGCTGTCGGAGCGGGCGGTCGGCCCGATGGTCCACCTTCTCGCGGAGCTCATGGAGAACGCGGTGTCGTTCTCCCGGCCGCCGACCCCGGTCGAGGTGACCGCCTCCCAGGTGGGGCGCGGGATCGCGATCGAGATCGAGGACCGGGGCATGGGCATGGACCCCGAGCAGTACGCCGAGGCGAACGCGCTGATGGCCGCGCCGCCCCGCATGGACGTGATGTCCCGCGCCGACGACGCCCGTCTCGGCCTGTACGTCGTGGCCCGTCTCGCCGCCAACCTGGGCCTCACGGTCGAGCTACGGCCCTCGTCGTTCGGGGGCACCCGGGTCGTCGTCCTGGTCCCGTCGGAGCTGATCTCAGCGGGTCAGCCGAGGCTGAGCGGGGCGGTGACGGGCGGTCGGCCGATCTCGGGTGGGCCGGCCCCCGACGGGCAGCCGGTACCCGGCG
>NZ_AEJB01000370.1 GCF_000331005.1 Streptomyces turgidiscabies Car8
CCCCAGACCCCCCTCCGGCCCTGGACGGGCCTTGTCCTCAAACGCCGGACGGGCTGGATGTGTGGGCCTGGGTTGGAGGGGTGCCGGACGGGCTGGATGTGTGGGCCTGGGTTGGAGGGGTGCCGGTCGGGGTGGGGGGCCTGCGCTGGAGGGGTGCCGGTCGGGGCGGGGGTGTGGGCCTGCGCTGGAGGGGTGTCGGATGGGGCGGGGGTGCGG
>NZ_AEJB01000371.1 GCF_000331005.1 Streptomyces turgidiscabies Car8
GCCGAAGTCCCGGGCCGCTACGGCCCCTCCGCCACCACCGAGGCCGACCCTCGCGATGTGGGGCGCGTGCGTACGGAGTACTCGCCCGCCCACGACGGCGACCCCGATCCCGGGGAGATCGTGTGGACCTGGGTGCCGTTCGAGGAAAACGACGGGCGGGGGAAGGACCGGCCCGTGCTGGTCGTCGCCCGTGAGGCCGCCGGGACGTTCCTCGCCGTGCAGTTGTCCAGCAAGCGGCATGACGGGGATCGGGAGTGGGTTCCGATCGGGAGCGGGCCGTGGGACCGGACCGGGCGCGATTCCTGGGTGGACGTGGATCGGGTGCTGCGGCTGTTCGAGGACGGGATGCGGCGGGAGGCCTGCGCGTTGGACCGGATGCGGTTCAACTCCGTTTTGCGGCGGTTGCGGGAGCGGTATGGGTGGGCGTGAGGTTCGGTTCGTACGTCGCGTGCGGGTGCGCTGTGGCTTGTCGCGCCCGCGCGGCGGAGCCGCAAATGTCACAGCCCCGCGCCCCTAGAAGGTGAACGTTCGCTCGAAGGCTGACCGTGTCGTTTCGCCGCTCGTGCGGTCCAGGATCGCGAAGACGATCCTTTCGAATCTGCCCTCGAAGCGGCCGCCCACCAGCAGGTTTCTGAAGGTGATCGCCACCGTGGCCGGGTCGTTCTGGAAGACTCCGCAGCCCCAGGCGCCCAGCACCAGGCGGCGGTAGCCCTCTGTCGCCGCCGTTTCCAGGACCCTTTCCGCGCGGGAGGCCAGGGCCTGGGGGATGTCCGCCGCCCGTTCGGGCGCCGTTCGCCGGACGACCCCCGCGTTCGGGGCCGCCGAGGTCAGGAAGCCCGCTGTGTACGGGGTGTCCAGGAGGCGGCCCCGGTCGTCGCGGAAGACCGGTACCCCGGGTGAGTGGATGACCCGGTCCGTGTAGAACGGGTCGCGGTGGGTGCGGTGATAGTCGTAGAACTCGCGCACCTCCGTCAGGCAGGCGTACAGCGCCGAGGCCCGGCACAGGGCCTCTTCCTGGGCCTGCGCGCCGTTGAGGTATCCGCCGCCCGGGTTGCGGGCCGAGGAGAAGTTCAGGACCGCCACCGGGCCGGGGAGCCGGCGGGCGGCCTCCAGGCTGCTCTCGCCGGTCACCTCGAAGGCCGTGTCCAGTGGCGCGGCGGCCGCCGGAGGGACGTCCAGCGGGCCCGGGCCGTAGAGGCGGGTGCCCGCTCGGGCGGCCTTGATCGCCGCGGCGAGTGACACCTCGCGTCCGTCGGACGCGCGGTAGGAACCGGCCGCGACGATCTCCTCCGTACCACGGGCGAGGTCGCGCAGGCGGGCGCTCATGGCGCCACCCCCGTGTGCGCCATGACCGTGCCTGGTACTCGCTCCCCCGCCGTGCTCATACCGGCATCGTGGGTGATGCTGGACGTGCTGTGCAACAGAGTTTTCCCGGGTTGGCGAACAGCCTGGAAACACCATGGAAACGGAGATCCATCGTCCCGAAAGTGCCCATGTGCACCCTTGTGCGATTCGACGCGAGGGGTTTGGGTGGGACGAGTGTTGCCTGTCCGGCCCATCCGAAGCCGGTCCGGGCGACATGAAGGAATCTCAGGAGGATCCCGACATGTCCGATTCGGTAAGTGGCTGTACGAAGCGCCGCACCGCCCTGTCCGAGGCCGAGGTCGAAGCCCTGGTCCGGGGAATCTGCTTCAAGACCGGACCGCCCCGCACCCTCGGGGTCGAGGTGGAATGGCTCGTCCACGAGCTGCGCGATCCGCGGCTCCCCGTGTCACCCGCACGGCTCGAAGCGGCCTACGCCGCACTGCGGAACCTGCCTCTCAGGTCGGCGCTCACCGTCGAACCCGGCGGCCAGCTGGAGCTCAGCTCCGCGCCCGCCGACTCCCTGATGGAGTGCATCCAGTCCGTCTCCGCCGATCTGGACGCCGTCCGCGCGGTACTGCGCAAGGACGGTCTCGGCCTCGTCGGCATCGGCCAGGATCCCTGGCACCCGCCCCGGCGTTTCCTGCACGAGCCGCGCTACGACGCCCTGGAGCGGTGCCTCGACCTCACGGGCCCGGCCGGCCGCGCCATGATGTGCACCTCGGCCTCCGTGCAGGTGTGCCTGGACGCCGGTCACGAGGAACCCGGCCCCCTCGGGCACGGACGGCGCTGGTGGCTCGCACACCAGCTCGGCGCGGTCCTCGTGGCCGCCTTCGCCAACTCCCCGATCGCCCGGCGCAGCCCCACCGGCTGGCGTTCCACCCGGCAGGTGCTGTGGACGGAGATCGGCGCCGGACGGGCCGGCGCGCCCCCGCTGGACGCCGAACCGAGACAGGCGTGGGCCAGCCAGGTGCTCGACGCGCCTGTGATGTGCATACGGCGGGACAGCGGGCCGTGGGACGTGCCGGAGGACGGGCTGACGTTCCGGGAGTGGATCCGGTCCGGGGTGCCCCGGCCGCCGACCCAGGAGGATCTCGACTACCACCTGACGACCCTGTTCCCGCCGGTCCGGCCGCGTGGTCATCTCGAACTGCGCATGATCGACGCCCAGCCCGGCGACGACGGCTGGATCGTCCCGCTGGCCGTCACGGCCGCGCTCTTCGACGACCCCGAGGCCGCAGAGGTGGCCTACCGGGCGGTCAAGCCGCTCGCCGAGCGCACCCTGTCCCTCCCGGCCCCGCACAATCCGCTGTGGACCGACGCGGCCCGCTACGGCATGAGCGATCCAGAGCTGCGGGAAGTCGCCCTCGTCTGTTTCTCGGCCGCGCTGGAGGCCCTGCCCCGGCTCGGCGCGAGTGCGGAGGTCGTCGAGGCCGTCGACGCGTTCCTCAACCGCTATGTGGTCAGAGGCCGTTGCCCCGCCGACGACCTGCTCGACGGCCTGCCCGGCACGGACCGCCGCGCGCACGGAACCTCGTACGGAAAGGATCTCCGCACATGACCGACCCCGCCCTGGAACCGGAGGTGCTCCGGGAGCGTGCTCTCGCGGCGCTCACCACCGCGCGGGAGCGGACCGCGCTCCTCACTTCCGTGGACGATCCCGAACTCACCGCCCAGCACTCGCCGTTGATGTCCCCGCTGGTGTGGGACCTCGCGCACATCGGCAACCAGGAGGAGATGTGGCTGCTGCGCGCGGTCGCCGGCCGGGAGGCGATGCGGCCCGAGATCGACGGCCTGTACGACGCCTTCGAGCACTCGCGCGCCGAACGGCCCACGCTGCCGCTGCTGCCGCCCGCCGAGGCCCGTAAGTACGCGGCGGAGGTGCGCGGACGGGCCCTGGACGTACTGGAGAGCGCCGAGTTCGAGGGTACGGGCGCACAGCTGACCAGGGCCGGGTTCGCCTTCGGGATGATCGCCCAGCACGAACAGCAGCACGA
Organism: Streptomyces turgidiscabies Car8; assembly: GCF_000331005.1. Classification (GTDB taxonomy): domain Bacteria; phylum Actinomycetota; class Actinomycetes; order Streptomycetales; family Streptomycetaceae; genus Streptomyces; species Streptomyces turgidiscabies. Next base: position 3,360 of record NZ_AEJB01000371.1, read on the forward strand.
CGAGACGATGCTGATCACCCATCAGCTGCGGACGGGCCCGGCGGTTCTCCGGGCCCCCGACCCGGCGCCCGCTCCCCCGTTCACCGGTCCGGCCGAAGTCCTGGTCCCCGGTGGGCCGTTCACGATGGGTACCTCCACCGAGCCGTGGTCCCTGGACAACGAACGGCCCGCGCACCGGCGTGAGGTGGCGCCCTTCCTCATCGACACGACACCCGTGACGAACGGCGCCTACCAGGCGTTCATCGCGGCCGGCGGCTACGACGACCGGCGCTGGTGGACGCCGGACGGCTGGGCGCATGTACGCCAGAACTCGCTGTACTCACCGCAGTTCTGGTTCCGGGACGGCGGGCAGTGGCTGCGGCGGCGGTTCGGGGTCACCGAGGTGGTGCCGCCCGACGAGCCCGTCGTGCACGTCTGCTGGTACGAGGCGGACGCGTACGCCCGCTGGGCCGGGCGCCGGCTGCCCACCGAGGCGGAGTGGGAGAAGGCCGCGCGGCACGACCCGGGAACCGACCGCTCGACGCGCTACCCGTGGGGCGACGCCGACCCGGGGCCCGAGCACGCCAACCTCGGTCAGCGGCATCTGCGTCCGGCGCCCGCCGGAAGCTACCCGGCCGGGGAATCGCCCCTCGGGGTGAGGCAGTTGATCGGCGACGTGTGGGAGTGGACGTCGAGCGACTTCCTCCCCTACCCGGGGTTCAGCATGTTCCCGTACAAGGAGTACTCGGAGGTGTTCTTCGGGCCCGAGTACAAGGTGCTGCGCGGCGGTTCGTTCGCCGTGGACGCGGTGGCCTGCCGGGGGACGTTCCGCAACTGGGACTATCCGATCCGGCGGCAGATCTTCTCCGGGTTCCGCACCGCCCGCACCCCGGACGGTGCCTGATGTGCCGTCAACTGGCTTTCCTGGGAACCCCGGAGGCGATCGGCAGTGTGGTGGTGGACCCGCCGCACGGGCTGTACCGGCAGTCGTGGGCACCCCGGCGCCAGCGGTACGGGACTGTCAACGCCGATGGTTTCGGGGTCGGCTGGTACGCCGAGGGCGATCCGGTACCGGCCCGCTACCGGCGTGCCGGGCCGGTCTGGGCGGACCAGTCCTTCGCCGACCTCGCCCGGGTCGTGCGGACCACCGCACTGCTCGCCGCCGTACGGGACGCGACGCTGGCCGGCGCCGACGGGGAGGCCGCCGCGGCGCCCTTCGCGGCCGGTGCCTGGCTGTTCGGGCACAACGGGGCGGTCAAGGGCTGGCCGGGATCCCTCGCGCCCCTCGTACAGGCCCTGCCCGGCGAGGAGTTGCTGTCGATGGAGGCACGCACCGACTCGGCGTTCGTCTGGGCCCTGGTGCTGCACCGGCTGCACGCCGGGGACGGCGTCGGACGGGCGCTGGCCCGTACCGTCCTGGAGGTCGACGAGGCGGCCCCCGGCTCCCGGCTCAACCTGCTGCTCACCGACGGCGAGACGATCGCGGCGACCACCTGGGGCGACAGCCTCTTCCACCTGTCCGGGCCCGGCCCCCGCACGGTCGTGGCATCGGAACCGTACGACGACGATCCCCGCTGGCAGGAGGTACCCGACCGCACCCTCGTCATCGCGAGCCGCACCGAGGTACGGCTCACCCCGCTCCAGGACCTGAGCGGCGACCTGGCATCCGTTCCACCCGAGGAGCTTCGTACGTGAGTCCGTTCCTGGTCACCCGCACCCTGCCCGAGGACGCCACGGAGGCCGCCCTGCGCGCCGACGTCCTGCACGGGCTCACCCGCACGCCCAAAACCCTCCCGCCGAAGTGGTTCTACGACGCTCACGGCAGCGAACTCTTCGACCGGATCACCGAGTTGCCCGAGTACTACCCGACCCGGGCCGAGCGCGAGATCCTCGTCGCCCGCGCCGGGGAGATCGCCGCGGCGACCGGTGCGCGCACGCTGGTCGAGCTGGGCTCCGGCTCGTCGGACAAGACGCGGCACCTGCTGGACGCGCTGTCCGGGCTGGAGACGTATGTCCCGGTCGACGTCAGTGAGAGCGCGCTGCGGCAGGCGGGCGAGGCGCTGATCGCCGAGCGGCCCGGCCTCGGCGTACACGCCCTGATCGCCGACTTCACCGGCGGTCTGGCGCTGCCGGGCACGCCCGGGCCCCGGCTGGTGGCGTTCCTCGGCGGCACGATCGGCAATCTGCTGCCCCCCGAGCGTGCCGCGTTCCTCTCCTCGGTGCGTTCCCTGCTGTCGCCCGGCGACGCGCTGCTGCTCGGCACCGACCTGGTCAAGGACGAGTCGGTGCTGGTCCCGGCGTACGACGACGCGGCGGGCGTGACGGCCGAGTTCAACAAGAACGTGCTGAGTGTCGTCAACCGCGAACTCGGCGCCGACTTCGACCCGGACGCCTTCGCGCATGTGGCGCTGTGGGACGCCGACAACGAGTGGATCGAGATGCGGCTGCGCTCACTCGCCGAGCAGACCGTGAAGATCCCCGCTCTCGATCTCGCCGTGGACTTCGCGGCGGGCGAGGAGATGCGGACGGAGGTGTCGGCGAAGTTCCGGAAGGAGGGCGTGAGCGCCGAACTGGCCGCCGCCGGGCTGGAGGCGACCCGGTGGTGGACGGACGAGCAGGGCCGTTTCGCCCTGTCGCTGAGCGTCGCCCGCTAGCGACACCTCGCGAACCACCGCCGCATGGGGCACGGTGGAACGTGGAACGCCACCGGCAAGATCCGCTACAGCCAGTAAGTCCCGTACATCGAGTCCACCCAGTCCACCCAGTCCGTCCAGTCCGTCCAGTCCGTCCAGTCCGTCCAGTTCCGCGAAGAGGAGCACCCGCATGTCGAACCACACCTATCGGGTCACCGAGATCGTCGGCACCTCGCACGAAGGCGTCGACCAGGCCGTCCGCAACGGCATCAGCCGGGCCTCACAGACCCTGCGCAATCTGGACTGGTTCGAGATCACGCAGGTCAGGGGCCAGATCGTGGACGGGCAGGTCGAGCACTACCAGGTCGGCCTGAAGGTCGGTTTCCGGCTGGAGGACGGCGAGTAGCAGGGCTGGGCCGCTCGCTCAGGTCTGGCCCTCGGTCTCCTGGGCCTCCTTCAGCGCACCGGACTCGGCCGTCCAGCGGGCCCGTACGACGCTGAAGCCGGCCCGTTCCGCGTCCTGGCAGACGAGTTCGTCGTCGTCCACCAGGACGCGGATCTCGCGGCCCTGGGCCAGTCGGCGCAGGATCTCCAGCTTGGTGCCGCGGGCGGGCCTGCGGTCGCCGTCTCGCCGCATCCAGAGACGGCCCTCGGGCAGTCCGTGCGCGGCGAGCCAGGCGAGCGTGTCCCGGCGGCAGCGCTCGGGCCGGCCGGTGAGGTAGACGACCTCGCACTCCCGTGCGCTCTCCAGGGCCAGCGCGACGCCCTCGGTGAGCGGCGGGTCGTGCGGCGCGGCGGCGAAGAAGGCCGCCCAGTCGCGTGGCCTGCGCTCCAGGTACCGCTGCCGGTGCGCGGTGTCGGCGAGCGTGTTGTCGAGGTCGAACACGGCGAGCGGTCTGCCGCTCCTCGGGCTGCTGTTCTGCGTCACGGTCCCTGACCCTAGCCAGTCGCCCGGACCCGGCAACCTCCACGGCGTCGGCGGCCACTCCTTGGCGACACAGCCGAGGCAGAGGCGGGAGCCGTACATGCGCAACGCAGCGATCCGGACGGGAACGGCGGTCCTGGGAACCGCGTTAATGACAGCGGGGATGCTGGTGGGAGCTGCCTCGGGAGCGACCGCCGCGACGACGCTCGTGGTGGCGACAGGCGGTGACGACTCGGCGCCGGGTACTCTCGCGCGCCCCCTGAAGACCATCCAGCGGGCCGTGGACCTGGCGAAGCCGGGGGACACGATCACCGTGCGCGGGGGTACCTACGCCCTCACGGACAACATCACCATCGCCGCTTCCGGCACCGCTTCCCAGCCCATCACCCTGGGCGCCTACTCGGGCGAGCGGGTCGTCGTCGACGGGGAGCGGCTGCCCGCCAGTCATACACCTGTCGGCGGCAGCATCCCGCGCGCCGAGCGTGGTGCGATCCACCAGGAGGCCTCGTACTGGCGGATCTCGGGGCTGGAGATCGTGAACGGGCCGTACGGCGTCTACTGCGACGGCTGCAACAACAACGTCTTCGCCCGGCTGGTCACCCACGACAACTACGAGTCCGGGTTCCAGCTCCAGGGCGCCTCCGCGAACAACCAGATCCTGGACCTGGACAGTTACGGCAACCGCGATCCGCGCAAGAACGGTGAGAGCGCGGACGGGCTGGCCGTCAAGGAGGGCGGCGGGACCGGCAACATCGTGCGGGGCGCGCGGCTGTGGAACAACGTCGACGACGGCTTCGACGCCTGGAAGTTCACCTCGCCGATCACGATCGAGAACACCGTCTCGTACGGCAACGGCTTCAACCGCTGGAACTTCCCCGACTTCGCGGGCGACGGCAACGGCTTCAAGCTGGGCGGTGGCTCCCCGGCGCCCGCCGTGGCGCACGTCCTGCGCAACACGGCCGCGTTCAAGAACGCGGCGCACGGCTTCACGGACAACGGCAATCCGGGTGCCATCGGCATCAACCGGAGTACCGCCTACGGGAACGCGGGCACCGGCTTCGACTTCGACGTCTCCGGGGGACGCGCCACCCTCAGCGCCGATCTTTCGCTCGCCGACGGGCGTGCCGTCGCCCCGGGCTCCGCCACCGTCTCGACCGGCAACTCCTGGGATCTGGGCGGCACTTGGAACGCCTCCTCGGTACTGAGCACCGCCCCGGCCGAGATCACGGGCGGGCGGCGCGCCGACGGTTCGCTGCCGACCGCGCCCGCCTTCCTTGTTCCGCGCGCGGGAACGAACATCGGCGCCCGCTTCTAGGCGATCTTCGGAGGGGCGTGAGGGGTCAACCGGAATTTGATCTGTCGGAAACATTGACTCACTCGCGCCCCTTACCTATCTTTCGGTCGAACCTCCGCACGTCGTTCCATATATCGAACAATGTCGGCCCGGGAACAGGCCGCCGAAGGAGACTCGCCGTGGACCGCAGCCGCAACGACGCGACCAGCAGACGCACGCTTCTCAAGGCCTGCACGGCCCTGGTCGTCGCCGTGACCGTACCGGCCGTCGTCGGCGCCCCCGCGTTCGCCGCCGTCCCGGCCTCCCCGGCAGTCACCTTCACCAACCCGATCGCCGCGCAGCGGGCCGACCCGCACATCTACAAGCACACCGACGGCTACTACTACTTCACCGCCACGGTCCCCGCGTACGACCGGATCGTGCTGCGCCGCGCGACCACGCTGCAGGGTCTGGCGACCGCCGCCGAGACGACCATCTGGACCAAGCACGCCAGCGGTGACATGGGCGCCCACATCTGGGCTCCCGAGATCCACTTCATCGACGGCAAGTGGTACATCTACTTCGCGGCCGGCGCCTCGAACGACATCTGGAAGATCCGCCCGTGGGTCCTGGAGTCCTCGTCCGCCAACCCGATCACCGGGACGTGGACGGAGAAGGGCCGTATCGCGCTGCCGCTGGACACGTTCTCGCTCGACGCGACGACCTTCGTGGTGAACGGCACCCGCTATCTGAGCTGGGCGCAGAACGACCCGGCCGTCGGCGACGGCACCAACCTCTACCTCGCGAAGATGTCCAACCCCTGGACCATCAGCGGCACTCCGACGATGATCTCCCGGCCCACGCTGTCCTGGGAGATCATCGGGCACACGGTCAACGAGGGCCCCTCCGTCATCCAGCGGAACGGGAAGGTCTTCCTGGCGTACTCGGCGAGCGCCACCGACGCCAACTACTGCCTGGGGCTGCTGACCGCGTCCGCCTCCGCCGACCTGCTCAACCCGGCCTCCTGGACGAAGAGTTCGCAGCCGGTGTTCACGAGCAACGCCTCGACCGGGCAGTACGGGCCGGGCCACAACACCTTCACGGTCTCCGAGGACGGCACGTCCGACGTCCTCGTCTACCACGACCGCAACTACCGTGACATCAGCGGCGATCCGCTCAACGACCCCAACCGGCGCACCCGTTACCAGAAGCTGTACTGGAACGCGGACGGCACCCCGAACTTCGGCATCCCCGTCTCCGACGGGGTCACCCCGGTCCGCTTCTCGTCGTTCAACTACCCGGACCGGTACATCCGGCACTGGGAGTACCGGGCGAAGATCGAGGCCAACGTCACCAACCTCGCCGACTCGCAGTTCCGGTTCGTCACCGGGCTGGCCGGCTCCGGGACCGTCTCGCTGGAGTCGGCGAACTTCCCCGGCTACTACCTCCGGCACAAGAACTACGAGCTGTGGGTCGAGAAGAACAACGGCACCGCCACCTTCCTGGCCGACGCCTCCTTCACCCGGCGGGCGGGCCTCGCCGACCCGGCCGGGGTGTCCTTCGAGTCGTACAACTTCCCGGGCCGTTACATCCGGCACTACAACGGCCTCCTCCAGCTCCAGACGCTGAGCACCTCGCTGGACCAGCAGGACGCGACGTACTACGCCGAGTAGGTCGCGCCGGACCACATCCCGTGCCCCGCAAGGGACTTCAGAGCTCAGCTACGTCAGTCGTCAGTCACCTCAGAGACGAGGCACTTGTGACCCCCCACCTTTCGAGGCGGTTTCTCCTCCAGAGCGCGATACTGGCGGCTGCCGCACCCGCGTTCGCCTACGCCGGATCCGGCAGGGCGGCGGCGGCCGCCCTGCCCGCGCCGTCCGCCTGGACGCTCCGCCCCTTCGAGCTGAAGGACGTCGCGCTCGGCCAGGGCGTCTTCGCGAGCAAGCGCCAGCTGATGCTGGACCACGGGCGCGGCTACGACGTGAACCGGCTGCTCCAGGTGTTCCGCGCCAACGCCGGCCTCTCCACCGGCGGCGCGGTCGCCCCGGGCGGCTGGGAGGGCCTGGACGGCGAGGCCAACGGCAACCTGCGCGGCCACTACACCGGGCACTTCCTGAGCATGCTGTCGCAGGCGTACGCGAGCACCAGGGACCAGGCCTACGCCGACAGGATCGCGACCATGGTCGGCGCGCTGACCGATGTACGCGCGGCCCTGCGCACGGACCCGCGCATGCTCGTCGTCACCGGGAAGTGGGGCGGCGCGCACGAGAACGTGCGGGGTTCCTACCAGTACGTGGACCTGCCGGCGGCCGTCCTGGGCGGTGCCTCGGCGATCACCCTGTCGACCTGGGTCAAGCCCACCCACGACGCCAACTGGCAGCGGGTCTTCGACTTCGGCAACGACACCACCCGGTACATGTACCTGGCCTCCCGCAACGGCAGTGGGGTGCCACGGTTCGCGATCACCACGAACGGGCCGGGTGGGGAACAGGCCCTCAACGGCACCGCCGCGCTGCCGCTGAACCAGTGGAGCCACCTCGCGGTGACCATTTCCGGCACCACGGGCACGCTCTACGTCAACGGCACCGCCGTCGCCACGAACACCGCGATGACCGTCAACCCGTCCGTCCTGGGCACCCTGACGAACAACTGGCTCGGCCGCTCGAACTTCTCCGGCGACCCCGTCTACGCGGGCGCCTTCGACGAGTTCAACGTCTACTCGCGCGCCCTGACACAGGCCGAGATCACCTCGATGCAGAGCAAGGAGGCCAAGAACTCCTCCGCGGGGCTCGGCAACCTCGCCTCGTACTACTTCTCCGCCACCACCGGCGGCACGTTCGGCGACGCCTCCGGGCGCGGACTGACCGCCACCCTGCGCCGCATCTGGGGCGGCCCGAGCCACCCGGGGTTCCTGGCCGCGTACCCGGAGACGCAGTTCATCGCCCTGGAGTCGATGACGAGCGGCGACTACACCAAGGTGTGGGCGCCCTACTACACGGCGCACAAGATCCTCAAGGGTCTGCTGGACGCCTACCTCGCGACGGACGACTCCCGGGCGCTGGACCTCGCGTCCGGCATGTGCGACTGGATGTACTCGCGGCTGTCCAAGCTGCCCGACGCCACCCTGCAGCGGATGTGGGGGATCTTCTCCAGCGGTGAGTTCGGCGGCATCGTCGAGACCATCGTCGACCTGTACACGATCACCAACAAGGCCGAACACCTCGCCCTGGCCAAGCTGTTCGACCTCGACACGCTCATCGACGCGTGCGCGGCGAACACCGACACGCTGAACGGCCTGCACGCCAACCAGCACATCCCCATCTTCACCGGCTACGTACGGCTGTACGACGCGACGGGCGAGGCGCGCTATCTGACCGCCGCGAAGAACTTCTGGGGCATGGTGATCCCGCAGCGCATGTACGGGATCGGCGGCACCAGCACGGGCGAGTTCTGGAAGGCGCGCGGGGTGATCGCGGGGACGGTCAGCGACACCAACGCCGAGACCTGCTGCGCGTACAACCTGCTCAAGCTGAGCCGGACGCTGTTCTTCCACGAGCAGGACCCGAAGTACATGGACTACTACGAGCGGGCGCTCTACAACCAGGTGCTCGGCTCCAAGCAGGACAAGGCCGACGCCGAGAAGCCGCTCGTCACCTACTTCATCGGGCTCAACCCCGGGCATGTGCGCGACTACACGCCCAAGCAGGGCACCACCTGCTGCGAGGGCACGGGCATGGAGAGCGCCACCAAGTACCAGGACTCGGTGTACTTCAAGTCGGCCGACGGCGGCTCCCTGTACGTCAACCTGTACAGCCCCTCCACCCTGACCTGGGCCGAGAAGGGCGTCACCGTCACCCAGACCACCGAGTATCCGAAGGAACAGGGCACCACGCTCACCATCGGGGGCGGCAGCGCGGCCTTCGCGCTGCGGCTGCGGGTGCCCCTCTGGGCGACGGCCGGGTTCCAGGTGACGGTCAACGGGCAGGCGGTGAGCGGGACTCCGGTCGCCGGGAGCTACTTCGCGGTGTCGCGGACCTGGCAGAGCGGGGATGTCGTACGGATCAGTGTGCCGTTCCGGCTGCGGGTCGAGAAGGCGCTCGACGACCCGTCGCTCCAGACCCTGTTCTACGGCCCGGTGAACCTGGTGGCCCGGAGTGCGAGCACCAGCTATCTGTCCGTCGGGCTGTACCGCAACTCGGCGCTCTCGGGCGATCTGCTGCCCTCCCTCACCCCGGTGAGCGGGAAGCCGCTGCACTACACGCTGAACGGCACCGAGTTCGCCCCCTTCTCCGAGGGGACCGAGGACCCGACGCACGCCTATGTCCGGCGCGCCGAACCGAAGGTCGTGTTCGGGAACGTCGACTCGGGGATCGCCGATCCGGCGAAGGCCGACGGCACCACGCTCCTGGACGAGATCTGGGCGGGGGCTCCCTTCGCGGACAAGGCCGCGCTGGTGACGCGGGTCCGGTCGACGACGGCGGCCTGGGTGTCGGCGGGGCTGCTCACCCAGGCGGCGGCCGACACGGTGGTCAGCACGGCGCAGGGAGCGTCGTACGTGTCCTGATCCCCGGACATCCTCCGATCGCGACGGGCGGTACCCCTACCCGAGGGGTACCGCCCGTCGTGCGTGCGGAGGAGCTGTGGGGGCGTCTCTACTGCGTTCTCAGTAGTCGCGATTGCCGACAGGCGCACGACGACGGGAGGGGGTCGGTCCCGGGAACCTTGGCGAGTACCACACGGGGGCGGCGGCCACACCCGAGAACGGGGCGGACGGACCGGCAGACCGGGAGGCGGTCCGGGTCTGGCATCCGACCGTACGCCCTGGGGGTCGCCCGTGCTGGACACACGGGCGGCCCCCGTCCGACGTCGTGCCGCGCCGTCGTGGACCATGGGTCCACCGCCCCCGACCGGAGAGAACCGATGAGCATCAACATCGAGCGTCACCTCGCGGACCATCCCCGTGTCGTCGACACGGTGACCGTCGTGGCGCTGTTCGTTCTCTTCATGGTCGGCGCCCGGGTCACCCTGCCCGGCGTCGACCAGCGGGAGGAGCTGTGGCCCGCCGCGCTCATCGCCGTCAGCGCGTGCGCGGGCGTGCTGCTGAGCCGCAGCCATCCGCGTACGGCCGTCATGGTGACCACGGTCTGCGCCATGACCGCGAGCGCGCTGGGCTATCTCCTCACCGTGCTGATCCTGGCGCCGGCCATGGTCGCGGTCTACTGGCTGGCCATCCTCACCGACCGGCGCACGACCCGTCTCCACTGCCTCGGCATGATCGTCATGCTGGTGGCCACGGCCACGATCCTCGACCCGCTCGACCACCCGCTCGTCCTCAAGACAGTCGCCCCCGTCGCCTACGTACTCGTCCCGGTCGCCGCCGGCAGCGCACGCCGGATGCGCCGCGCCTATCTGGACGCCGTGCACACCCGTGCCGAGCACGCCGAGCGGACCCGGGAGGAGGAGGCCCGGCACCGGGTCACCGAGGAGCGGATGCGGATCGCGCGGGAGCTGCACGACGTCGTCGCCCACCATCTGGCCCTGGCCAACGCCCAGGCCACCACCGCCGCGCATCTCGCCCGCAGCAACCCCGAGCAGAGCCGCAGGATGCTGGGCGACCTCACCGGCACCACCTCGTCGGCGTTGCGCGAGCTCAAGGCCACCGTCGGTCTGCTGCGCCACGCCGACGACCTCCACACCCCGCTGGAACCGGCCCCGGGCCTCTTCCGCCTCCCGGAGCTGATCGACACGGTCCGGTCGGCCGGGCTCGGGGTCACCCTCACCACCACGGGCAGGGAGCGCCCGCTGTCGCCCGGGGTGGACCTGACGGCGTACCGGATCGTGCAGGAGGCGCTCACCAACATCACCAAGCACGCCGTCGGAGCGACGGCCTGTGTGCTGCTCGCGTACTCGGCGGACCGGCTGACCATCACGGTCACCAACAACGCCGGCGCCACGGTTCCCGCCGGTGCGGCCGGCTCGGCCGCGACCACACCGGCGTGCGGCTTCGGGATCATCGGGATGCGGGAGCGCGCCCACTCGGTCGGCGGCGACCTGGAGGCAGGACACCGTCCGGAGGGCGGTTTCGAGGTCTCCACGGCGCTGCCCCTCTATCCTCAGCCCTCGGAAGAAGAAGAGCGCACCTCATGACCATTCGCGTCCTGCTCGCCGACGACCAGGCCCTGCTCCGGGCGACGTTCCGGATCCTGATCGACTCCGAGGCCGACATGACGGTGCTCGGCGAGGCCGCCGACGGCCGGGAGGCGGTCGAGCTGACCCGCGTGCACCTCCCCGACGTGGTTCTCATGGACATCCGGATGCCCGGCACCGACGGCCTGGCCGCCACCGCCGCGATCTGCGCCGACCCGGAGCTGTCGGAGACGCGGGTGCTGATCCTGACGACGTTCGAGACGGACGAGTACGTGGCCCAGGCGCTGCGGGCGGGTGCCAGCGGTTTCCTCGGCAAGGACGTCACCGCCGAGGCGCTGCTCGCAGGCATCCGCACGGTGGCCTCAGGCGAGGCCCTCCTCTCCCCCAACGCCACCCGCACCCTCATCACCACCTTCCTCAACTCCCCTGCTCCGGGCAGCCAGTTGGCGACCCCGGAGGCGCTCGCGGCGCTCACCACCCGGGAACGGGAGGTGATGTGCCTGGCGGCCGAGGGCGGGTCGAACGACGAGATCGCGGAGAAGTTGTACGTCAGTCCGCTGACCGTCCGCACCCATGTGCACCGCGCGATGACGAAGCTGGGCGCCCGCGACCGGGCCCAACTGGTCGTCATCGCCTACCAGTCGGGGCTGGTGCGGGCCCTCCCGCCGCAGGCGTCCTGAGCCCCGGGACGAGCAGGGTCCCCGCTCCGGTGCGCGCCGTCTGTCAGTCGCCGACGGTCGTGGGATGCACCGTCTCGTCCGTCGGTGCCGTGGCCGGGGTCTCCGGGCGGGGCCGCCCAGCTCGCCACGCGCCGAAGCGAGCCGCCAGGGGCTCGGTCCAGCGGGCGGTGAGCGGGCCCAGGACGACCAGGATCAGGACGTACGCCGTCGCCAGCGGGCCGAGGTCGGACTCGACGCCCGCGGTGACCGCGAGGCCCGCGATGACGATGGAGAACTCGCCGCGGGCCACCAGCGCACCGCCCGCCCGCCAGCGACCCTTGACCGAGATCCCGGCGCGGCGGGCCGCCCAGTAGCCGGTGGCGATCTTCGTGCCCGCCGTGACGACGGCCAGGGCGAGGGCCGGCAGCAGCACGGGCGGGATGCTCGCCGGGTCGGTGTGCAGCCCGAAGAAGACGAAGAAGATGGCCGCGAACAGGTCCCTGAGCGGGCTGAGAAGCGTGTGCGCGCCCTCCGCGACCTCACCCGACAGGGCGATCCCGACGAGGAACGCCCCTACGGCGGCGGACACCTGGAGCTCCTGGGCGATGCCCGCGACCAGGATGGTCAGACCGAGGACGACCAGCAGGAGTTTCTCGGGGTCGTCGCTGGAGACGAAGCGGGAGATGACCCGGCCGAAGCGGACGGCCACGAACAGCACCAGGCCGGCGGCGCCGAGCGCGATCGCCAGGGTCACACTGCCGGCGGCGAGCGAGACACCGGCCACCAGCGCGGTGACGATGGGCAGATAGACCGCCATCGCCAGGTCCTCCAGGACCAGGATGCTGAGGATCACCGGCGTCTCCCGGTTGCCGACCCGGCCCAGGTCGCCCAGCACCTTGGCGATGACGCCGGACGAGGAGATCCAGGTGACCCCGGCGAGCACGACGGCGGCGACCGGGCCCCAGCCGAGGAGCAGCGCGGCGGCGGCGCCGGGCAGCGCGTTCAGGGTGAAGTCCACCAGGCCGGACGGGTAGTGGGACTTGAGGTTGGAGACGAGATCGCTGGCCGTGTACTCGAGCCCCAGCATCAGCAGCAGCAGGATGACGCCGATCTCGGCGCCGGTGGCGATGAACTCCTCGCTCGCGCCGAGCGGCAGCAGGCCGCCCTTGCCGAAGGCGAGACCGGCGAGCAGATAGAGGGGTATCGGGGAGAAGCTGAGCCGGGCGGCCATCCGGCCGAGCAGCCCGAGGGCGAGGATGACGGCGCCGAACTCGATCAGCAGGACCTGGGAGTGCATGGCGGTGTCACTCCCGTCCGAGTATCGCCGCGGCGGCGTCGACGCCCTCGCGGGTACCGATCACGATGATGACGTCGCCGCCGGCCAGCCGGAAGTCGGGCGTCGGGGACGGTATCGCCTCGGCGCGCCGCAGCACCGCGACGACGGACGCGCCGGTCTCCGTGCGCATCCGAGTCTCCCCGAGCACCCGCCCGTTCCAGCGCGAGCCGCCGGCCACCTCCACCCGTTCCGCCACCAGACCGAGCGGCGTCGTGGACAGCAGGCTGGAGCTGTGGTGCGAGGGACTCAGCGCGTCGATCAGCGAGGCGGCCTCGGGCGCGGTCAGCCGCAGCGACTGGGCGCACGAGTCCGGATCGTCGTCCCGGTACAGGTTCACGGTACGGCCGCCGTCACGGTGAGCCACCACCGACAGATGCCGTTGCTCACGCGTGACGAGGTCGTACTGAACCCCGATACCCGGCAGCGGAGTCGCCCGCAGGCGTGGCGCAGACATGTTGGATCCCCTTGCTGATCGGTGGTGTTGAACTCTGTGGGGCTCAGGCCCCGGTGGCCCCGTCGACGAGTTCGCGCAGCAGGTCGGCGTGGCCGTTGTGGCGGGCGTACTCCTCGATCATGTGGACCATGATCCAGCGCAGGGAGAGCCCCTGGATGCCGGCCAGGGCCGCGTCCGCCTCCGACAGCTGCCCTGTCTCGTCCAGTGACCTTGCGGCGGCGACCAGCTCCCGGCCGCGTGCGACCTCCGCCCGCCAGACGGCCAGCGCCTCGTCGAGCCCGCGCCCGGGGACGAGGGTGAAGCCGTCGCCCTTGCCCTCTTCGTAGACGGCGGGCACGTCCTGGCCCGCGAACACCCGCTGGAACCAGTTCCGTTCGACCTCGGCCAGATGCTGGACGAGCCCCAGCAGTGTCATCTCCGAGGGCGCCGCCGAGGCGAGGCGTAACTGGTGGTCGTCGAGGCCCTGGCACTTGAGGGCGAGTGTGGCGCGGTGGAAGTCGAGCCAGGCGCTCAGCATGGCGCGTTCGTCGGCGTTCGCGGGAGGTATGGGACGGCCGTCCGGTGTAGTCGACATGTTCTGCACCCTTCCACAGGTGCCCGGTGGACCGCGAGGAATACGGGCGTCCGGCAGATCGCTGACAAGGTCACAGCCGAGGACGTCCGGAGCAGCCATGCCGAACCCAGCAGATCAGCCGGTGCGATCACCACGCCCGGAGCCGGAGTCGGGGTCGGTGCTGTCCGCGACCCGGTTCTCCGTGCTCGACCGGTCCCGTACGCGGGAGGGGCGCCCGGATGCCGAGGCCCTGCGGGACACGGTGGCGCTGGCCCGGGAGGCGGAACGGCTCGGCTTCCACCGGTTCTGGGTCTCCGAGCACCACGGCGTGCCCGGGGTCGCCGGTTCCGCGCCCACCGTACTGGCGGCGGCCGTGGCAGGGGCGACCCGTACGATCCGGGTCGGCACCGGCGGCGTCATGCTGCCCAATCACCAACCCCTGGTCGTGGCCGAGCAGTTCGGGGTCCTGGAGTCCCTGTTCCCGGGCCGGATCGACATGGGGTTCGGCCGCTCGGTGGGCTTCACCGACGGGGTGCGCCGGGCGCTGGGCCGTGAGAAGGAGGTGGCCGAGGACTTCTCGGCCCAGCTCGACGAGCTGCTCGGCTGGTTCGGCGGCACCTCATCGACCGGGGTGCACGCCCGCCCCTCCGAAGGGCTCGCGGTACCGCCCTTCGTGCTCGCGATGGGCGAGGGCGCGGCGATCGCCGCCCGCGCGGGCCTGCCCATGGTCATCGGGGACCTGCGCTCCCGGGAGCGGATGCTGCGCGGCATCGACACCTACCGTGCCGGTTTCCGGCCCTCGGCCTGGGCGAGCGAGCCGTACGTCGTCATCTCAGGGACGGTCGCGGTGGCCGCCACGATGGAGGAGGCCCGGCGGATCCTCGTCCCGGAGGCGTGGTCGATGGCGTACTCCCGCACGCACGGCACCTTCCCGCCGCTGCCGCCCGCCGAACGGGTCGAGTCCCGCTCGATGACGGCCAAGGAGCGCGGTTTCTACGAGTCCGGGCTCGTGGGC
>NZ_AEJB01000372.1 GCF_000331005.1 Streptomyces turgidiscabies Car8
GTTCCTGCGTCTGCGTCTCTACGCTTGTCTCTTGGTCTGTCTGACGCTAATTGTCCGCGTCCGCTTCCTTCTCGCACTGCAACGTCGTCTCCCGGGACGGCCCGCCGTACGTGGAGCTGATCCGGATGTCACCGGGCGCCTCGACGGTCAGCTTGGTGAACTCGCCCTCGTCCGTCAGACACCCGTTCTCCGCCCACAGCCACGGCGAGTACGCGATCCGTACGGTCACCTCGCCGGCCTTCGGCATCCGGACGACCATGTTGGCGCCGTCGGCGCTGATCACGGAGGCGGGCTTGTCGACCAGCGGGGTCGCGTTCTTCACCCGGTAGATCTTCCAGTTGGCGTCCTCCCAGACCGGCTGGAGATAGCTCGGCCCGCTGGTCACCAGGGCGTGTTCCAGCTTCGCCGGGCCGTCCGGTTCGCCGTTGACGAGGACGACGAAGCCCACCGCCCACTGGGAGAGCCAGGCCTTGTACGCCGCGGGGGTGAAGCCGCCCTCGGGCTCGGCGGTGCCGGCGTGGCCCTCGTAGAAGAGCCGGCCCCGCTCGACGTCGGCCTGCCGGTTCCAGCCGCGGGCCATGTTGATGTACGGGGCGAGGATGGCGGCCTCGCGGTGGTCGCGGGCCGGTACGACCTCGACGCGCGTCTCCTCGGCACCCAGCCGCTTCAGCTCGTTCACGACGCCGTCCGTCTTGACGGCCCACTCGGGCACCGTGGTGTTGGTGACGATGTCGGCGAGGGTCTTGCCGGACAGCCAGCTCACGGCGATGGCCATCGCCAGCCCGAGCGCCACCATGCGCCGCCGTGCCGTGAACCAGGGGAGAGGCAGCCGGGGAACGGCGTCGGCTTCCCCGAGACGGTCGTCCCCCTGGCCCTTCCCGTCCTGCTCCCCGAGGGTCTCCTCACTCTCCTGCTCCTGCTGCCGCCGCTCGGTCCGGTACATCATGATCGCGAGCAGCGTCGCCGGGGCCGCCAGCTCCGAGAGCCGCTCTACGTTCGTACCGATCGGGGTCGGGATCAGGTAGCAGAGGACCACGCCGGCCGCGTACACGGCGGCGCCCAGACGGAGTGTGCGCCAGGTGCTCGGGGCCGTCAGGACGATGATCGCGCACAGCACGACGGGCAGCCATATGCGGCTGAACGGCATGGGCTGCTCGCCCTCGAACGGGAACAGCAGCGTCGTGACGCCCACGACGGCCACCGGCGGCACCAGCAGGGCCGCGGCCCGGCCCCAGTCGCGAGACAGGAAGTAGGCGGCGCCGACGACGAGGACGAACAGACCGGCGACGGGGCTGCCGGTGGTGGCCAGCGTCGCGCACACGGCGGCCACGCCGAGGTTCCGTGCGCCGCGCCCGCTCACCACGGCGAGCACGGCCGCCATCCCGAAGGCCGTGCCGAGCACGAACGTCGAGCGCCCCGAGATCACCTGGCACCACAGCGAGAACCCCACCGCCAGGGCCGGCCACAGCGGCTTGCGCACGCCCGTCCGGGCCACGAGTTCCGCGCCGAGCAGCGTGGCCGCGACCCCCGAGAGCATGGTGGCCGCGACGACCCCGATCGCGGCCATCAGGTACGGGGACATCAGGCTGTAGTTGGCCGCGTGGAGTCCGCCGTACCAGAACAGGTTGTACGCGGAGTCCGGGTACATCTTCGCGAACTCTGCCCACGCCACCTGGGCGGCCAGGTCGCCGCCGCCGGTCGCGAACACCGCCCACCACACGAAGTACAGCGGCACCGCGAACGCGGTAACGGTCAGTGCCACCCGGTGACGCTCGTGCCACACCTCACGTGCCTGCGTGGGCTTGTCGGCGCGCAAGGCAGGTCGGCGTGGGGTCAGCTCGGCAAAGGCCACTGCAAGTTCCGTTTCCGTTCGGCTCGGGCGCGCGCGGACGACTGGCGGGCGTCTGTCCTGTGGAGGTCTTTCCGGGGTAGACGCTAATGGCATCCCGAGCGTTGGCTGACAGGGCCCCGTGTGACCAGGCGGTGACCGGGGCATGACGGAAAAGAGTCCCATCAGCTTCAGGCGGTTCCCCGGCGGGCGCGACCGGATATTTTACGCCGCACTCTTCCGGACACTTCTCGGAGTCCCTCGGACTCTCGCGGAATCCGTCACCGGACCCCGCGCTCCACCCCGAAGCCTTGCGGCCGCAGGGTGGGGCGCGGGGCGGTTTCTCGGCGGATGGATCAGCCGAAGGATCAGCCGATGGCCTTCCCGAAGGATCAGCCGATGGCCTTCTCCACCGCGCTCACCAGCTCGTCCGTCTCCGGCTCGGTCTGCGGGGAGAAACGGGCGACGACCTGGCCGTCGCGGCCGACGAGGAACTTCTCGAAGTTCCAGCGGATGTCGCCGGTGTGGCCCTCGCCGTCGGCGAAACCGACCAGACGGTCGTACAGGGTGTGCCGGGCGTCCCCGTTGACCTCGACCTTCTCGGTCATCGGGAAGGTCACGCCGTACGTCGCCGAGCAGAACTCGGCGATCTCCTCGGAGCTGCCGGGCTCCTGGCCCATGAACTGGTTGCAGGGCACCCCGAGGACGGTGAAGCCCTTCTCGGCGTACCGCGCGTGGAGCTTCTCCAGCCCCGCGTACTGCGGGGTCAGCCCGCACTTGGAGGCGACGTTGACGATGAGGACGGCCTTGCCCGCGTACTGGGCGAGGTCCGCGGAACCGCCCGTGAGGGCGCCGATCTCGACGGCGAGGGGGGAGTCGGAGGAGGGGGAGGAGGAGGGGGAAGTGGCATCAGTGGTCATAACCGGATGCTAACTCCGGTAGGTGTCGGGCCCGGGCTCCGCCCCCGGAGCCTTGACCAGGACCTCACCGGCGGTCGTACGCGAGTACAGCACCGACCGCCCCGCCCGCCGCCGCTCCACCAGCCCCGCGTCGAGCAGCACCCGCAGATGCCGTCCGACCGAGCCGAGCGTCTGCCCGGTCACGGCGGTCAGCTGGGTGGTGCTGTGGGGCGAGTCGAGGAGTACGAGCACTGCGGCCCGGGCCGGTCCGAGGAGTGCCGCGAGCGCGGCGGACGCGGTGCCACGACGACCGTCCCGGCCCGCCAGCGCGCCCGCGCACGGGTAGATGACGGCGTACCGCTCCGGCGCCTCCCACGACACCCACCCCGCCTTCGGTGTCACGGGGACGAAGACCAGCTCGGCGCCGGAGATCTCGCGGGGCGGGTACTCGTGCACGTTCACCTGGAGCCGGTCGCCGTCGAGCCAGCGGGTGCCGGGGCGCAGGGCGTCCAGTACGGCGGCCCAGCCGTCCTGCCCGACCCGCGCGGTCCGCGCGACCACGTCGGCTTCGAGGACGCGCCGCCGCCGGTCCCAGTCCGGGAGTACGGCCTCCTCCCAGATGCTGGTGAGGAGGTCCGCGGCGCGTTCGGAGAGGTCGTCCCGGTCGGCGAGGGCGGCCGGGAGCGGGCCGGGGCGGGAGCGGACGAGGTGCTCGCGGGCGAGAGCGGGGGCGACCGCACGGACGCGCGCGACACCCTCCTCGAACGTCTCGCCGTACCGGGGAGTGGGGGTCAGGAAGTCGGCGATCCAGTCCCGCCCGAGGCCGATGCGGACAAGGAGGGCGGTGGTGGGGTCCCGCACGAGACGGCGGCGGTACGCGGGCAGGTGGGCGGTCAGCCAGGCGCGCTCGCCGGGGTGCGTGGCCGTCCCGGCGTGCAGCAGTTTGAGGCTCGCGAAGGTCTCGGCGAGGGGCGAGATGACGAACCGGCTGCGGGCCAGAGTGTCGGCGTTCACCTGCCACCAGCCCATGCCCGTACCTACCTCCGTGTCCCCGCTCGCCCCTGCTAGGCGCTCTACTGATGGCCCCGCTGACGTTTCGCGTGTACGCGAAACAATAACGAGGTCCCGACGCCCCTCGCAGACTCCCCGCATGCGCAGCTACTCCACCCTCTTCCGCACCCGCGAGTTCACCCCCCTCTTTCTCTCCACGGCGCTCAGATCGGCCGCCTCGACGATCGGCGGCCTGGCCCTCGCCACCCTCACCTACCGCGCCACCGGCTCGCCCCTGCTCTCCGCCCTCAGCATGTTCGGCCCCCAGCTCGCCCAGGTGGTCGGCGCGACGACCCTCCTCTCGGCCTCCGACCGGCTGCCTCCGCGCGCGACCCTGACGGGCATCGCGCTGGCCTTCGCGCTCGGCACGGCCGCGATGGCGACCCCGGGGCTGCCGATCGGGGCGGTGTTCGCGCTGCTGTTCGTCCTGGGGCTGATCGCGTCGCTGGGGGCGGGGGTCGGCTGGGGCCTGCTCAACGAGATCCTGGAGAAGGAGGGCTATCTGCTGGGGCGTTCGGTCTTCAACATGTCCAACGGGCTGCTGCAGATCGCGGGTTTCGCGACGGGCGGGATCATGGTGGCGGCCCTCTCCCCCCGGACCACACTCCTCACCGCGGCGGCCCTCTATCTGGCGGGCGCGCTGGTGACCCGCCTGGGCCTGACCCGCCGCCCACCCCGCCTCTCCGGCCGCCCGTCCATCGCCCGGACCTGGCGTACGAACGCCCGGTTGTGGTCGGCCCGGCCCCGCAGGCTCACCTATCTGGGCCTCTGGATCCCCAACGGCCTGGTCGTCGGCATCGAGTCCCTGTACGTGTCCTACGACCCCGGCTCAGCGGGCACCCTCTTCGCCTTCGCCGCCCTGGGCATGCTCATCGGGGACGTCACGATCGGCCGGTTCGTGCCACCCCGGCTGCGCCGCCAACTGGCCGTACCACTCCTGCTGTTGCTGGCGGTACCGAACCTGCTGTTCGTCCTCGGCCCGGGGGTGTGGACGGCGGCGGTGACGGTCTGCGTGGCCTCGGTCGGCTACGGCGCGAGCCTGGTCCAGCAGGAACGCCTGATGTCCCTCACTCCGCCCGAACTCTCCGGCCACGCCCTCGGGTTGCACTCCGCGGGCATGCTCACGATGCAGGGCGTGAGCGCGGCCCTGGCAGGCACGGTCGCCCAACTCACCTCGCCGGGAACGGCGATGACGCTGATGGCGGCGGGGTCGGTGTGCGTGACGGTGGGGCTGGCGGCGGCGGGCCGACGGGAGGAACGCCGGACGGCGACCCCCGGATCGGACGACGAACTCCGCCAGGGGGTGATCCAGGGGTGATCCAAGGGTGAAGCGGGGGTGAAGCGGGGGTGATCCAAGGGGTGATTCGAACTTAGAACGAGTCCGTCTCCGCGTGCGCCGCGCATGAGGCGGGGGAAGAACTGGGCGTGACCGTCCGACCGTTCACGAGCGACCGGTTCGCCAAGGGGGACCCACTCGGATGACGACGCGTGACGAACGTAAGGATCAATCCGCCCCTGACGAACCCGGCACCGAAGAACCCGGAACAGATGACGGCGACGGTGTCTCCGAGTCCGAACGGCTGCTGTTCGGGGGGCCGTTGAGGTACGACATGGGGTGGAACCAGCACCAGGGGTCGTTCCTGGAGCTGGGGCTGCGGACCATGGTCGCGCGGATGCCCCGGTTGATCGGCGCCACCATCCGGCTCGCGCACCGGGCCGACCCGCGCGCGCTGCGCCGGGTGGCGATCGCCGAGTTGGGCGGGGGAGTGGCGCAGGCGGTCGGGCTCGTCGCCGTCAACCGGGTGCTCACCCAGCTGCTCGGCGGCGGCGACACCACCGACCGACTCCGGGACGCCGTACCGGCGTTGGTGGTCGTCGCGGTCACCGCGATCGTCGGGGCGCTGCTGCGGTCCGCGTCCACCGCCGGTACCGGGCGGCTGGAGCCCAAGGTGTTCCGGGTGGCGACCGAGGAGTACCTGGAGCGGGTGGCCCGGGTCGAACTGGCCGCCGTGGAGGACGAGGAGTTCCACAAGCTGCTCGACTCCGCCCAGTACGGAGCCGAGTCCGCGCGGCGCATGATCCGCTTCTGTACGTCCGTCATGACGGCGGGCATCGCGCTGGCGGCAGCAGCCGGGGTGCTCACCGTGCTGCATCCGGCCCTCCTCCCGCTCCTCGCGCTGATGACACTGCCCAGCGCCTGGAGCGCGCTCACCATCGCCCGCCGCCGGTACGTCTCCTTCCACACCTGGGTCCAACACGCCCGCGCGGGACAGCTGTTGGGGCGGCTGCTGATCGACACACAGGCCGCGCCCGAGGTGCGGGTGCACAACATCGGGCCGTTTCTGCTGCGGCACTTCAGGACCATGGCCGAGACGGGTGAGCGGGAACAGACCCGGCTCGCCTCGCTGGCCGCCCGTACCGGGCTGATCGCGTCGGGGTGGACGGGGCTCACGACGGCCGCCGCGTACGGGGTGCTCGGGCTGCTGCTGTGGACGGGGGCCATGGACCTGGCCGTCGCCGGTACGGCGGTCATCGCCATCCGGACCGGCTCCGCCAACCTGGAGGGCCTGGTGGTCCAGCTCAACTACCTGTACGAGGAAAGCCTGTTCGTCGCCGACCTGGAGCGGCTGTGCCAGGAGGCGGACCGCCGGCTCATCCCGGAGACCGGCCGCCCGCTGCCCGCCCACGTGAACGCCATCCGCTTCGAGAACGTCTCCTTCACCTATCCGGGCACGGCCACCGAACCCGCCCTCGACGCGGTGAACGTCACCATCCCCGCCGGCCGGATCATCGCGCTGGTAGGCAACAACGGCAGTGGCAAGTCGACCCTCGCCAAGCTGCTGTGCGGGCTGTACGCGCCCGACGAGGGCCGCATCCTCTGGGACGGGATCGACTCCACCGAGCTCGACCGGGGTGCCCTCTTCGACCGGATCGCGGTCGTGGCCCAGGACTTTTACCGTTGGCCCTTCACCGCCCGGGTCAACGTCGCCATCGGCCGGCCCGAGGCCCCGCACGAGGACGAACTCCTGCATGTGGCCGCCGAGTACGCGGGCGCCGACGAGACCATCGCCGCCCTGCCCCGGGGGTGGGACACGCTCCTCGCCCGTGGCTACAAGGGCGGGCACCAGATCTCCGGCGGCCAGTGGCAGCGCCTCGGCATCGCCCGCGCCCGGCACCGGGACGCCCGCATCCTGGTCGTCGACGAACCGACCAGCGCCCTGGACGCGGAGACCGAGCAGCGCGTCTTCGACCAGATCCGCAGCCTGGCCGCGGCGGGCCAGACGATCATCCTGATCACTCACCGACTGCACAGCGTCCGGCACGCGGACGAGATCTACGTGATGGAACGGGGCCGGGTCGCCGAACACGGCACGTTCGAGGCCCTGTTGAAGGCCGACGGCGAGGGGCCGGGGCTGTTCCGGCGGATGTATCTGGTGCAGTCGGACCAGTACCGCCTGGACGGCGAACGGTGAACCGGGCAGCGAGACAGGCAGTGATCCACATCACAAGAGTGTGATGTGAAGAAAGCGAAGGAAGCGCACCTCGGGGGGTGCGTGGGGCTGGCATGCTCATGAGTGGCTACTGAGGGGTAACCGTTCGTGCCTGGTCCCCAACCCCCGTGCCCCGTCCCGCACTTCGAGCAACTCGATCCCGAGGACCCCCACGCGTGCACAAGCTCACCAGACATGCCCTGCTGGCGTCGGTCACCGTCGCGGCCCTGCTCACCACAGGCTGCTCCGCAAGCTCGTCACCGGAGACGGCCGACGCGGCCGCCGCTGCGGCCGAGACCCCCGCCGCCGCCTCGGCTCCGGACCAACTCGCCGTCGTACAGGCCCCGTTGGGCGGCACGGCACCCACGGCCGTGGCGACCCAGGACGCCGCGGAGGCGGGCAAGGCGGCACGGAAGTCGCCGCTCAAGGTCGCCTCGTACGACAGGAAGAGCGGCCGGGCGGTCATCACGGCGAAGTCCGTGACCCCACCCGCCGAGAACACGGCGACGCCGCCTTCCTCGTCGTCCCCCTCTCCCTCGGAGTCAACTGCCACTCCTGCCGCTCCCGTCGCGCCTGTTGCCGTCGGTGACGTCATCGCCAGCGCTCCCGCTCCCGGTGCGCCCGACGGTCTGCTGGCCGAGGTGACCGAGGTCGTCGGTGACGCCGCCGACGGCGGTACGGAGGTCGTCACCAAGACCGCCGAACTCAACTCCGTACTCGGTGAGAGCAAGGCCGAGGGCGACGTTCCGGTGGACCCGTCCACCATCGACGTAGATCCGCTCGTCGAGGGCGTGAAGGTCTCCTGGGCCAAGACCGGCGACCTCACCTTCGGCCCCGAGGGCGCCAGGCTCCCGCTGGGCAGCCTGCGTATCGACGTGGGCGCCGCCATCGCCACGGCGGAGGGCGCCCCCGCCTCGGCGTCGGCCTCCGTGCACGGCTTCGTCCAGCTCGCCCCCGAGGTCGCCTTCTCGTACGACGGTTCCGGCAGCGGGACGGGCTCCGCACCCGGCGGCGCGTTCCTCGGGCTGACCGGTGACTGGGCCTCGAAGTGGTCGCTGAAGGGCCGCGCGGCCGGCACGACCACGACCGACGGCAAGCCCCTGCGCGTCCCCTTCGCGAAGCTGCACGCCGACCCCGTCATCTACGCGGGCCCCATCCCGATCGTCGTCAACCTCGACCTCGTCTGCTACTTCCAGGTCGCCGCCGACGGCAAGGTGACAGTCGACGTCGAGCAGGATCTCAAGGGCGACTTCCGCGTCGGCGGCACCTTCTCCTGGACCAAGGGCTGGACGCCGGTCAGCGAGTCCGCGATGACGGGCACCCCGCTGAACGTGAACGTCGCGGCGACGGGCGACGTCAAGGCGTCCCTGGGCGCCGAGGCGTCGATCGGCCTGTACGGCACCGTCGGCATCAGCGCCGACCTCGCCCCGTACCTCCGCGTGGAGGCGGACGCCTCTGCGGGAGGATCGAGCGACGGCACAGGCTCGGCGTCCGGCTCCTGGGCCCTGTACGGCGGCGTGGACCTCTCGGGCGCCCTCCAGATCCAGCTGACCATTTTCGGCACCCCGATCTTCCAGCAACGGATTCCGCTGGGCGAGCTGCACAGGGAGTGGCCGCTGGCGAAGGGCGAGGCAGCGGCGACGACGGCACCGGCGACGGTGAAACCGGCGGCCTGACGTAAGTTCGCGCTACGGCGACCAAGGGCCCTTCCGTCCGATACCGGGCGGTGGGGGTCCCTTGGTCGCAGTGTCAGGCGCGCTGCGGTGTGCGCATCCCCGCACGCACTGCACGCACTTGCGCGGCCAAGGCACCAACGGTCGGGTCAGGACGGCGTACCGACAGCTCAGGCGCCACAGAACCGCCCCGGCCGCCTTGGCTGCGGCACCCCCGGCACAGCCCACCCGGCAGCGCCTCCGCCCGCCCCGGCACCCCGCACTCCGTGCACTCCATCAGCCGGGAGCGCCGGGGACCAAGGGCCACAGGAGTCGGCGGTACGACGATCCGCTCCGGCGGCATCTTGTCGAGCAGCCGCCTCCGCACGAGTGCCCGGGGTGAGTGCACGAGGTCCGGCAGTCCCGCGACCAGAGCGCGTGTGAGCAGGTCGGGCGTCGCGCCCCGAGCCATCCACTCAGCGGCCAGTTGTTCCAGGGCCCCGCAGTCGGCGGCGGACAGCGCGAGCCGGGGCTCCTGGAGGCCGAGCCGGGCGAGGGTGTCGTAGGCGACGGAGGGGCCTGACTCCCGGGCGGGGCGCGGGGAGTTGGCAGCCGCGGGTGGTGCGGCGAGGGAGGCTTCCGGGTCTTCTTCGGCCTCCGTGGACTCCCGTACCTCGGGCACATCCGCCGTAGCCGGAGGCGTCTCGCAGGGCACGTCACCCTGGAGGAAGGTGGCCCACCATTCGTTGTCACGTGCGGTCCGGGACCAGTAGGTGTGGACGACCCACCGCGTGCCGCTCATTCCCTCCCCGGGCGGCACCTTGCTGCGCACCCGGCGCAGATGCCCGGCCACGCCGAGTTCGTTGAGCGTGGTGCGCACGGCGGCCTGGCCGTAGAGGGGTTGGGCCTTGGCGACGGTCTTGGCGTCCATGGCCGCGTTCTCGCAGAGCCGGTCGAGGAGGCTCGCGATGTAGGCGGCGCGGGCCGGAAGGTGCCCGAAGTCGCCCTTGCGGGGCGGCGACTGGTCCGGGGCGCAGCGCTTGCCGAAGCCGGGACTGGCCATGGGGTGGGGGCGGGGATGGGGAGGGGCTGCGGGGGCGGCCAGGGCAGCGTTAAAGTCGTCGTACGCCACGAGATCTCCTGTTGGATCTTGTCGGTCAGACCCCGGCGAGTGTTCGCAGCACTCGGCCGGGGTTGTTTCTTGTCTGCCGCGAACGCTAGACGGTGACCACGGCGCGTCGCAAGCCGGTCACGAAAAGTCACACCCGCTGGTATGGACGGCAATTGAGGCGTGCGCAGGGCTTGGGGGAGGGCGGGAGGGTGGGTTCAAATTCCCGCCCATTCCAAACAAAAGGGGCTCGGATCTCGGCACTTGGAGCTTGGGGCTCAGGCTTCGCCGGATTGCGGATGTGAGGGTGCGCCGACGGGCGTACGGACATCGACCGCAACTCTGGAGCTCGCGACCTGAACTCCGAGCCCCGGGGCCGACGACTGCTGCCGATGGGCCGAACTCAGCTCTGCTTCTCCCCGAGCGCCGCGCGAAGCCAGTCCAGCGAACCGGTCTCCAGTACCGCGTCGGCGAGTTCGTTGGCCGACTTGGTGGTGAGCCGGCGGCGGCTGTTGTCGATCCAGCGCTGGGCGTTGTCGTAGCCCTGGGCCTTGTACTCGATGCCCTGGATCATGCACTCCAGCTTGTCGGCGTCCCGGGCGCAGATCGCTTCGGCGGACTCCTTCTCCTCGTACTCGGCGACGAGTTCACGCACGGCCGAGGCCAGAATCTCGGGCATGCCCGCGACCTGGTCGGCGGTGACGGCCTGAGGGTCCGCTCCGGGGGCGTACTTCTTGCCGAGGTGGTTCACGTCGCCGGTCCGCGTCTCCTGGGAGTCGTGCCACACCGCGAGGTAGGCGGCCCGCGCCGGGTCGGCGCCTTCGAGCTTCGCGATGATCGACGCGAGGAGGGCGGTACGCCATGAGTGCTCGGCCACCGACTCGGGGTCGCGTACGCCGGCCATCCACCACCCGGTGCGCTTGGTCTGCTTCAGTGTCCCCGCCTCGTACAGGAAGCGGGCCACCGCGGACAGGTCTTCAGCCACCGTCGGACTCCTCTCACGCCTCGCTCGCCGGCGAGGCCGATCGTGTACCGGATGCTCTCCAACTCCGGTTACCCAACAGCACGGGCGGCGCGGCATACGGCGGCCTGTTCACGGCGGATGACGGGAGGTGCATGGAGATCCGCGTGACTACGGTGGGATGCATGAATCTCTCGCCGTTCGTTGCCCGGGAACGATTTGTCGCGTCGCCTGTCGCCCGGCTGGTGACGGCCGACCCCCAGGGGGTACCTCATGCGGTACCTGTGACCTTCGTCGTCGTGAACGACATCCTGTACTTCGCCGTCGACCACAAACCCAAAAGCACGTGGAACCTACGGCGGTTGCGCAACATCCGGGAGAATCCGTCGGTGACGGTACTGGTCGACCACTACGACGAGGACTGGTCGCAGTTGTGGTGGGCTCGCGCCGACGGTCGCGGAGAAGTCCTGGAGGACGGCGAGGAGCGGCTTCACGCGGTGGAGTCGCTGTGCGGCAAATATGACCGGGACGGCCAGTACAAGGACTCCCCTCCCCAGGGCCCTGTGGTTGCCGTTCGGGTGGAGAAGTGGAGCGGCTGGGCTTTCGCATAGCCTTGCCGAGACAGCCCAAGCCGAGGTGACGTACATGCCCGACCGAGATCTTCCCCCGTACCGCCAGATTGCCGACGACCTGCGGCAGGACATCGCAACGGGGAAGCTGGCTCCGGGCGAGAAGCTTGAGTCGGAGAACGAGCTCAAGGACCGGTACGGCACGACCCGGGTAACCGTGCGCAAGGCGTTGTCCCTGCTCAAGGCCGACGGGCTGCTGATCAGCGAACAGGGCAGGGGTGTTTTCGTGCGCCCGCAACCCAGGGTGCGCCTGCGGACAACTGGAGCCAATTTCCGTGAGCGGCGTTCCAGCGGTGTGAGCAACTTCAACGCCGAGGCGGCAGCACAGGGGTTGCGGGCAGATCAGCGCATCCTGTCGGTGGCGAGGGTTCCCGCTCCGGCCGAGGTCGCGGAGCGGATCGGGATACCGGCAGGCAGCTCGGTGATCATCCGGCGGCGGGCGTTCTTCATCGGGGACGAACCGATGCAACTGGCCGATGGGTACTACCCGGAGGACTTGTTCACTGGCAGCGCGGTAGAGGAGCCTCGGCGCATCCCCGGCGGCGTGAGCGCTCTGATCGAGGATCCTGCCGGGCCTGTGGGGCAGCGGATCGTGCGTTTCGTCGAGGACTTGGACATCCGCATGCCCACGCCCGCGGAAGTCGACGCGCTGCGCATCCCGCCAGGGGTGCCCGTGGCGCGTGTACTGCGCAGCACCTGTGTGCAGGACGGGCGAGTGGTCGAGGTACTGGACTCACTTGTGCCCTGTGACCGGCACCTCTTCCAGTACGTCATCGACGTGCCCTGATCGCAGACTCCTCCTGCCCCTCTGTGATGCCGCCTGACTCCATCTTGTATATCCAAGTAACCACAGCTATGCTCGCTGTTACTTGGATATGCAAGTGGCGAGTGGGGCTACTGGTCCGGTTCCGCGTTCCGTCCCCGCAAAGGGGCGGTCGGCGTGGTCGGGAGAGGGTCGGCAATGACAGACACACCACGCATCCACGACATCGTGAAGGACATCGATACCAACAAGATCGGCAGAGTCATGGACTTCGTCGGACGGTGCGTACAGCTGAGGCCGATCGGCGGTGGCAGGGAATGGGATGCGCGGCCGGAACGCCTGGAGCCGACTGACCTGTCGGACGCGCTGAGCGTGGACGTCGCCGAGGCCAATGTCCGGTCCAGGAGAGGGGCGGCTGCGGCAGCGAACACGGTTGTCCTGGCCGGTAGTAAGGACCTGCTCACCTCTATGCAGGCTCCGCGACCGTCGGCGGAAGTGGATCAGGCACAGCGGTCCGGTTACGAGAACCTGCCCAACGCATGCTCGGAATCGGGCAGGTCCTGAGACTGCCGTCTCGCGTGTTGTCAGATCCCGAGCGTCATCAATCGCAGGAGACAACTATGCCCATCGCAGTCGTCCCGTTCGGCGCCCGCGCCGAACGCACCCCGTACACCGTGACCCTGGAGGCGGGCTCGTTCACGTACGACCCGCAGCGTCAGGTCAACGTCATGACTGACGGCTCGGGCACTCTGTGGAGCCGGTCCACCTCCCTGGCCGGAAGCTGCACGAACACGAACTGGGACAGCAAGAACGACGACACGTCCGACCCGTACGTGATGCGGTGACACAGCGTCTTTCCGGCGGCCCGGTGCTGGTCGTCACCCAGGAACTCGACCCGTCGGCGGACCTGGTGGTCGACGAACTGGCGAACCGGCATGTGCCGGTGATGCGGTTCGACATGGGGGACTTCCCCTTCTCTGTATCCCTGACTGCCGAACACGTCGACGCGCCCTGGGCGGGGGTGCTGGCCGACGAACACCGCTCCGTGCGGCTGGAGGAGGTGCGGGCCGTCTACTACAGGCGGCCCCGCCTTCCCGCCGTATCCGAAGAACTGCACGAGCCTCACCGCATGTGGGCGAACGAACAGGCGTTGGCCGGTCTGCTCGGCACGCTGTACGCACTGCCGGTGACCTGGGTCAATCGCCCGGACATGGATGGCATCGCCTCACACAAGCCGGGACAGCTCCCGGTAGCGGTGGCCCACGGACTGCGTACGCCTCGGTCGCTGATCACCACCGATCCGCAGGCGGCTCGGAAGTTCTGTCAGCATGTGGGCGGGCTGGTGATCTGCAAGCCGCTCATGGGTGGGCCCCTGGAGTACCCGGACGGCCGCCGCACCGGGGTACCGACGGCCGTGATCGACCCTGACACCATCGACGACTCCGTGTCCCTGACGGCGCACCTGTTCCAGGAGCGGGTCTCCAAGCTCCACGAGGTACGGCTCACCGTCGTGGGCACGGAAATGTTCGCGGCCGAGATTCACGCGGGCAGCGAAGCGGCCCGGCTGGACTGGCGTAGCGACTACGACGCCCTCACCTACGACGTGTGCGAAGTGCCGGACGACGTACGGGCCGGTGTTCTGGGCTGGCTGAAGCACTTCCGCCTCAACTTCGGCGCGTTCGACTTCGCCGTGACGCCGTCCGGGGACTGGGTGATGTTCGAGTGCAACCCGTCCGGGGAGTGGTCCTGGATCCAGAACCGGACCGGCCTGCCCATCGCCGCGCACATCGCTGGCCTACTCGCCGAGGGGCGACCATGACAACGCATACCGAAGAGCGCTCCGCCGAACTGCGTGCGGCACTGGCCGACACTCTGGAGGCCGGAGGTCAACTGACCGATCCCGCCTGGCGCAAGGTCTTCGAGACAGTTCCGCGCCATTCGTTCGTACCGGAGTTCTGGACCTTGGCCGACGGCGCGCTGCGGCTCGTGTCGGCAGCCCACGCCGACTGGCTCGACCTCGTGTACGCGGATGACGCGCTGGCGACCCAGATGACGGACGGTGTGGCCACCTCGTCCTCCACCGCACCGAGCCTGATGCTTGCCATGCTCCAGGCGTTGGATGTGGCCGACGGCAATCAGGTGCTTGAGGTGGCCACCGGGACCGGCTACAACGCGGCACTGCTGTCGCAGCGGTTGGGCAGTGACCAGGTGGTCACGGTGGAGGTCGACCCCGTACTGGCGCGGCTGGCGGAATCGCGGCTGCGGCGTTGCGGACACTCGCCGCTGGTCGTGACCGGGGACGGCCGCGTCGGTCACCCCGGCCGGGCACCGTACGACCGGCTGATCGCGACCTGCGGCTTCTCCGACATCCCGGTGGCCTGGCTGGATCAGGTACGACCCGGCGGACTGATCGTGTGTCCGTTGGGCTGGGGCACCGTGAGCCTCGTCGTCGGCTACGACGGCCGTGCCGAGGGGCGGTTCCTGCCAGGAGGCTCGTACTTCATGGCTGCCCGCGATGTCGGCACCACGGGCACCCCGGCACACCCGGGCAGGCCGAGTGCGACGAGCGGACGGCTCACGGCCGTCGATCCGGCCGTCGTCGCCGAGGACGACGCGCTCCGTTTCGTGCTGTCCCTCGTCGCGCCGGACACGGGGTTCGCCTTCGAGCGCGACGACGAGGACGTGGTAACAGCCGTAGAACTGTGGGGTGTTGACGGCTCGTGGGCACGGGCGGAGGACGAGGCCGTGCGGCAGGCCGGGACGCGTCTGCTGTGGGACGCGGTAGAGGCGGCACACGCGCTGTATGTCGAGAACGGCCGGCCGGGCCGCGAGCGATTCGGCGTGACCGTGACTGCGGAGGCGCAGCGCATCTGGCTGGATGAACCCAGCTGCGCCGTACCGCGCGCACCAGCCGTGATCTAGGACCTGTCCTGGGTGAGGTGCTCCGGAGAACCCGCGTCTCTGTGAATGTGCTCCCATGCCGACCGATCGCATCGACTTCGCCGACCTGCCCGACGATGTCCAGGGCTCCGTACTCGCCCGCACCGGCCCGCTCCTGAGCGCCGTGACCGTGGAGTCTGGCTTCAACTCCGCCGTCTCCGCGCGGCTGACGACCGAGCACGGCGAGGTGTATGTAAAGGGGCTTCCTGTGGACCACCCGCGCGCGTGGACCCAGCAGCGAGAGGCGGCCGTGGGTCCCTACGTGAGCGGCATTTCTCCCCGCGTCCGGTGGCACCTCCGGACGGGCGGATGGGACCTCGTCGCCTTCGACGCGCTGGACGGCCGCCACGCCGACTACGCGCCAGGCTCGGACGATCTCCCGCTCGTCGCCGTGACTCTGGAACGGCTGTCGGGGCTGACCGCGCCGGACGGCGTACAACTCAAAGAGGCTGGGCACCGGTTGCGCGACCACGCCCCTGCCGCAGCTCGGGCCCACTTCACCGGAACCGCCCTTTGCCACACCGACCCGAACCCCGGAAACGTCATGGTCGGCCGGGGCCGGGCGTGGCTCGTCGACTGGGCCTGGGCAACCCGGGGTGCGCCGTGGCTGGATGCCGGGTACGGGGTCGTCTGGCTGATCGCCGAGGGCGGCCACACACCCGGGAGCGCAGAACAATGGGCTTCTCGTATCCCTGCCTTCCGCGAGGCCCCCGAGGCAGGACTGAACGCGTTCGCGCTGGCCAACGAGAGCGTCTGGGCCGAGATCGCCGAGGAGTCGCCCAATCCGTGGACCCAGGGCGTCCGTACGGCTGCCAAGGCCTGGGCCGCTCACCGTGTGGGGACGGCCACTCCGCGTTCGACAGCCACGACCTGGCCGCGCTGCAGAAGCACCGGGCGGCGATCACCGACGAGCCCGTACCGCTGGTGGCGGTCTCCCGTAACGGCGTCAGCTGCTCCGGGCACCAGGCGGCGTACGGACCGGAGGAACTGCTCGCCGCCTGGCGCAGGGCCTGAGGCGAGCCCGGCCGGGCCCTGCGCCACCACAGGCCGGACCCGACCCGCCACCCCAACCCCTACCGAACCAGCTCCAGCGAGATGTGCCCGGACGCGGACAGAGCGCCGAGGAAGTCGACCGCGTCGAAAACCGCCCCCGCCGACACCACCCCCACCGCCCGAGTCCGCCCCGCCAGTACCCGCTCCACCGCCTCCACAGCCAGCGGCGCGCTCACCGCGTAGATGTCCCGCCCGCGCGCCACCGCCCGCCGTTCCGCTCCACCAGCCCGTACGACGACGTCCACGACGAACGTCTGTGCGGACCGCCCGTCCTCGTCGACCGCGACCGGCGCCGGGGTGTCCGGTGCCGACAGGTCCCTGGCCGCCTCCGCCGCCATGTAGGACCGGACCTCGGGAATCGCCAGGTGACTGGGGACCGTGACCACGTCGGCCATCGAGAACTCGCCGATCACCTCCCGGGCACCCGTCGGCTCCGGGAAGGCCCACTTCAGGGTCGGTAGCGCGTCGTCGTGGTACTCCAGCCGCCCTCCGCTGTAACGGACCCGGCGGCCGTCCCGGCGCTCCCGGGACACCGCCCCCGCGACGCGCGTCCCCGCGGTGGGGTGCCAACTGCTCAGGCCGTACGCGATGTGCGCCTCGTCGGCCGACGTCCAGTCGCCTATCGCTGCGGTGACCAGCAGGTCGCTGAGGCCGCCGAAGAAGGCCATCGCGGGGATCACCAGGGCGTTCGCGGCACGCGCACGCTCCCCGAAGTGGGTGAACGTGTCGAGGTTGGCCTCGATCTCCGCCGCCACGTCCACATACGGGATCCCGGCCCGCAGCGCCGCCTCGATCACCGGCGCGGCCGTCGCCGCGAAGGGCCCGGCGCAGTTGATCACCGCCGACGCTCCGGCCATCGCCCGGTCCAGCGAGCCCGGGTCGTCGACCGAGGCCGGGCGGGCGTCGAGCCCCGGGTGGGACGCCGACAGAGTCCGCAACTGCTCCGGGTCCCGCCCCGAGAGGACCGGGACGAACCCGCGCCCCAGCAGCTCCGCCACCACGAACCGCCCGGTGTGCCCGTACGCGCCGAACACCACAACTACCTGCCCGGATACCGCTGCTGATCCCATGACTTCTCCCCGTCGTGTTCGCATGACCACCATCCTGACGACGTCCCCCGCCGTCCACGAGTGTCCGGAACGACACGCCCCGTACAATTCCGGACATGAGCGTGAACCCGGGTACCAGGACCGTCGCCCTCGCCCTCACCGACGGCATGCTCCACTTCGAACTGGCCGTCGCGCACGAGGTGTTCGGCTCCGACCTCTCCGGTCTCCCTGGTCTGGCATTCCCCTGGTACGACCTCTCCGTCTGCGGCCCCGCCCCCGTCCGCGTCGGCAGATTCCTGTTGGAGCCCGACGCCGGCCTCGACCAACTCCCGTACGCCGACACGGTGATCGTCCCCGGCTGGGCCGACGTCGACATCGCCCCGCCCGCCGAACTGGTCGACGCCGTACGCGCGGCCCACGACGCCGGAGCCCGCGTCGCCTCCCTCTGCACCGGCGCCTTCGTGCTGGCCGCCGCCGGACTCCTGGACGGTCTGCGCGCGACCACGCACTGGGCCCACACCGATGTCCTGGCAGCCCGTCATCCCCTCGTCGAGGTCGACCCGGACGTGCTGTACGTCGACAACGGCAGCGTGCTCACCTCCGCCGGCAAGGCGGCCTCGATGGACCTGTGCCTGCACCTCGTACGACTGGACCACGGCTCGGCGATCGCCAACACCGTCGCTCGCCGCCTCGTCGTGCCCCCGCATCGGGCGGGCGGTCAGGCGCAGTTCGTCACCGCGCCGGTGCCCGCCCAGGACGACCATCCGCTCGCCGAGCTGTTCCCCTGGGCCATCGAACGGCTCGACCGCGCCCTGACCGTGGAGGACCTGGCACGCCGGGCGAACATGAGCTCGCGCCACCTGGGCCGCCACTTCCGGACCGTCACCGGCACCACCCCGCTGCAGTGGCTGCTCACCCAGCGGATCCGGCGCGCCCAGGAGTTGCTGGAGGCCACCGGCGACAGTGTCGACGCCATCGCGGAGGCCGTCGGGATGGGGACGGCCACGACCCTGCGCCGCCATTTCAACCGCACGATCGGCGTGCCGCCGGACGCGTATCGCCGTACGTTCCGCAGCACACGGTCCGGCATCGGCTGACCGGCGGCCGATGTGTGTGCGACGCCTTGACGTGTCCCTGTCGTAGTGCGTTTATGGGAGCGCTCCCACATTCTGCTGATGCTGAAGTTTCTTGGCGCTCACTCCCTGGAGTCGCAGTGAGAACAACGAGAAGCACCACGCGAAAGAGCCCTCTGACCATCCTGCTGACCGCTCTGGTCACCCTTCTAGGCCTCCTGGTGCTCGCCCCGAGCCCCGCCCGGGCACAGGCCGAGTCACCCCGCGCCGTTGCGGCCACCGGCCTGCACATCTCGGGCGGCCGTCTCCTCGAAGGCAACGGCAACGACTTCGTGATGCGGGGGGTTAACCACGCACACACCTGGTACCCGACGCAGACCCAATCCCTCAGGGACGTCAAGGCGTTGGGTGCCAACACCGTCCGCGTCGTCCTCGCCGACGGGCACCGCTGGACCAAGAACACCGCCGACGACGTGGCCGCCGTCGTCGCGCAGTGCAAGGCGAACCGCCTGATCTGCGTACTGGAGGTGCACGACACCACCGGCTACGGCGAGGAAGCCGCCGCCGGGACACTCGACCAGGCCGCCGACTACTGGATCGGCCTCAAGAGCGTGCTCGCCGGGCAAGAGGACTACGTCGTCATCAACATCGGCAACGAGCCCTGGGGCAACACCGATCCGGCCGGCTGGACCGCCCCGACGATCGCCGCCGTACAGAAACTGCGGGCCGCCGGCTTCCAGCACACGATCATGGTGGACGCGCCCAACTGGGGTCAGGACTGGCAGGGTGTCATGCGCGCCAACGCCCAGTCCGTGTACAACGCCGACACCACCGGCAACCTGATCTTCTCCATCCACATGTACAGCGTCTTCGACACGGCGGCGGAGATCACCGACTACCTGAACGCCTTCGTCACGGCCAAACTACCCATCCTCATAGGCGAGTTCGGCGGTCCGGCCGACCAGTGGGGCGATCCGGACGAGGACACGATGATGGCGACCGCCCAGCAGCTGAAGCTGGGTTACCTGGCCTGGTCGTGGAGCGGCAACACGGACCCGATCCTCGACCTGTCGATCGGCTTCGACCCCAAGCAGCTCAGCTCCTGGGGCCAGCGCATCTTCAACGGCGCCAACGGCATCGCCCAGACCTCCAAGGAAGCCACGGTCTACGGCGGCGGCACGGGCACCGACACCCAGGCCCCGACCGCCCCCGGCGCCCCCGCCGCGTCCGGAACCACCGCCACGTCAACCACGCTGACCTGGGCCGCGTCGACCGACAACGTTGCCGTCACCGGCTACGACGTCGTCCGCGTGAGCGGCGCTACGGAGACCACGGCCGCCGCCTCCACCACCAACACCGTCACGGTCACCGGCCTCACCGGGGCCACGGCATACACCTTCGCCGTGTACGCACGGGACGCGGCCGGCAACCGCTCGACCCGCTCGGCCACGGTGAACGTCACCACCTCCCCGGGCGGCGGCACTCCCGGGGTCAGCTGCTCGGTCGCCTATCGGGTCGTCGGCGACTGGCAGGGCGGTTTCCAGGGTGACATCACCCTGCGCAACACGGGCACCGCCGCACTGACCAACTGGACGCTGGGCTTCAGCTTCGCCAACGGCCAGACCATCAACAACATGTGGGGCGGTACGCCCACCCAGAGCGGCGCCAACGTGACCGTCGTACCCGCCTCCTACACGGCCACGATCCCGGCCGCCGGTTCGGTCTCGGTCGGCTTCATCGGGGCGAAGGGGGCGACGAACGCGGCGCCGACCACCTTCACCCTCAACGGCGCGACCTGTACGACGAGTTGAGCCGATCCACCTGATCCACCCGGGTCGCCGAAGGG
>NZ_AEJB01000373.1 GCF_000331005.1 Streptomyces turgidiscabies Car8
CGCGGCCGTCGCGATCTTCGCCGGTGACCACGGAGTGCACGCCCAGGGCGTCACCCCCTGGCCGCAGGAGGTGACCGCCCAGATGGTCGCCAACTTCCTCGGCGGCGGCGCTGTCTGCAACGCCTTCGCGAACCAGGTGGGCGCCGAGGTCTGCGTCATCGACGTGGGTGTGGCCTCGGACCTGCCCGCCACCCCCGGCCTGCTGCCGCGCAAGATCCGTGCCGGCACGTCCGACATGACGACCGGCCCCGCGATGACCCGTGAGGAGGCCGTCGCGGCCATCGAGGTCGGCATCGAGACGGCCCGAGACCTGGTGGCAGCCGGCAACAAGGCCCTCCTCACGGGTGAGATGGGCATCGCGAACACCACGGCGTCCGCGGCCCTGATCTCCGTCTTCACGGACACGGACCCCGCCGAGGTCACGGGCCGGGGCACCGGCATCAACGACGAGACCCTTGCCCGCAAGACCGAGGTCGTCCGCCGCGCCATCGACTTCCACCAGCCGGACCCGGCCGACCCGATCGGCGTCCTGTCGGCGATCGGCGGCTTCGAACACGCGGCCATGGTCGGCCTGCTCCTCGGCGGCGCCTCACTCCGTACGCCGGTGATCCTGGACGGCGTCAGCGCCGGCGCCGCGGCCCTGGTGGCCCGCGCGATCGCCCCCGAGGTCCTCGCCGCGTGCATCGCGGGCCATCGCAGCGCGGAGCCGGGCCACGTGGCGGCCCTGAACAAGCTGGGCCTGCGCCCCCTGGTCGACCTGGACCTCCGCCTGGGCGAGGGCACGGGCGCGCTGCTGGCCCTCCCGCTGGTCCAGAGCACGGCGAGGGCGATGCACGAGGTGGCGACGTTCGACTCGGCGGGAGTAACGGAGAAGTAGGGGGCCGCGGCGGCTGTGGGCAGTCGTTCCGCAGGGCGGAACGGGTGGGCACAGCCGCAAACGGACCCGCAGGTACCAGGGCCCGGGGGCCGAGCCCCCGGTTCCGGGAAGGGGTGGGCTCGGGGAAGAGGAACCCCCACCTCGAGCCCCCATCCCACCCGCACCGTAAAATGCGCACGTCAGGGCCGCCCCAATGCCGCAGCCCCCTGATCAGAACCGCCGCAAGAGGGAGCCGCACCCCCATGGCCGAACACCCCGCCTACCCCGTAGGCCTCCGCCTCACCGGCCGCCGAGTGGTGGTCCTCGGCGCCGGCCAGGTGGCCCAGCGCCGCCTCCCCGCCCTCATCGCGGCGGGCGCGGACATCCTCCTCGTCTCGCCGGAGGCGACCCCCTCCGTGGAGGCGATGGCGGACGCGGGCGAACTCACCTGGGAGCGCCGCCCGTACACGGAGGGCGACCTGGCGGACGCCTGGTACGCCCTGATCGCGACCAGCGACGCGCAGGCCAACGCCCACGCCTCCGCCGAAGCCGAACGCCACCGCGTCTGGTGCGTCCGCTCCGACGACGCCGACGCGGCGACGGCCTGGACCCCGGCCACCGGCCACAGCGAGGGCGTCACGGTCGCCGTCCTCACCACGGACGCCAGGGGCCGCGACCCCCGCCACACCGCCGCCATCCGTGACGCGGTCGTCGAGGGACTGCGAGACGGCACCCTCGTCGCGCCCCACCACCGCACCCGCGCCCCCGGCGTCGCCCTGGTCGGCGGCGGCCCCGGCGACCCGGACCTGATCACGGTCCGGGGCCGCCGGCTGCTCGCGGAGGCCGACGTGGTGATCGCGGACCGGCTCGGCCCGCGCGACCTCCTCGCCGAACTGCCCCCGCACGTCGAGGTGATCGACGCCGCGAAGATCCCGTACGGCCGTTTCATGGCCCAGGAGGCCATCAACAACGCGCTGATCGAACACGCGAAGCTGGGCAAGCGGGTCGTACGGCTCAAGGGCGGCGACCCGTACGTCTACGGCCGGGGCATGGAGGAGGTCCAGGCGCTGGCCGAGGCGGGCATCGCCTGCACGGTCGTCCCCGGTATCTCCAGCTCGATCTCGGTCCCGGGCGCGGCCGGTATCCCGGTCACCCACCGCGGGGTCGCCCATGAGTTCACCGTGGTCAGCGGCCATGTCGCCCCCGACGACGAACGCTCCCTGGTGGACTGGCCGTCCCTCGCCAAACTGACCGGCACGCTCGTCGTCCTCATGGGCGTCGACAAGATCGGCCGGATCGCGGAGACCCTGGTCGCGCATGGCAAGTCCCCGGACACGCCGGTCGCCCTGGTCCAGGAGGGCACGACGGCGGC
>NZ_AEJB01000374.1 GCF_000331005.1 Streptomyces turgidiscabies Car8
TCGGCGGTGTCGAGGATCAGGACGGCGTCGTCGCGGGTGAGGTCGGCGGCCGAAATGAGATGACGCTGCATCTTTCAGGCTCCGTAAGGAAGTTCAGGAGATTCCGGGCAGGCAGGGCATCGCGAGGAGGCATACGGCACGGGGCCGCACGCGCGCGTGCTACTGCTGGGCGGTCTGCTTCACACCGAGCAGCACGGTGTCCCGACCGTCCTCCTCGGCG
This sequence comes from Streptomyces turgidiscabies Car8, assembly GCF_000331005.1. GTDB lineage: Bacteria > Actinomycetota > Actinomycetes > Streptomycetales > Streptomycetaceae > Streptomyces > Streptomyces turgidiscabies. Next base: position 221 of record NZ_AEJB01000374.1, read on the forward strand.
AGCTGGACCTTGACCGTCTCCCGCAGCGACGTGGGGAGGTTCTTGCCGACGTAGTCGGCGCGGATGGGCAGTTCGCGGTGCCCTCGGTCGACGAGGACCGCGAGCTGCACCGCGCGCGGGCGCCCGAGGTCGTTCAGGGCGTCCAGGGCGGCGCGGATGGTGCGGCCGGAGAAGAGCACGTCGTCGACGAGGACGACCAGTCTGCCGTCGAGGCCGTCACCGGGGATGTCGGTGCGGGCCAGCGCACGCGGCGGGTGCATGCGCAGGTCGTCGCGGTACATCGTGATGTCGAGCGAGCCGACCGGGATCTTGCGGTCGGTGATCTCCGCCAGCTTGGCGGCGAGCCGCTGGGCGAGGAAGACGCCCCGGGTCGGAATGCCGAGGAGCACCACGTCGTCGGCGCCCTTGGCGCGTTCGACGATCTCGTGGGCGATGCGGGTCAGCACGCGCGCGATGTCGGGGGCTTCCAGAACGGGCCGCGCGCCGGCCTCGTACTGCTGCTTGTCGTGCTCTGAGTCCATAGGAAACGGACCTCCTTCTCCGCCTCACAGGACGGATCATTAAAGGACGTCGGAATTGCGCCATCCACGGTACCAGTCCGCGCAAGACGCCTGATCACCCCATTGGCGCCACACGTCACCCGTCTGCCGTAACCGCACGTCGCCCCGCGCGCGGAGGGCGGCCGGGACCGTTCAGCTTGACGGGGAAGAGTAACGCTGCGTAACCTCACAGTGAGTCACCAGCCGCGCGGCTCGTCCGCACGTCGACACTGTGTCCGGGAGCTATATGTCCAGCGAATACGCCAAACAGCTCGGGGCCAAGCTCCGGGCGATCCGCACCCAGCAGGGCCTTTCCCTCCACGGTGTCGAGGAGAAGTCCCAGGGACGCTGGAAGGCGGTCGTGGTCGGTTCGTACGAGCGCGGCGATCGTGCCGTGACCGTGCAGCGCCTCGCCGAGCTGGCGGATTTCTACGGGGTTCCCGTGCAGGAGCTGCTGCCGGGCACCACGCCGGGCGGAGCCGCCGAGCCGCCGCCGAAGCTCGTCCTCGACCTTGAGCGGCTGGCCCATGTGCCGGCCGAGAAGGCGGGCCCCCTGCAGCGCTACGCCGCGACGATCCAGTCCCAGCGCGGCGACTACAACGGCAAGGTGCTGTCGATCCGCCAGGACGACCTGCGCACGCTCGCCGTCATCTACGACCAGTCGCCCTCGGTCCTGACCGAGCAGCTGATCAGCTGGGGTGTCCTGGACGCGGACGCGCGCCGCGCCGTCTCCCACGAGGAGGGCTGAGCCCGACGGCTTTCAGCCGTTGAGCAGAA
>NZ_AEJB01000375.1 GCF_000331005.1 Streptomyces turgidiscabies Car8
CGATCCACCTTCTGCGACGGCAACCCTCTGTTCTGGAGCCCTCCATGCTGAACATCGCGGACACACTGCACCGTTGGTGCCGCGAGGAACGCCCCTTCGCCCTGGCCACCGTCGTCGACGTCACCGGCAGCGCACCCCTGCCCGTCGGCACGTCCGTCGCGGTCGACGAGGACGGCAACGCCCTCGGCAGCATCTCCGGCGGCTGCGTCGAAGGCGCGGTGTACGAGCTGTGCCGACAGGTGCTCCAGGAGCAAGGCGCTCCCCGGCGTGCCCGGTTCGGCTACTCCGACGACGACGCCTTCGCCGTCGGCCTGACCTGCGGCGGCGAACTCGACGTCCTCGTCCAGCGCATCGACCCCGCCGCCCAGCCGCATCTCGGCGCGGCCCTCGCCGAGGCGGCCGAAGGGCGGACGGCCGCCGTCGCCCAGGTAGTTGACGGGCCGGAGGAACTGCTCGGCGCCACTCTGAGCGTGCTCGGCGACAGTTGGATCGCCGACCGTGTATTCGGCGACGGGCCGGCCGGCCCGGCAGTGGCGGACCGGGCCACCGCGCGACTGCGCGCCGGACGAACGGCGCTCGTCTCCCTCGGCGGAGACGCCGACACCTGCCCGGAGAAGCTTTCCGTCCTCGTCCATACGGCCGCCGCCCGTCCCCGCATGCTGATCTTCGGCGCCATCGACTTCGCCGCCGCCCTCGCCCAGGCCGGCCGGTTCCTGGGCTATCACGTCACCGTGTGCGACGCCCGCCCCGTCTTCGCCACCGAAGCCCGCTTCCCGCACGCCGACGAGGTGGTCGTCGACTGGCCCCACCGCTACCTGGCACGCACGGCCGTGGACGGGCGGACCGCCGTCTGTGTACTCACCCACGACGCCAAGTTCGACATCCCCCTTCTGCAGCTGGCTCTCGGCCTGCCCGTCGGCTACGTCGGCGCGATGGGCTCCCGACGCACGCACGAGGAGCGCCGGCTTCGTCTGCTCGAAGTCGGCGTCACACAGGAGCAGTTGGCCCGGCTGCGGTCCCCGATCGGCCTCGACCTCGGCGCCCGCACACCCGAGGAGACGGCGATCTCGATCACCGCGGAGATCATCGCCCACGCGAACCGAGCGAGTGGCCTCCCGCTGGTTCGGGTCAGCGGCCCGATCCACCGGACCTCCGAGGCGGCGCCGGAGGCAGCGGGGCACGGGGGAAAACTGCCCGACCGCCCGATGTCGGCGATCGGCGGCTAGGAAATGTCCTGCCGCCGGTCTCCTCAGGGCGGGACGACGGCCCGGCTTGCGTGCGTACCTACGCGAAGCGCAGCCGGTCATCTCGGCGGGCGGTACCACCGTCCGCGCCACGAAGCAGGGAGAAAATCCTCCCCCTCACAGAACGCCCGTGCGGTGCGACGCTTTTCGGCGTCCTCCGTCTCACGACAGTCGCACGTCGCCACGAAAGAGAATTCCACCGAATGCCACCCCTGACCGACGGCCGAACCCGCAGGCTGCCTTTCGTCGTCCTGGTGCTGTCCGCCGGGACATTCCTCATGGGCACCACCGAATTCGTCATCGCGGGCCTGCTGCCCGAGATCGCCGACGATCTGCATGTCAGCGTGTCCCACGCGGGTCTGCTGATCACGGTGTTCGCCGCCGGCATGATCGTCGGGGCGCCGACGATGGCTGTCGCGACGCTGCACCTGCCCCGGCGCTCCACGCTGGTCCTCGCGCTCGCCGTCTTCGCCCTCGGCCACCTGGTCGCCGCGCTCAGTTCGTCCTTCGCTCTCGTCCTCGCCGCCCGCGTGGTGACCGCGCTGGCGACAGGGACCTTCTGGTGCGTCGCCGCCGTCGTCGCCACGACCGCGGCGGGGCCGGCAGCGACGTCGCGGGCCCTGGGCATGCTTCTGGGAGGTCTCACCGTCGCCACCGTGGCCGGCGTACCGCTGGGCGCGTGGCTGGGGCAACTGTCGGGCTGGCGCGGGCCGTTCTGGGTGCTGGCCGCGCTGTCGGCCGGCGCGGCGGCCGTCATCGGACGGTACATCCCTGCTGACGAGCGTCCCGAAGCGCCCTCCGTCCGGGCCGAGTTCGCCGCGCTGCGGGATGTCCGGGTCTGGCTGACGCTGAGTTCCATGACGCTGCTGATGTGCGGTGTCCTGGCGACGTACGCCTACATCTCGCCCCTGCTCACCGAGCGCGCCGGCCTCCCCGCCGGGGCCGTGCCCATGGTCCTGACCAGCTACGGTCTGGGCGCCCTGGTGGGCACCATGGCCGGCGGGCGCCTGGGTGACCGTCGCCCCCTTGCCACGCTCATCACGGCCGCCGCCACGACCACGCTGGTCCTGCTGTCGTTGACCATTCTCTCCACAAGCCCCGCGGCGACCGTCGTCCTGGTGACGCTGCTGGGGATGACGGGCTTCGCCGCGAACCCGGCGCTCGGCGCGTTGGTCCTGCGTTTCGCCGGTTCCGCGCCCACCCTCGCGTCCGGCGTCAGCGGCGCGGCGCCCAACGTGGGCATCGCCGTCGGCTCCTGGACGGCGGGCGTCGCCCTGACCTCACCGCTGGGGCAAGCAGGCCCCCCGCTGGTCGGCACAGTAGCGGCCGCCCTCACCCTCGTACCGCTGGCCACACTCGCGCTGATGCGCGCCACCCGCTCCGATGCGCAGACGCCCCGACGAGGTGCGGCCTCGGAGCAGTCGAGCGGGCCGAGCGTGAGCGCTCCGCACGTCGGCTGACGCGGTGCTCGTCCTGCGCCGGCTCGACGGCCGCCGCAGGCATCGGTCAGCGGAGGGAGGAAGAGGGCGACAGGTTCTGGTCGGCGGCCCAGGAAGCCAGGATGCGCAGCCGTTCATGGGTGGGAGAACCGGGAGCCGCTGTCCAGACGGTCAGGTGCTGGTCGGGATCGGTGTTGGCGGTGAGCGTGTCCCAGTCCAGGACGAGTTCGCCGACGACCGGATGGTTGAGGGTCTTGGTGCCCACGGTGCGGCCGGCGACACGATGATCACCCCACCACTGGGCGAACTGCTGGTCACGTGTGGACAGTTCACCGACCAGCTCGATGAGACGGGGATCCTCCGGATACTGCGCCGCCTCCATCCGCACCTGTGCCACGGCGATCCGCGCCGAGCCCTCCCAGTCGGCGTAGAGGCTGCGCATCGCCGGATCCGTGAAGATGAGCCGGGGATAGTTGCGGTGCTTCTCCGGGATGCGGGAGAAATCGGTGACCAGCGCCGCCGCCAGCGCGTTCCACGCAAGGATGTCCCCGCGCCGCCCCTGCACGATGGCCGGGGTGGCGGTGAGGTCGTCCAGGACGCGTTGCAACTGCGCCTGGACCTTCTGCCTGCCGTGGCGCCGGGTGCGGGTGGAGGTCTTGCCCGCGAGCTGGAACAGATAGCCCCGCTCGTCGTCGTCCAGGTGGAGGACCCGGGCGATGGTGTCCAGCACCGGAGCGGACACCTGCATACGGCCCTGCTCGAGCCGGGTGTAGTAGTCGGTGCTGATCGAGGCGAGCTGGGCGACCTCCTCCCGGCGCAGCCCGGCCACCCGGCGGGGCCCGCCCGTCTCCGGCAGCCCGACCGTGCGGGGGCTCAGCTCGGAGCGGCGTTTCTTGAGGAACTCGCCGAGCTCATTGAGAGGAACGTTGCTGGTCATACTTCCCAATCTGACGAGGTTGGCAGATTCTGGTCGGCGGCCCAGGAGGCGAGGATGCGCAGCCGGTCGTGCGCGGGGGAACCTGGGGCAGCCGTCCAGACCGTCATGTGCTGGTCGGGGTCCGTGGTGGCGGTGAGGGTGTCGCAGTCGAGGGTGATCTCGCCCACGACCGGATGGATCAGGGTCTTGGTGCCCACGGTGCGGGCGGCGACGCGATGGTCGCCCCACCACTGGGCGAACTGATGGTCACGCATGGACAGTTCACCGACGAGCGCGATCAGCCGGGGATCCTCGGGATACTTCGCCGCCTCCATCCGCAGCTGAGCGACGGTGACCTGTGCGGCCGTCTCCCAGTCGGCGTAGAGACCGCGCAACGCCGCATCGGTGAACAGGAGCCGGGGGTAGTTGCGGTGCTTCTCCGGGATGCGGGAGAAATCGGTGACCAGCGCCGCCGCCAGCGCGTTCCACGCCAGGATGTCGCCGCGCCGCCCCTGGATCATGGCCGGGACGGAGGAGAAATCCTCCAGCATCCGCCGCAGTCGCGGCTGGACCTTCCGCACGCCACGGCGCCGCGTGCGGACGGTGGTCCTGCCCGCGAGCCGGAACAGACAGCCCCGCTCGTCGTCGTCCAGACGGAGCACCCGGACAAGGGTGTCCAGGAGGGGAGCGGACGCCTGCATACGGCCCTGTTCGAGCCGGGTGTAGTAGTCGGTGCTGATCGAGGCGAGCTGGGCGACCTCCTCCCGGCGCAGCCCGGCCACCCGGCGGGGCCCGCCCGTCTCCGGCAGCCCGACCGTGCGGGGGCTCAGCTCGGAGCGGCGCTTCTTGAGGAATTCTCCCAGTTCGTTCAGGGGGACGTTGCTGGTCATGCTTCCCAGCATTACATCGATCGCACCTCGGGAAGGGGGGAGAATTTCCTCCCTGGATGTTCCTCTCCCCGGATAGATTCCTCCGCTTTTCGCGCCCGCCTCCGCATGCAAGGCTCGATATCGAGCAGCCGTTCAGGAATTCCCGCTGCGGTTCCACACTTCGTACCGAAGGAAACACCATCATGCGCGGAGCAGTCATTCACGCCCCCGGCGACGTGCGCTTCGAGGAACTCGGAGACCCGACAATCAGCCGGCCGACCGACGCCGTCATTCGCACGGTCGCGACCTGCGTGTGCGGTTCGGACCTCTGGCCCTACCGCGGCGCGGAGCCGGTGGACGAACCCCACCCGATGGGGCACGAGTACGTCGGCATCGTCGAGGAGGTCGGCAGCGAGGTCACCAACGTCAAGCCGGGGCAGTTCGTGGTCGGTTCCTTCGCCACCTCCGACAACACCTGCGCGAACTGCCGAAACGGCTACCAGTCCAGCTGTCTGCACCGCGAGTTCATGAGCACCTGTCAGGCCGACTACATCCGCATCCCCCACGCCCACGGCACACTGGTCGCCACCGACGAACATCCCGACAGCGCGTTCGTGCCGAGCCTGCTCGCCGTCTCCGACGTGATGGGCACCGGCTGGTACGCCGCTGTGGCCGCCGAGGTCAAGCCCGGCTCCACGGCTGTGGTCGTGGGTGACGGCGCGGTCGGCCTGTGCGGAGTGATCGCCGCCAGGGAGCTGGGCGCCGAGCGGATCATCGCCATGAGCCGCCACGCCTCCCGCCAGAAACTCGCCCTGGAGTTCGGCGCCACCGACATCGTCACCGAGCGGGGCGAAGAAGGCGTGGCCCGCGTCAAGGACCTCACCGGCGGTATCGGCGCCGACTCCGTACTGGAGTGCGTCGGCACCTCCGAGTCCATGCGGCAGGCCCTGCACGCCGCGCGCCCCGGCGGCAACGTCGGCTTCGTCGGCGTCCCGCACGACGTGGCGGTCGACGGCCAGGAGCTGTTCTTCTCGCACGTCGGCCTGCGCGGCGGCCCCGCCCCCGTACGCGCCTACCTTCCCGACCTGATCGACCGTGTCCTGTCCGGCCGGATCGAGCCGGGCAAGGTCTTCGACCTCACCCTGCCC
>NZ_AEJB01000376.1 GCF_000331005.1 Streptomyces turgidiscabies Car8
CGCGCCGCCTCTACCAGCGGTAGGGCGAGTAGACGTCCATGCACGCCTCGGTGTCCGAACCGACCACCTTGTCGGCGGTGGCGGGCAGTTGGCCGGCCTTCGGAGCCGTCTGCTTCGGATAGGCCTCGCCCTCACGCCAGTCGGCGCCCACGATCACCGTCACACCGGAGACGTCCGTCGACTTCTTCACCGAACTCGCCGGAATCCCGAGGGACTTGGCGACCAGCTGGGCGTCGCCCGCGAGATCGGCGCTCGGGTAGCGCACGACCGTCTTCTCCACGGACAGCGAACCGGACGTGTCCGCCGCCGCGTTCGTGAAGCCCTTGCCCGAGAGGATTCCGCTGATCGCGCTGGCCCGGCCGCCGACCGCGGCGAGCGTGGCCGTCCGGGTGCCGTTCTGCACGAGCACACCGATCTTGCCGGGGGCGGCGGCCGGGTCCGTCGAAGCCGTCGCCGAGGCCGCGGCCGTCGGGGCCTTCGTCGCCGCGGCACCGCCCTTGTTGTCGAACGCGATGTCGTCGCGGAGCATCGTCCACATCGTCTCGGCGTCCGCGTCGGCCGCCACGAGGTGGTTGCGGTTCTGGGGATCCTCGACGGTCGGCATCGTCGTCATCGTGATGCGGTCGGTCGGCACCGACTTGAGCTGCATGCCCAGGTCGTACAGCTCCTTGACCGTGCCGAGCTCCTCGGACACCGTCAGGGACTTCGTGGCCGCCTCCGCCAGACCGGTCAGCCGCCCGGCGTCCGTGAAGACGTTCTGCGCCTTCAGCGTGCGGATCATCGAGTTCATGTACATGTGCTGGGCCTTGGCGCGCCCCAGGTCGCTGTAGAAGGCGTGCCGCGTACGCAGCCACTGCAGCGCCTGCTTGCCCTGGACCTTGTGCTTGCCGGCCGTGAGCTTGAGCCCGGAGCCGCCGGACACGTCGGGCAGCGGGCGGTCCCACACGCTCTGCTTCACACATACCTCGACGCCGCCGATGGCGTCGGCCATCTTCACCACACCCGCGAAGTCGATCGTCATCCAGTGGTCGATGTAGACCCCGGTGAGGTTCTCCCAGGTGGCCAGCGTGCAGCCGGCGCCGCCCCGGGCCAGCGAGGTGTTGATGATCGCGTTGGTCGCCGCGAACTTCTCCCCGGTGTCGGGGTCCGTGCACTTCGGTATGTCGACGCGGGTGTCGCGCGGAATGCTCACCACGGCCGCGCTCTTGCGGTCGGCGGAGACGTGGACCAGCATCTGGACATCGCCCAGCGGCGGATTGCCGCGGTTGGCCTTGTCGCCGCCCAGGGACACGTTGGCGTCGGAGCTACGGCTGTCCGAGCCGATCAGCAGGATGTTGAGCGGGGTCTGTCCGGCCGCGTTCGCCTCGGTCTTCTCCGCCTTGGAGTCGCCGCTGCTGCGCTTGCCCTTCTGGATGTTGCTGTTCAGATGCTCGTAGTACAGGTATCCGGCCCCGGCCGTGCCGAGTATCAGCACCGAGAGGGTCGCCGCCGACCAGCGCAGCACCTTGCGCCTGCCCGGCCGCCGCCGTCTTCCCGCCGAACCACCGCCACTGTTGCTGCCGCCACCGCTGTCGCCGTCGCCGGAGTCGCCTTCCTGCTCGTGCGAGCCGTCGCGCTGCCCCGGAACCCGAGCAGGCCGGACGCCTGGTCGCGTCCCCTCCCCGTGCACACTGCTCTGTGTCATTCCCCTGCCTCCCCACCCTTGCGCCGCCGTCGAACAGGCCTGCCTCGCGTCGGGTAAGACGCAAGGCAGGCCTGTCAGGTCAATCGGCGCACCAAAAACATCTGGCGCAGACGCCAACTAGTCGATCGGTGTGCTCAGCTGGCGCACTTCACCTTGTCCGCCGTGGACTGTCCTTCCACGGTCGGTGCCTTCGCCGGCGCGGTGAGCGAGACGCCGGCCCCCTTGAAGTCCTTGCCCAGGGTCAGCGTCATGGTGGGCAGCCCCTGGGAGTTCGTCACACTCTTGCCGGGCTTCATCGCCGCACCGGACAGCCCCATGATGGCGGCCAGCCGCCGGGCCTGGGCGGCCTGGTCGGGTGCGTACTCCAGCGTTGTCTTCGCGAGCTCCGCCGGAGCGTTGCCCGCGTTCTCGGACTTGGTCACGCCCTCATCATTCTGCAGGTAGGTGAGAGTCGCCTGTGCGGCACCGCCGACAGCACCGCCGTTCATGATCCGCACCCGCACATCGGAGGCCGCGGACTTGGTGCCCTTGAGACGGGCGGCGACAGCGGCCGCCTCCTTCGCCTTCTGCTGCTTGACCGCGGTGAACGACACGTCGTTGGCGATCGCGTTGAACACCTCGGGACTCGTGACCGGGTTGACGATCACCGTCTTGCGTACGACGCCGTCCGCCGGGTTGTCGATGACCGGCACGGTCATGAAGGTGATGTTCTTCGTCGGCACCTTCTTCAGCTCCAGCGCCACGTCCTTGAGCGTGGAGACCTTGCCGAGACCGGTGTCCACGGTCAGCGCCTTGGTGGCCGCCTCCGCGAGCTTCAGCAGCTTGGCCGGGTTGGTCAGGGTGTCGCTGGAGGACATCTTGCGCATCAGCGAGCCGAGGAACTGCTGCTGCACCTTGATCCGGTCCAGGTCGCCCTGGTTGCCGAAGCTGTGCCGGGTACGGACGAAGGCGAGCGCCTGCTCCCCCTCCACCGTCGACTTGCCGGCGGGCAGCTTCAGCTTCGACTCCTTGTCGTTGACGGCCTTGGTCACACAGACCTCGACCCCGCCCACAGCCGTCGTCAGCGTCTTCACCGCGTTGAAGTCGGCCATCATGAAGTGGTCCGGCGAGATACCCGTGACCTCCTTCACCGTGCGCATGGTGCAGCCGGGGTCGCGGTCGTCCTGCCCGAGGCTGGTGTTGAAGCGGACGTTCTGCGTACCCGCGATGACCTTCTCGGTCCCGTCCTTCAGGATGGTCGGGCAGTCCGGGACGTCGACGATCAGGTCACGCGGGATGCTCAGGGCGGTCGCGTTCGTCCGGTCCTTGGAGACGTGCAGCAGGATCGTCGTGTCCGCGTGCCCGACGCTGCCCGCGTCGCCGTAGGCCTCGTTGCCCGCACCGGTGCGCTTGTCCGTGCCGATGATGAGGATGTTGAAGGCCTCGTCCTTGCTGAAGCCGGACTTGCCCGCCGTACCGATGTCCGTCGTCTGGACGTTGCCCTCAAGGTGCTTGAGGTAGAGGTAGCCGCCCGTCGCGGCGGCCACGAGCACGAAGGCCATGGACCCGCCGGTCCAGAGCAGCACCTTCTTGGCCTTCGACTTCTTCTTCTGCGGGGCACGCGAACGGCGCCGCCCGGGCAGCGGATCCTCCTCGGGCACACCGCGACGCCGTCTCGGCGGCGGTACCTGCCCGGGAGTGCCGGGCACCCCGTGCGTCTCTCGCTCCCGCTCCGGTGCCGCCGAACGCCCGCGTCCCGTACCCGCGTTGGCGGGTGCGGCTCGACGAGGTCCCGGGACCGCTGATTGCGGTGCGGAGGGAGTCAGTCGCAGTTCGTATTCGCCGGTGCTCGGGTTGAGCACCCACTGGTCTGCGGGGTCGATGTCGCCCGCCTGCCCACGGCCTTGCGCGTCCACGGTTGTCTGCATCCTCCGTCGGGGCCACGCGGCGCCTTTCCCCCTCCAAAGGCGCTCGGGTCTCGGTCTGCCGGTGTGCACACGACACGTGTCCTGACGCACCGGATCGCTCACACTATCCGTCCAGTTGGGCGTCAAGTGACGGCGGTGACAAATTCCACGTCCCTACAACTGGGCAATCCGCCCATTTTCTTGAACTAAGGTTCGCCGACTTGGCAAGCGCTTTACCCGCAGAGGTCCTGAGCGGCCGTGTTCCCGCGAAAAACGGGTACGCGGGTGTGTTCGGGAGGTGAGGTGACGGAATCGTCCCGAACCGACTTCTTCTCCCTGACGGCGACCGGAGTATCCGTCCGCAGCCGCTTGAACAGCCGCTCCGCGTCCGGCTCGACCAGTTGATCGCGATTGGCGTCACGGGCGTACGACTCGCGCGGAACGGTCAGGAACTGCATGCGTTCGGTAGGAATGTCGCGCATACCACGCACCAATTGATACAAACCACGCAGACTGGCCAGAGCGGGGTCCGTCGTGAGTGACGACGTCGCCGCGTCGAGGACCGGATAGAGCTTCACCGGGTTCAGCAGGACGTCATCGCTCTGCAGCTTGTTGACGAGCGCTCCGAGAAATCGCTGCTGCCGGTCCATCCGCCCGGTGTCGCTCCCGTTGCCGAGTGACTTGCGCGCCCGCACGTACCCGAGCGCCTGTTCGCCGTCGAGGGTCGCCTTTCCGGCGGGCAGCCGCAGTCCGGCCTCCCGGTCGTCGACCGGCTTCGCCAGACACACCTCGACTCCGTCGACGGCGTCGACCATGTCCTTGAAACCGTGGAAGTCGACCACCATGTGATGGTCGATCCGGATGTCCGTCAGCTTTTCGACGGTACGGATCGCGCAGGCCGAACCCCCCTGTTGGAAGGCCTGGTTGAGCATCGTGAACACCGGTCTGCCGCGACTTCCGTCCGGGCGCAGGCAACTCGGCACGTCCACCATCAGATCGCGCGGCAGGGACATGGCGGTGGCGTTGCGCCGGTCGGCGGCCAGATGCATCAGGATCGTCGTGTCCGACCGAGCGGTCCCCGAGTCCCGCCCGTACTTCCGGTTCCCGTCCCCGGCCCGTGAGTCGGACCCGATCAGCAGGATGTTCTGGGCTCCGCGCACGAGCGAGGTGGGCCGCTCCTTCTCGTACCGGGCGAGCTCGGCGGCGGCATCGTGATCCGGGGTGATGTTCCCGTCGAGCTTGGCGTAGACCCCGGCCCCGATCCCGACGGCGGCGAGGGACAGGCCTCCGACCCCGAGAACGGCCCGCCGAACCCAGCGCCGCCGCACGAGCCGGGTGGCACCGGTACCCGGCCCGAGGGCGCGTACGGTCTCGGTCACGACTGGCCCACCCCTCCATGGCGTGTACGTGTACTACGACCATGTCCTGACGGAGAGGCGAGGGCGCCCGCTGTTGGGCCGAACGAATGACTGCCGGGGGGATGCCCGCCCAGGGGTACCTAGGGGTCCCACCCAGGGGCACGGGGCTGAGACGTGTGCGGCTCCGGGTACCGCCCTGGCCGCGCGGGCGCGACAGGCCCCCGCCCCGGCCCCTGGCCGAGGAGAGCGCCCCTATCCGCGGCGCGTGGCCGTGACGCGCTCGTCCTCGACCCGCCTGGCCACGACACTTTCGTCCGCCTGCTCAAGATGCCGGCACAACACCACGGACCCTCCGGTGGCCAGCGGCGAATACAACCCCGCGCTGACCCCGTCCCACGTGTCGTACCCCAGCCCCGACAGCAACCGCGACCCGGGCCCGGTGAGCCCCAGCTCCACCGCGTCCGCCTGGGCCCGTTCGACGACCTCCGCCCCCGTGAGCTGCGCGCCGGCCACGATCAGCGAGGGCGCCTCCGGATCGACGGGTGCGTACGGCGCGAACCGGTCGCCCTGCCCCGGCACCTCCACCGCGTAGTCGGCGAAGCCGGCCGGAGCCTGCGGAAACCGCCCGCCCAACGGCCGCAGCGCGAGCGCGATCCGCTCGCCGGAACACGCGCGCGCCGCGTCCAGGGTGTCGGGCCCGCTGACGACGATGTCGGCGGCGCCGGGCTCGCCCGCCAGGTCGGCGACGACACCCACCGACGAACACGCCAGCAGCCACACCGCCGTCTGCCAGTGCGCGGGCAGCAGCAGCGTGACCCGGTCACCGGGTTCGGCGGACAGCTCGCCCTGGAGGAGATTCGCGGTCTTGGCCACCCAATTGGCGAAGGTGGCCACGGACAATTCGACACGTTCGCCCGTGGCGTCGTCGTAGAAGGTCACCAGGGGGCGCGCGGGGTCCGCGGCGAGCGCGGAACGCAGCAGGTGGGCAGGGGTGCGGTCGGTGGCGTTCACCCGCGCAAGAGTACGCAGGAGCGCGCCCGGCCGGGGGCCCGGGCCGCCCCGCGGAGCCACCGGTTCGGGCGAACGTACCGGACTGTCCGTCAGTTCATCGTTGGACAGGTATGTATGACTATGTCCAGGATCAGGGGCATGCGTGGATACCTTTCTTCTTCCATCGGCGTCGCATGTGCAACAGCCCTGGCGCTTCCGTTGACCCTGCCCACAACCCCGGCTTCGGCCACGGCCTCCGTCTCGGCGAGACCCGCCGACACGCGACCGGCGACAGCGGCCCCCGCCGCCCCCGTGGCTGCCGCCGCGCCGGCCGTCCCCGGCAGCACCCAGTCACTCCCGCTCGCCCCCCTCCCCGGCGACCGCACCCTCGGCCCGGCCTCCGAACAGGGCCTGTACCGTCCGGACGTACGGCACTTCTCCCTGGTCGGCGTCGTATGGGACAACCCGGACACCGAGCTGTACGGCCAGGTCCAGGTCCGTACCCGGGAGGCCGCCGGCGGGCACTGGTCCGGTTGGCAGGACGTCGAGACGCACAACCACGAACACGCGGCCGACCCCGACACCGCCGAACGCGTCTCGGGCCGGGTCCGCGGCTCCACGGCACCGCTGTGGGTGGGCGACTCGGACGGCGTCGAGGTGCGCGTACGGGCGGACGGCGACGGGCGCGCCCCGGACGCCCGTTCCCCCCTCCCGGCGGGAATGCGCCTCGAACTGGTGGACCCGGGCACGGCGTCCGCCGAACCCGCGGGGCAGCCCACCCGCACCATGGGACCGACGGGAGAGATGGGACCGGGCGAAACGGCGAAAACCGAGTACGCCACCGCGTCCGCCGAATCAGCCGCGGCCAACGCGGACCTCGCCCCTCTGGGCGCCACCGAGATCCCGGCACTGGACAGACAGCGGACGGAAGAAGAGGCGCTGAGGCTACGGGGACAGGAGGAGGCGGGATCGGACGAGCGGCGCGTGCAGCCGTTCATCGGCCCGCGCCCACGGATCGTCACCCGTCGCGGCTGGGGCGCGGACGAGAACCTGCGCGAACGCGGCTTCGTCTTCACGAAGACGGTGAAGGCGGCCTTCGTGCACCACACGGCCTCGGGCAACAAGTACTGGTGCTCGGAGGTCCCGGCCCTCATCCGCGGCATCTACCGCTTCCACGTGGAAAGCAGCGGCTGGCGGGACATCGGCTACAACTTCCTCGTCGACCGGTGCGGAAACATCTACGAGGGGCGCGCGGGCGGCCTGGCGAAGCCGGTGATGGGCGCCCACACGCTCGGCTTCAACACCAACAGCATGGGAATCGCCGTCCTCGGAACTTTCGTCAACTCCAAGCCGTCCAAGCGGGCAGTGGGGGCGATCGCCCGGCTCACCGCCTGGAAGCTCGGTCTGTACGGGGGCAATCCGAACGGAAAGACATACCTGACGTCAGGTGGTGGCAATCTCTACGCAAAGGGAAAGAACGTACGACTGAACGTGATCTCCGGCCACCGGGACGGCTTCGCCACCGAGTGCCCGGGCCGACTGCTCTACGGGAGGCTCGGCTCGGCACGCAAGACGGCGGCCAAGTACCAGGGGCGCTGAGGACCTTCATCGGGCCACCGGAGTTCGGTTCTGCATACAAACGGACTGCATACACTGGCCGACCGAACGACGTTCGGTCGGTCCCGGCAGGAAGCAGAGACGACAGGTGACAGAAGCGATCCTCCTGGTCGGCGGCAAGGGCAGCCGGCTGCGTCCGCTCACCGTGCACACCCCGAAGCCGATGCTCCCGGCCGCCGGTGTCCCCTTCCTCACGCACCAGTTGGCGAGAGCGAGAGCGGCGGGGGTGGAGCACATCGTCCTGGCGACCTCCTACCTGGCCGAAGTGTTCGAACCGCACTTCGGTGACGGCTCGTCGCTCGGCCTCCACCTGGAGTACGTCACCGAGGACGAACCCCTCGGCACGGGCGGCGCGATCCGCAACGTGGCCTCCCGACTGCACTCCGCCCCCGACGACCCGGTCCTCGTCTTCAACGGTGACATCCTCACCGGCCTGGACATCAGGGCCCTGGTCCGCACCCACGAGTCGACGTCGGCGGACGTCTCGCTCCACCTCACCCGGGTGACCGACCCCAGGGCCTACGGCCTGGTCCCCACCGACGAGACAGGCCGGGTGACAGCGTTCCTGGAGAAGCCGCAGACCCCCGAGGAGATCGTCACCGACCAGATCAACGCGGGGGCGTACGTCTTCCGCCGCTCGGTCATCGACACGATCCCGGCGGGCCGCCCGGTGTCGGTGGAAAGAGAAACGTTCCCTGAACTCCTCTCCGTGGGCGCACACCTCCAGGGCCTGGTCGACTCGACGTACTGGCTGGACCTGGGCACCCCGGCGGCCTTCGTCCGCGGCTCGGCGGACCTGGTCCTGGGCCGGGCCCCGTCCCCCGCGGTCCCCGGCCGCTGCGGCGACCGACTGATCCTCCCCTCGGCCCGGGTGGCCCGCGACGCCAAGCTGACCGGTGGCACGGTGGTGGGCGAGGGCGCGTTCGTGGCGGAGGGGGCACGTGTCTCGGGCAGCACGATCCTGGCGGGCGCGGTGGTCGAACCGGGCGCGGTCATCACCGACTCCCTGATCGGTACGAGGGCCCGCGTGGGCGAACGCTCGGTCCTCACCGGCACGGTCATCGGCGACGGCGCGATCATCGGCGCCGACAACGAACTGAGAGAGGGCGTACGGGTCTGGTGCGACGCCAGAATCCCAGCGGGTGCGCTCCGCTTCTCGTCGGACCAGTAGCCCGACGGGACTGCGGCGCGGGCCGAGGGCAGGCCTCATCCAGCCGGACCTTCTTTCCCGCCACCCGCCCCCATCGCTTCCGCATTTCCAGCGCAGGCCCGCGTTTCCAGCCCGTCCGGCGATTGAGGACAAGGCCCGTTCAGGGCCGGAGCGGGGGTCTGGGGGCGCAGCCCCCAGGTACGGGATGGGACGGGTAGGGGCGGCGGGGGCGAGGAAACTCACCGCCCCTCAAAGCCGCCCGATATCCCCCCTACGCATACGCGGCGCCCGCCTCCCCGGCGTACGCCCACTCAACAGAATCAACCGAGCCGCCCGATGCCGCTGCCCCGCATACGGCTCCAGCAACGACAACATCACCTCATCATCCGCATCCCGATCCCCCGCCAGCGCGAACCCCACGATCCCCGGCAGATGCAGATCCCCCACAGTCACCGCGTCCGCCGCCCCATGACTCCGCTGCACCACCTCCGCCGAGGTCCACGGCCCCACCCCCACAACCAGCTCCAACCGAGCCCGCGCCCGCTCCGGATCCAGCGCGACAGCCTCCTCCAGCCGCCCCGCGACCCGAACCGCCCGCAGAATCGTCGACGCCCGCTTGTTGTCGACCCCGGCCCGATGCCACTCCCAGGACGGAATCAGCGCCCAGTCCCGAGCCGCGGGCATCACGAACAACCCTTGGGGCACGCCTGGCAGACCCGGACCTACGGGCCCAGGCGCAGGCTCCCCGAACTTCCGTACGAGCAACCGCCAAGCCCGATACGCCTCGTCGGTCGTGACCTTCTGCTCCAGCACGGACGGAATCAGCGACTCCATGACCAGTCCGGTCCGCGTCAGCCGCAACCCGGGTCGCCGATGCCGTGCGAGCGCGACAATCCGATGCCGAGGCGCGAACGCCTCGGGCTCGTCGGCCGCCCCCAGCAACTCGGGCAGCTGCTCCAGCAGCCACTCGGCGCCGGGCCCCCACGCCTCCCCCCGGACCACCCCGTCCCGCAGCGCGACCCGCAACGTCCCTGGCCCGGCGGGCGTACGGCAGGCCCGCCACACCGACCCGTCCGGCGCCGCCCGGAACGTCGGATCGCCCGGCCCCCGCCGCAACGGCCCCAGCACCAGCCCGAGGTCGAGCGCCACACCGGGCGCCCAGGTCCGCGTCCGCCCCGGCGCGCCGGCCTGCCGCGGCACCCCACCGGGCACGGCGACATGCCCACCCCGCACAGTCGTACGAGTGGGCTGCGAAGGCTGGGAAGGCTGGGAACCGAGCAAGGCGAACCTTCTGAATCAAACCGCCCGAATCAAAAACCGCAAGAGGACAGAAGCCCGAACGAAGTCATCTCACCGCACCTCAATAAAAGCCCCCGCGTCCCGGTCCACGCGAGCCCGCGGCGCCTCCGCCGGATGCCCGATCGCGACCGCCCCCATCGGATCCCACTCCGCGGGCACCCCCAGTACCTCCCGCACGACATCCCGGCAGAACATCGTCGACGACACCCACGCCGACCCGAGCCGCTCCCCGGCCAGCGCGACGAGGAAGTTCTGCACCCCGGCTCCGGTCGCGACCACGAACATCTCGCGCTCGGCCCCGTCCCGCCGCGCGTCGCCGTACGTGTGCGACCCGTCCATCACCAGACAGGGCACCACCAGATAGGGCGCCGCCCGCAGCACCTCCCCACGCCGCACCCGCTTCTCGACGGACGCCTCGCTCTTCCCGTCCCGCCGCAGATCCGCGATCCAGGCATCCCGCATCGCATCGAGCAGCTCGGTCCGCGACCGCTCGGACTCCAGCAGTACGAAGCGCCAGGGCGTCGTGTGATGAGGAGCGGGCGCGGTCACCGCGGCGGCGACAGCCCGCCGTACCGCACCGGGGTCGACAGGCTCGTCCGTGAAGGCCCGCACCGTACGCCGCTGGGTCACGGCCTCCCGTACGGCCTCGGACGTACCGAGCCGGAACATGTCGTCGCGGGCGTCACGCACCAGGTCCCGCGCCCCCGCCCCCTCGGCGTCATCGCCCTCGACCACCACGTGCGGCAGCCCGCGCACGACGGCGACGGGGAGCCCCGAAGCCTTGCCCTTGACGAGATCCCCGGCGGAGGCCAGCTCGTCGGCGGTCGCCACGACCGTCGCGGAGAGCGGGTTGCCGTACGCGTCCGTGCCGCCGCGCAGGTCGTCGAGCACACGTACGCCCGCGGCGCCGATCGCCACGTCCGTGAGCCCCGCGCGCCAGGGTCGCCCGAAGGTGTCGGTCACGACGACGCCGATGTTGACGCCCAGAGCGTCCCGCAGCCCGTCCCGGACCGCACGGGCGGACGCGTCGGGGTCCTCGGGCAGCAACAGCACCGTCCCGGAGGGCGTGTTGGAGGCGTCGACGCCGGCCGCGGCCATCACCAGCCCCTGCCGGTTCTCCACGATGCGCAGGGCTCCGCGCCGGGCGACGACCCGCACGGTCTCGGCGTCGATGGCGGCCTCGCGGTCCGCCGCCTGGACGACGCGTCCCTCGGCCTTGGACACGATCTTCGACGTGACGAGCAGCACGTCCCCGTCGACCAGCCCGGGCTCGGCGGCGGCGATGAGCTTCGCGAGATCATCCCCCCGCTGAACCTCAGGCAGCCCACCCACGGCCCAGACCCGATACCCGCCCCCCAAGCCAACACCACCACCAGGGACCCCCGAGCCCAGACGCCCCCCTCCGACGGCGCCACTTCCAGACGCCTCCGGCGCTCGACCGCCCCCTCCTTCGACGCCCCCGTCAGAGGCACCCCTGACCGGACCGCCCGTGCCGTCGCCACCACCGTCAGAGGCCCCCGGCCCAGGGCCGCCCCGACCTTCGACGCCTCCCTCGGAGACGCCCCGGACTCGGCCGGCTTCACCTCCGCCACCGCCGTCAGAGGCCCCCGGCCCAGGGCCGCCCCGACCTTCGACACGTCTCTCGGAGACGCCCCGGACTCGACCGGCCCGACTTCCGACACCACCGTCAGAGGCCCCCGGGACTAGGCCGTCCCCGCCGCCGACAGCATCCTCGGAGACGCCCCGGACCCGACCGCCCCCACCTCCGACACCACTCTCAGAGGCGCCCCTGACCGGACCGCCCCCGCCGCCGACGGCATCCTCGGAGGTGGCGCCCCCGAACCGACCACCTCCGTCACCCGCACCGGAATTCTCGCCGTTCACGCGCCCCGCACCTCCTCCGCCAGTGCCAGCGCCTCGCGCGCCATCTGCGCCGACGCCTCCACGTCCGTCATCATCAGCGGCACGGCGCGGCAGCGGATGCCCGCCGACTCCACCCGTGCCACCGCGCCCGCGTCGACCGTGTCGACGAGCCAGCCGTCCAGCAGCCCCGAGCCGTAGTGCTCGGCGACGGCCGCGGCCGTGGCGTCCACGCCCACCGCCGCGAGCACCTTGTCGGCCATCCCGCGCACGGGCGCGTCCCCGACGATGGGGGAGAGGCCCACCACGGGCACCCCGGCCTCGGCGATCGCCTCACGGATCCCGGGCACGGCCAGGATCGTGCCGACGGACACGACCGGGTTGGACGGCGGGAAGATGATCACATCGGCGGCGGCGATCGACTCCAGGACCCCCGGCGCCGGCTTCGCCTGCTCCGCGCCGACCGGCACGATGGCCTCGGCCGGAACGGAGGCCCGCAGCCGCACCCAGTACTCCTGGAAGTGGACGGCCTTGCGCTCACCGTCCACCTCGACGGCGACATGCGTCTCCACGCGGTCGTCGGACATCGGGATGAGCCGCACCCCCGGCTTCCACCGGTCGCACAGCGCCTCGGTGACGGCGCTCAGCGGATAACCCGCACCGAGCATCTGCGTCCGCACGATGTGCGTGGCGAAGTCCCGGTCGCCGAGACCGAACCACTCCGGCCCGACGCCGTACGCCGCGAGCTCCTCCTTCAGACGGAAGGTCTCGTCGGTCCGCCCCCAGCCCTGCTCCTCGTTGATGCCGCCGCCGAGGGTGTACATCACCGTGTCGAGGTCGGGGCAGACCTTCAGCCCGAAGAGGTGAATGTCGTCCCCGGTGTTGCCGATGACGGTGATGTCGGCGTCCGGCACGGCCCGCTGAAGACCGCGCAGGAACCGGGCACCGCCGATGCCGCCTGCCAGAACCACAATGCGCATGCCGCCAAGTCTTGCAGGCGGGTACGACAACGCGTCGACCGGTCGTCGAGCCGTGGGCGGCTGCCCCGCCCTCAGCCGGTCACAGAAGCTGCCGCTGCTGCCGGCGCGCAGCGTGCCGAGTGCATCGGCATCTCCGTGAGGCCCGGGAAGTAGACGTGCAGGCTCACGGCCGGTTCGAGGGTGTCGTTGACCACCTCGTGCACGTACCCCGGAGCGAACGCCCTCTGCGCACCCGCCCGCAACGCGCGCGTGCCCCGCTCCGTCCGCTCGGTCAGCTGCCCGTCCAGGACCGTCAGGACGCCCGACGAACCGCCGTGGTCGTGCGGCCCGCTGCCCTGCCCGGGGACCCACGACAGGAGCCACACCTCGTAGCCCGGGCCGGTGCGCAGCCGGTGGTACCAGCGCGACGTCGCGTCGTACTGGACGAGGTGCTCCCACTGGGAGCGGTCCCCGGCGACGGCACGGGCCAGACCGACGAAGTCGGCGACGGTGGCCGGGTGCTCGCGCGGGGTCTGGAGGAGGTGCGGTACTTCGAGGATGTCGCCGGCGATCTGGAGGTCGCTGTCGCTGTTCATGGAGTGCGGAGGTCCTCGGCGGGAGAAGTGTGGGGGTTGGCTGGGTGTCGCGTACCGTCCGCCCGGGTCGCGGGCGGGAAAGGCATCGCCCTGATGTGGGCTTCGAGGAAGCAGCAGCCGAGTCGCGGTGGACTCAGAGGCAGCCGGAGCGCGTTGGGCTCAACAGCTGGAACAACGACAACAGCTACAGCGAACACGAGCAGCACCGAGGGACCGCGCGGGGCGGGTCGAGGTGAGTGCCGGGTTCGCGAGCATGCCCACAAGGACATCGGTTCACACCTGCACTGTCAACTCGACACCCGGTATGTGGGACGAGTTTCACCTCATCCGGTCCATCTCCGAGGTGAAAGGTTTGTGCGTACGCCTCCGGGGACACATGGCGCACAACCGGGCGTACGGACCTCACCGCGACCCAGTGATCCGCAGGCGACCCGCAGGCGGTCCGATGTGATCCGGTTCGCTTCGGCGCATATGTCGGAACGAGATCGAACTTCTGGGCGTCATCCCCTGTACAAGCTCTGCGCGGGGGTAGTCGCCCTCAAGGGCCTCCTCTGCCCTGTCAAGGTTTATGCCGATTTGAACACTTTCCGCATGGCCTTGGTTCCGCAGAGTGAATAAGGGGCCCAATAGCAGATCTCAGCTTGACTCGCCCGGAGCAGCACACTTGTAATTTCACTCGTGTCGTTCGGCCGATTTCGGTTGACGGCAACCTCACGGGGACGCGAAAGACAGACGAGGGGCGCACATGACCGAGACGGTGCAGCAACTGCTGGTCGACGACGCGGACGAGGAACTCGGCTGGCAGGAGCGCGCGCTGTGCGCCCAGACCGACCCCGAGTCCTTCTTTCCCGAGAAGGGCGGCTCGACCCGCGAGGCCAAGAAGGTCTGCCTGGCGTGCGAGGTCCGCTCGGAGTGCCTTGAGTACGCCCTCGCGAACGACGAACGCTTCGGTATCTGGGGCGGCCTGTCCGAGCGCGAACGCCGCCGGCTGAAGAAGGCCGCCGTCTGAGGCGTACGGCACCGGGTTCCACGTAACGCAACACACGACGCAGCACAACGCAGCGAACGGCCCGTCGCGGGTGGTTGTCCACAGGCGGCGGGCCGCTGTGCTGCCCAGCCGCTAGTGTGGCTGCTCGTCCGAGACGCCCCGCCGCTCACATCAGGGCGCAGGCGTCCACCGCAGTCCACCGAACCGGGGCCCGTACCTCGATGTCCGCGCACAGCCACACGGCAGCCGACTACGGCACTGCCACCACGCCCGAGTTCCCGCGTCACGTGGTGACCGCGGTACTCGTCTCCCACGACGGCGCCCGCTGGCTGCCCGAGGTGCTCGCCGGGCTGCTCGGGCAGGAGCGCCCGGTGCAGAACGTCATGGCGGCCGACACCGGTAGCGCGGACGACTCCGCCCAACTGGTCACCGACGCCCTCGGCGCCGACCGCGTCCTGCACCTCGCCCGCCGCACCGGCTTCGGCCAGGCGGTCGAGGAGGCCAACCGCACCGCGCCCGTCCTCACCCCGGACGAGCTGACGTATCTGAAGCGCCCCAGCGGCTGGGACCCGGTCACCCGCAGCTGGCGCGACGACGCGTACGACATGCCGGAGCTCCCCCACGGGGAGCCGGTGCAATGGCTCTGGCTGCTCCACGACGACTGCGCCCCCGACCCGGACGCGCTGGCCCAGATGCTGCGGGTCGTGGAGGGCGAGCACGAGCTGGGCCGCGACGACATCGCGGTCGTCGGTCCCAAACTGCGCGGCTGGTACGACCGCAGACAACTCCTCGAAGTCGGTGTGACCATCGCCGACTCCGGCCGCCGCTGGACCGGCCTGGACCGCCGCGAGCAGGACCAGGGCCAGCACGACCACGTCCGCCCGGTGCTGTCCGTGTCCACCGCGGGCATGCTCGTCCGGCGCGACATCTTCGACGAACTCGGCGGCTTCGACCGCCGGCTGCCCCTGATGCGTGACGACGTCGACCTGTGCTGGCGTGCCACCACCGCCGGCCACCGCGTTCTCGTCGCCCCCGAGGCGGTCGTACGGCATGCCGAGGCGTCCTCCCGCGAGCGCCGCACCGTCGACTGTGTGGGCCGCACCTCCGCGTCCCCGCACAAGGTCGACAAGGCCGGCGCCGTCTACACCCTGCTCGTCAACAGCCGTGCGGCACAGCTGCCCTGGGTGCTGCTGCGCGTGATCCTCGGCACGATGGTGCGCATGGTGGCGTATCTCGTCGGCAAGGCCCCCGGACAGGCCGTCGACGAGATCCGCGGCCTCCTGGGCACTCTGCTGCGACCCGAGCGGATCATCGCCGGACGCCGCCGACGAGGCGTTTCCCAGATCGACAAGGGCGAGCTGCGAGCCCTCTTCCCGCCGCCGGGCGCGACCGTGCGGGCCACCATCGAACAGGTCGCGGGCGACCTCCTCGGCCGCTCCGACCCCGAGGTCACCTCCGGCGCCGGCCGGCACGGCAACGCCGTTGAGTCCGGGCCCGGCGGCGACGACGCCGACTTCCTCGAGGTCGAGCAGTTCGTCCGCCTCAAGCGCATCGCCCGCAAGCCCGGGCCGGTGCTCTTCCTCGTACTCCTGCTCGTCTCGCTCGTCGCCTGCCGTGAACTGCTCGGCGGCGGTGCCCTCGCGGGCGGCGCCCTGCTGCCCGCCCCGGCCGACTCCGCCGAACTCTGGGCGCGCTATCTGGACGCCTGGCACCCGGTGGGCGTGGGCGACACCTCCTCGGCGCCGCCCTATCTGGCGCTCGTCGCGATGCTCGCCTCCACCCTGTTCGGCTCGACGGGCCTCGCGGTCACCGTCCTGCTGATCGCCTCGGTGCCGCTGGCCGGCTTCACCGCGTACTTCGCCTCCCGCCCGCTCGTCGAGTCACGGCTCCTGCGCGCGTGGGCGGCCGTCGTCTACGCCTTCCTGCCCGCTGCCACCGGCGCACTGGCGGGCGGCCGGATCGGCACAGCCGTACTCGCCGTCCTCCTCCCGCTGATGGCCCGCGCGGGCATCGCGGCAACCGGCCTCACGCACGCGTCGGGCGCACGCGGCAGCTGGCGCGCCACCTGGGCGTACACACTGCTGCTGACGATCACCACCGCCTTCACACCGATCGTGTGGCCCATCGCCCTGCTGCTCGGCCTCGCGCTCCTGGTCGTACGGCGAGGCGAGATCATCGCCTACGGGCTGCGCTTCCTGGCCCAGTTCGGTGTGCCCCTGCTGGTCCTCGCCCCCTGGTCGCTGTCCCTGCTCCCGTTCGGCTTCTTCCAGGAAGCCGGCCTGGAGTACGGGTCCGGCGCCGCCGGCGCCCTCGACCTCCTCGGCGCCAGTCCGGGCGGCCCCGGCACGGTCAGCGGGCTGATGCTCATCGGCGTCGTACTGGCCGCACTGGCCGCCCTGCTGCGCACGGAGCGTCAGTTCGGCATCTGGACGGCCTGGACGGTTGCCCTGGTGGCGCTCGTCTTCGCGGTCCTCTCCAACAGCTCCGCCTGGGCCGGACCCGCCACTCTCGTCTACGGCCTCGCCCTGCTGGCCGCCGCCGCGCTCGGCGCCGACGGCGCACGCTCGCGCGTGGCCGAGCAGAGCTTCGGCTGGCGCCAGCCGGTCGCCGCCCTGATCGCGTTCGCCGCCGCAGCGGGCCCGCTGCTGCTGGCCGCCGGCTGGATGATCCGCGGCGCCGACGGCCCACTGGAACGGCGCGACCCGGTCCAGGTGCCCGCGTTCGTCGCCGAGGAGAGCGGTACCCGTGACCAGGCCCGCACCCTGGTCCTGGCCAGCGACTCCACCGCGCGCGTCGGCTACACCCTCGTCCGCGGCTCCGGTGCCCGCCTCGGCGACGGCGAACTCGCCGCCCAGAGCGGGGACAACGCGTTGCTGGACAAGGTCGTCGCCAACCTCGTCGCCGGCTCCGGCGCCGACCAGGCCGACGAACTCGGCGGCTTCGCCGTGCGTTACGTCCTCGTCCACCGGGGAGCCCCACGCCAGATCAGCCGCGTCCTGGACGCCACGCCCGGCCTGAGCAGGCTCAGCCAGCAGGAGGGCGGCGCGCTGTGGCGCGTCGACCAGGAGGTCTCGCGCGCCGCCATCGTCCCGGCGTCCGGCTCCGGCGCCGCTCAGCCCGTCGCCGCCGGCCCCGTCGACATCCACACCACGATCCCGGCCGGCACCGGCAGCCGCGTCCTGCGCCTCGCCGACTCCGCCGACGAGGCCTGGACGGCCACGCTGGACGGCGAACCCCTCACCCCGACCACCCTCGACGGCTGGGCCCAGGGCTTCGAGCTTCCCTCCTCCGGAGGGAAACTGGACGTCACCTTCGACACCCCGATCGGCCACACCGCCTGGCTGTGGACCCAGGGCGCGCTCGCCGTCGTCCTCGTCGTCATGGCCCTGCCGGGCCGACGCCGGGACGTCGACGACGACCTGCCCGAGGAAGAGCGCGAGATCCCCGCGCAGACAGCCACCGGCGACGGCCGCCGCGCCCGCCGCCTGCGCGCCCAGGCGGAGGCCGACCAGACCGAACAGACCGACGAACAGGCCGAGTTCCCCTCCGACACCAGCACCCCTCCGCCTCCGGAGGAGGCCCCGGCCGCGATCCCGCAACAGCAGCCGTACGGCGACGAATGGAACACCGCTGCCTACGCGGGCACGCAGTACGACGGCTACAGCGCCGACCAGTACCAGAACGCCCAGCAGTACCCGCCGGGTACCTACGACCCCGCGTACCAGGGGGATCCGTACCAGAACGGCCAGTACGACCCGTACGCGTACGGCGGTTCGCCGCAGACGACGGCGTACGACCAGACGTACACCCAGGGTTACGACCCCGCGTACGACCCGGCGCAGCCACAGCAGCCCCACCCGCAGGGTGAGCGCCCCGACGGGAGCCAGCAGTGAACCGCACCACCATCTCCCTGATCGCCGGCACGACCGTGCTCGCCGCCGTCACCGGGTTCGCCTCGCTCAACACACCGGACGCGGCCGACGCGGGTACGGCGAAGGCGGCCGCCCAGCTCCCCGTGGAGCGCACGAGCCTGCTCTGCCCGGCTCCCAGCACGTCCGACCTCGCGGAGACGGCGTACACGTCCTTCACTCCCGTCACGGAGGGCACCGGGAGCGGCGGCAAGGCCGAACTGGCCGCCGCCACCGCGGAGTCGGCGACCGGAGCGAAAGGGAAGGGCAAGACGAAGACCGTCAAGCCCGTCCTCACCCCCACGGCGCCCGGCAAGCCCGTCACCGGGGACACCTCGGGCGGCGACGCGCCCGCACTCGTCGGCACCGCCGAGGGGAAGTTCGCGCCGGGCTGGACCGTGCAGGAGACCACCGAGGTCGCGGCGGGCACCGGACGCGGTCTGCTGGGCGTCAACTGCACCGTCCCGGACACCGAGTTCTGGTTCCCGGGCGCCAGCACCGCCGCCGGCCGCACGGACTACGTGCACCTGACCAACCCGGACGACTCCGCCGCGGTCGTCGACATCGAGCTGTACGGCAAGGACGGCAGCCTCAAGTCCGAGGTGGGCGAGGGCATCACGGTCCCGCCGCACGGCAGCGAGCCGATCCTGCTGTCCACGCTCACCGACGGACCGCAGCCCGACCTCACCGTGCACGTGAGCGTGCGCAGCGGCCGGGTCGGCGCCGCCGTCCAGGCCCTGGACGCCAAGACCGGCGGCGACTGGCTGAGCGCGTCCACCGAACCGGCAGGGAGCCTGGTGCTGCCGGGCATCCCCAAGGACGCCACCTCCGTACGCCTGATCGCCTTCACGCCCAGTGACAGCGACGCCGACCTGAAGGTCCGCCTCGCCTCCCCGACCGGCCTGATCACCCCGGTCGGCAACGAGACGCTGCACATCAAGGCGGGCATGACGGCCGCCGTAGACCTCGGTGACCTCACGCGCGGCGAGGCGGGCTCCCTGGTCCTCACCCCGACCGACAGGTCGGTGCCGTTCGTCGCCGCCCTGCAGGTCGTACGCGGCAAGGGCGCCAAGCAGGAGACCGCTTTCATCCCGGCCACGGGCCCGGTCTCCGCGCGGGCGACGGTCGTCGGCAACACGGCCAAGGGCACCACGCTCTCCCTGACCGCCCCGGGAAGCGCCGCCCAGGTCAAGGTCACGGCGTCCGCGGGCAGCGAGGGCGGTACGGCGGCTACGAAGACGTACACGATCAAGGGCGGTACCACCCAGGACGTCGAACTCCCCGTCCCGGCCGGCCTGAAGGGCACGTACGCGCTGACGGTGGAACGGGTCTCCGGGGGAGATGTCTACGCCTCCCGGACCCTCGCGGCCCCGGCGGAGGGCATCCCCGCGTTCACGATCCAGACGCTGCCGGACGACCGGGGGACGGTGGCGGTACCGGACGCGGAGCAGGATCTGTCGGTCCTGCAGAAGTGACCTGCAGAAGTGACCGACGGACGGAAACGATCGCCCCGGGCGGGGGCGATCGGCTCTGTCATTCCTCGCCGTACCGCGGATCCACGGTGTCCGGGGTGAGTCCCAGCAGTTCGGCGACCTGCTCGACCACGACCTCGTGGACCAGTGCCGCGCGTTCGTCGCGGCCCTTGGTCCGGATCTCGACCGGGCGGCGATAGATCACCACGCGCGCGGGGTGACCCTCACGGGCGGGAATCGTGCCCCCCAGGGGGACCGTCTCCTCGGCCCAGCCCTCGGGCGGGCCTTCGAGCTGTGGCACTTCGAGGACCAGGAAGTCGAAGTCCGCGAGCTGCGGCCACCGACGCTCCAACCGCTCCACGGAGTCCTGCACCAGATCCGCGAACGCCTCGGCACGGCTCGCGGAGAGCGGAACCTGCGGCGGCGCCACGGGGCCGCGCATGCCACGACCGTGGCGATCACGGCGGCGGGGCCCGGGGCCTGCGGCGCGGGGCGGTACGGGGTTGTCCATCACTGACGAAGCGTAGTCCCCGCGACCACCGCACGGGTGCCGGGCACGCTGCGTCGGTCGGCATCGCCCACCGGCATCACCCGAGGCCAACCGCCTGCCGCCGGACCGGCACAGGATGATCATTCAAGCCAAGGTTGGGCTCGATTTCGTATGTCCCCGGGCCGTCAATATCGGGGTAATTGGCATGGTTTTTACCAACTAAGGATCGATATCAGGGCTGTTCGGTATCTCGATACCCGATGTCGCCCCAGGTCAACGAGTTGCCCCGGAACACCCGTGTGGGCGGTTTCACAGCCCGACACGGGAGAGTGGCCTGCTGGGGAGTCGTCGCGGCCCGCTCAAGAGTGCGGTACCGTCCAACGTCGTGAGCCCTGTACGTCGCTGTTCGCGCACCGCTTGCGGCCGTCCGGCCGTCGCGACGCTGACGTACGTCTACGCCGACTCGACCGCGGTCCTCGGCCCCCTCGCGACCTACGCCGAACCCCACTGCTACGACCTGTGTGCCGAGCACTCCGCACGCCTCACCGCGCCACGCGGCTGGGAGGTCGTCCGGCTCCTCGACTCCTCCGCTCCCGCGAGGCCCAGCGGAGACGATCTGGAAGCGCTTGCCAACGCGGTCCGTGAAGCGGCCCGTCCGCCGGAGCGTTCGGCCGACGCCGGCGGCAGGGCACGCACCGCGGACCCGCGCGAGGTCGCACGCCGCGGACACCTGAGAGTCCTGCGCTCACCGGACAACTGAGCCCACCCGCAAGGGGAGTGGCGCAGGCGAGCCGGCCGTGACACCGGCTTGAACCATCGCCTACGTGGTCGGCTGCCGGGCGTCGCGCGTGCTCGATCCGCCGCCTCCGGCCACAGCTTCGTACAACTCGCCGACGCCGGCGCCGTCTTGACGGGCACGTGCGCCCCGACGGCCGTACCGGGGCGGTCCGGCTGCACGTCGCGGGCTCGGACAGCCTTCGCGGTACGGGCGGACACCCGGGCGTACGGGCGAGGCGGCACGCAGCGGGGATGTCAGTGGGGGCGGGTAGTTTGGGGCGACCGATGGGACTTCAAGAAGGGTTGGCCGTGTCTGCAGATCTGTCGCAGCTCGTGAAGGCGTACGACGTACGTGGTGTGGTCCCGGACCAGTGGGACGAGCCGCTGGCGGAACTGTTCGGCGCCGCCTTCGTCCAGGTGACCGGGGCGGACGCGATCGTGATCGGACACGACATGCGGCCCTCGTCCCCCGGCCTGTCGCGGGCCTTCGCGCGCGGGGCGGCGGCACGCGGCGTCGACGTGACCGAGATCGGCCTGTGCTCCACGGACCAGCTCTACTACGCGTCGGGCGCGCTCGACCTGCCCGGCGCCATGTTCACCGCCTCGCACAACCCGGCCCAGTACAACGGCATCAAGATGTGCCGGGCGGGCGCCGCACCGGTCGGTCAGGACACGGGCCTCACCGACATCCGTGAACTGGTCGAATCCTGGCTGGACTCGGGCACACCGGACCCGGCGCCCGTCACCCCGGGAACGATCACCCAGCGGGACACGTTGAAGGACTACGCGGCACACCTCCGCTCGCTCGTCGACCTCACCTCCGTCCGCCCCCTGAAGGTCGTCGTCGACGCGGGCAACGGCATGGGCGGGCACACGGTCCCGACGGTCTTCGCAGGCCTGCCCCTCACCGTCGTGCCCATGTACTTCGAACTGGACGGCACTTTCCCGAACCACGAGGCCAACCCGCTCGACCCGGCCAACCTCGTGGACCTCCAGAAGCGTGTCCGCGAGGAGAACGCCGACCTGGGCATCGCCTTCGACGGTGACGCGGACCGCTGTTTCGTGATCGACGAACACGGCGACCCGGTCTCGCCGTCGGCGATCACGGCCCTGGTGGCCTCGCGTGAACTCGCCCGCAACGGCGGTTCCGGCACGGTCATCCACAACCTGATCACGTCCTGGTCGGTCCCGGAGGTCGTCCGCGAACAGGGCGGCACACCGGTACGCACGCGCGTGGGCCACTCCTTCATCAAGGCGGAGATGGCACGCACGGGCGCGATCTTCGGCGGCGAGCACTCCGCGCACTACTACTTCAAGGACTTCTGGAACGCGGACACGGGCATGCTGGCCGCCCTGCACGTCCTCGCCGCGCTCGGCGGCCAGGACGGCCCCCTGTCGGCCATCGTCGCCCAGTACGACCGGTACACCGGCTCGGGCGAGATCAACTCCACGGTGGCCGACCAGACAGGCCGCGTGGCCGCGATCAGGGCGGCGTACGAGGGCCAGGAGGGCATCGACCTCGACGACCTCGACGGCCTGACGGTCTCGGCCACGGACTGGTGGTTCAACGTCCGCCCGTCCAACACGGAACCCCTGCTCCGCCTGAACGCGGAGGCACGCGACGAGGAAACGATGGCGAAGGTACGGGACGAGGTGCTGGACATCATCCGAGGTACCAGTCCGTCCGGCGTTTGAGGACGAGCGCTGCCGACGCGAAGGGGGTCTGGGGGCGCAGCCCCCCCAGGGACAGGACGGGTAGGGGCGGTGG
>NZ_AEJB01000377.1 GCF_000331005.1 Streptomyces turgidiscabies Car8
GTGCTAGCTGACGATGTCGCCGATCTTCGGAGCCTGCTCGTTCTTGTAGCCGGCCGGACCGAAGTTCTTGTCGACCGCGGTCTGCCAGGCGCCGTCGCTGACCATCTTCTCCAGCGCGGTGTTGATCTTGTTCACGGTCGCGGTGTCGCCCTTCTTGACGCCGACGCCGTAGTTCTCGTTGCTGAGCTTGAGGCCCGCCAGCTTGAACTGACCCTTGTACTTGTCCTGGGCGGCGAAGCCCGCGAGGATCGAGTCGTCCGTGGTCACCGCGTCGACGGCACCGCTCTGCAGGGCGGCGATGCACTCCGAGTAGCCCGAGTTCTCACGCAGGTTGGCCTTCGGGGCGATCGTGTCCTTGATGTTCTGCGCCGAGGTGGAGCCGGTCACGGAGCAGAGGTTCTTGCCGTTGAGGTCCGTGCCCTTGGCGATCTTGGAGTCCGCCTTGACGAGCAGGTCCTGGTGGGCGAGGAGGTAGGGGCCGGCGAAGTCGACCTTCGCCTTGCGCTTGTCGTTGATCGAGTACGAGGCGGCGATGAACTTCACGTCGCCACGGGCGAGCGCGGTCTCGCGGTCGGCGCTCTTGGTCTCGACCCACTCGATCTTGTCGGGCGCGTAGCCGAGTTGCTTGGCCACGTACGTCGCCACGTCCACGTCGAAGCCGGAGAAGGAGCCGTCCGGCTCCTTCAGGCCGATACCGGGCTGGTCGAACTTGATGCCGACCTTGATCTTGTCGCCGCCGCCGGAGCCGCTGTCACCCTTGTCGTCGTCGCCTCCACAGGCCGTCGCCGTGAGGGCGAGGACGAGGGCTGCGGCGGTCGCGGCGGTGACCTTGCGAAGCTTCATGGTGAACATCCTTTGAGTGGTGAAGTGAATACGGGCTGTCACGAGCGGGTGCCGCAGTTCGTCCGTGTTCCGGAGGCCGCCGATGAGGCGGATTCCTTCACTGCTGCGGGAAGCGACGGGGAAGGGGCGGCTGCGGGAAGTGCCGTGGGATCAGTGATGCAGGATCTTGGACAGGAAGTCCTTGGCGCGGTCGCTGCGCGGGTTGCTGAAGAACTGGTCCGGCACAGCCTCTTCGACGATGCGGCCGTCCGCCATGAACACCACTCGGTTCGCAGCCGAACGGGCGAACCCCATTTCGTGGGTGACGACGATCATGGTCATGCCCTCGCGGGCGAGCTGCTGCATGACCTCCAGGACCTCGTTGATCATCTCCGGGTCGAGAGCCGACGTCGGCTCGTCGAAGAGCATGACCTTGGGGTCCATGGCCAGGGCTCGCGCGATGGCGACACGCTGCTGCTGACCGCCGGAGAGCTGAGCGGGGTACTTGTCCGCCTGCGTGGCCACGCCCACCCGGTCGAGCAGGGCGCGGGCCTTCTCCTCGGCCGCCTTCTTGTCGGCCTTGCGGACCTTGATCTGGCCCAGCATCACGTTCTCGAGCACCGTCTTGTGCGCGAAGAGATTGAAGGACTGGAAGACCATGCCGACGTCGGCCCGCAGCCGGGCCAGCGCCTTGCCCTCCTGGGGCAGCGGCTTGCCGTCGATCGAGATGGCTCCCGAATCGATGGTCTCCAGACGGTTGATGGCGCGGCACAGAGTGGACTTACCGGACCCGGAGGGTCCGATGACCACGACCACCTCGCCGCGGGCGATGGTCAGGTCGATGTCCTGCAGAACATGCAAGGCGCCGAAGTGCTTGTTGACGCTCTTCAGGACGACCAGATCGCCGGTCGCGGGTACGGCGTCCTTGGCCATCGATACTTCGGTCATCGCTTACTGGCTCCGTCCACCTCGGTTTCGGAGGACAGTAGTGACCACGTGAGAGCAGCGTCATTACATCTGAGGGGAACTTGAGCATAACGATCTGATGTCAGGTCAACACACTTTGTAGCGCCCCCCGAAAGAGGTGTACCGGCTGGATAACGGAGCGGTCCGAAGCCGGAACCATGCACGCGCGCGCGTGTGTCCCCATGGTGTACTCCGCTGGGGCACCGCATGTGGTGTACAAGTCGAAACGGCACCGCCGGCGAAGCGAAGCCGATGAACCGAAAGGGGTCGCGATGAGACTGCTCCTCGTCGAGGACGACAACCATGTCGCCGCCGCGCTCTCCGCGGTCCTGGCGCGCCACGGCTTCGCCGTCACCCACGCCCGCAGCGGCGAGGAGGCCCTCCAGGCACTCGTCCCGGAAGGCAACGGTTTCGGCGTGGTGCTGCTCGACCTGGGCCTGCCCGACCAGGACGGGTACGAGGTGTGCGGCAAGATCCGCAAGCGCACCAACACCCCCGTGATCATGGTCACCGCGCGCTCCGACATCCGCTCCCGCATCCACGGCCTCAACCTCGGTGCCGACGACTACGTGGTGAAGCCGTACGACACCGGGGAGTTGCTCGCCCGGATCCACGCCGTCAGCCGGCGCAACATCCACGAGGACACCGCCGACGCAGCCGAGAACGCGCTGCTCCTGGGCTCGCTGCGGCTCGAACTGTCCACCCGGCAGGTCCTCGTGGACGGTTCGGTCGTCCAGCTGACCCGCAAGGAGTTCGATCTGCTCGCCCTTCTCGCGCAGCGTCCCGGAGTGGTGTTCCGCCGCGAGCAGATCATCAGCGAGGTCTGGCGCACCAGCTGGGAGGGGACCGGCCGCACCCTGGAGGTGCATGTCGCTTCCCTGCGCGCCAAGTTGCGCATGCCGGCGCTGATCGAGACCGTCCGCGGCGTGGGCTACCGGCTCGTCGCCCCGGCGCAGTAGCCGGGACGGAACGGGTGCGCACACGTCTCCTCCCCCTGCTCATCGTCCTGATGGCGGCCGTTCTGCTCGCGCTCGGCATCCCGCTCGCCGTCAGCGTGGCCGGCGCGCAGCAGCAGACGGTCGTCGTCGACCGGATCGACGACACCGCGCGCTTCGCGGCGCTCGCCCAGTTCGTCACCGACCGGCCCACCGGGTCCCGGGTCAAGGACGCGGCCACCGACGAGCGCGGCGAGACCCTGCAGCGCGAACTCGAGAGCTACTACGACGTCTACGGCATCCGGGCCGGTGTCTTCTACCGCAACGACGCTCCCATGGCCAACGCGCCCGCCGACTGGTACCTGCCGGAAACGGGCGAGGTGCGTGACGCGTTCGCCGAAGCGCTCCTGTCCCGCCGCAGCCACGATCCCGAACAGGTCTGGCCCTGGCAGCGGAACCGTCTTGTCGTCGCGTCGCCGGTCATCCGGGACGGCGACGTCGTGGCCGTCGTGGTCACCGACTCGCCCACCGGGCAGATGCGTTCGCGGACGCTCCACGGCTGGCTCATCGTCGGCGCCGGCGAGATCGCCGCGATGCTGCTCGCGGTAGGAGCCGCGCTGCGCCTCACCGGCTGGGTGCTCAAACCCGTACGTGTGCTCGACGCCACCACGCACCACATCGCGACCGGCAGTCTGAAGTCCCGGGTCGCGGTGGCCGGCGGGCCGCCGGAACTCAGACGGCTGGCCCGGTCGTTCAACGAGATGGCGGACAACGTCGAGGACGTGCTGGAGCAGCAGCGTGCCTTCGTCGCCGACGCCTCGCACCAGTTGCGCAACCCGCTCTCGGCGCTGCTGCTGCGGATCGAACTGCTCGCACTCGAACTGCCGGAGGGAAACGAGGAGATCGCCTCGGTCCAGACCGAGGGCAAGCGCCTGGCCGAGGTCCTGGACGACCTCCTCGACCTGGCGCTGGCCGAGCACGCGGAGGCGGACCTCGCACTCACCGACA
The DNA here is from genome assembly GCF_000331005.1 of Streptomyces turgidiscabies Car8. GTDB lineage: Bacteria > Actinomycetota > Actinomycetes > Streptomycetales > Streptomycetaceae > Streptomyces > Streptomyces turgidiscabies. Next base: position 3,732 of record NZ_AEJB01000377.1, read on the forward strand.
TCGGCGCGCTGACCGCCGAACGCGTCGCTGCCTGGGCCCCGCTCGCCGAGGCCAAGGGCGTACGCCTGGTCGGCGACTGTCCGGCCACCACCGCGTGGGCCGACCCGGTCACGCTGTCCAGCGCCCTGGACGCGGTGATCGACAACGCGGTGAAGTTCACGCCCGAGGACGAGTGCGTACAGGTGTCGGTGGCGTCGAACGGCGCGACCTCGACCGTCGTGGTCACCGACGGCGGCCCGGGCCTCACCGACGACGAGCTCGTCCGTATCGGCGACCGCTTCTGGCGCAGCGGCCGGCACCAGAACGTGAAGGGCTCGGGCCTCGGCCTGTCCATCTCCCGGGTCCTGCTGGCAGCGGGCGGCGGCACGATCTCGTACGACCATCACGAGCCGCACGGACTGAGAGTGACGGTGCGGGTGCCGAGGTCGGGCCCGGCGTCCTGAGGGACAGGCCTACGGTTTGACCGAGCGGTAGTAGCGCCGGGCGCCCTCGTGCAGGGCCAGCGGGTCGGTGTAGATGGCGGTCCGCAGGTCCACGAGCTGCGCCGAGTGGACGTGGGCGCCGATGCGGTCCCGGCTGTTGATCACCGACCGGGTCAGCCATTCGGTGAGCTTCGGATCCACGTCCTCGCGTGTCATGAGCAGGTTGGACACCGCGAGCGTCGGCACGGTCGCGCCGTCCTGGATGGAGGGGTAGGCCGACTCGGGCATGTTGGTGGCCCGGTAGTTGCGGGAGGCTCCGCCCTGTTCGTGCAGCTTGGTGACCAGGGCCGCGTCGATCGGGACGAAGCGGAAGGCAAAGGTCTTCGCCAGCTGCACCAGACCGTTGGTGGGCAGTCCGCCCGACCAGAAGAAGGCGTCGATCTGGCCTCGCTGGAGCCGCCCGGGCCCGGTGCTGATGCCGTCGGCGAAGGGAGTGATGTCCTTGGCGGGGTCGAGGCCGGCGGCGGTGAGTATCTTGTCGGCGATCAGCCGTACGCCCGAGCTCTCCGGCCCTATGGAGACGCGCTTGCCCCGCAGATCCGCCACGGTGCTGATCTTCGAGTCACGCGGCACGACGAGCTGCATGTAGTCGTCGTACAGACGTGCGACCCCGCGCAGTCTGTCGGCCCCGGGCCGCCGTTGCAGCTTGTACGTCTCCACGGCGTCGGCCGCCGCGATGGTGAAGTCCGCCCTGCCCGTGGCCACACGTCTGACGTTCTCCTGGGACCCCTCGCTGGTCAGCATCCGCACGTCGAGGTTCGGCATGTCCTTCGCGAAGGCCGAACGGAGCTCCGAACCGTACTGCTGGTAGACGCCGGCAGGTGCCCCGGTGCTGAACGTGATCGTCCCGCCCGGGGGTGCCTCGTCCAGCGGCAGCAGCCACCACAGCAGCAGCCCGAAGACCACGAGACCGGCGGCCGAGCCCATGAGGGCGTGTCGCCTGCGGATCCGGAGCACCTTGAACATGGGCGAGATCCTGCCAGTACGGGACCTGTGCTGGCCAGGAACAAGAGGCAATGGGCGGCTGCGGTACGACGATCCGATCCGCCCCCGTGAGCCCTCGTGAGATCGCTAGAGTCGCCGCATGTGCCCCGGTACCTCTGCCTCCGCCACTCCCTCCGGCCCTCCCTCGGCCGCCGCCTCGCCCGTCGACCTCGTCCGGGAATTCCATCTCGCCTTCGGCCTCGACACCCGCAGTACGCCTGCCGAGGTCTCCCCGCAGCTCGCGGCGCACCGGGGTGAGCTGCTCGCGGAAGAGGCCGCGGAGGTCGCCGAGGTGTCGGTCACCGGCCCGCTGGACCGGCTGGCGCACGAGCTGGCCGACATCGTGTACGTGGCGTACGGCACAGCGCTGGTCCACGGCATCGACCTCGACGCCGTGATCGCGGAGATCCACCGGGCCAACATGACGAAGCTGGGCCCCGACGGCCTGGTCGCCCGCAGGGCCGACGGCAAGGTCCTCAAAGGCGACCACTACCGGGCCCCGGACGTCGGAGCCGTCCTGCGCCGCCAGGGCTGGACGGAGGGCGAGCGGTAACCCGTACGGCCCTGCTTCACGCACCGCCTACCCTTGTCGCATGAGCAGCGGTGACCGGAGTCGGGCAGTGGACGTCAAGACATACGAAGTGCGCACCTACGGGTGCCAGATGAACCCGTAGAGATACGCACTAACCTGAACCTACAGGTTCATCCTACCACAGCCTGTTATTCCTAATGACTGGCGGTAATTGCCAGCGTAATAGAGGCACAACCAGAAGAACCCCCGACCGTTTGGTTAGGGGTTCTTCTGCATTTAAGGAGAGGAAATGTGGTCTTACTTAAAGAGGGCAATGACGATAGCCGCAAGCGTACCCAGTCCAATAAGGAACGGGATGATGCGCCCTAGGTCGTTCTCTTCTAGCCTTCTAAGTCTTGCTTCATGGTCTGCCGTAACAGTCAGAACAGCATCTAGCTTAGTTTCAATGCGGGTCAAGGCAATAACTACCTCATGGTCTTCATTCATCAGGGGATGTCCTCCAGACCCGCAATGCGAAGGTTCACATAGTCTCCGGATACCGCCTTGTCGCCAAGAGAGGTGCGTCTTAGCCAGAAGTGTCTTACCTGTCCGGCATTCAATGTACCGATGGACAAGGTAGAGACCCACCCGGTTGTAACCGTTGGAGCTGTTGTGTCATTGGCAATGGTTCCACTGTTGTATGAGGCGACAGCCGCCGCAGATGCTCCATTGGTAGCAAGAGCGACAGTGGCACCCCCCGAAAGTTGGTTGATGATAGAGGCTGTGATGCCTGTTACCTGATAGGCGCCGTCGTTGTAAATGAGCAAGCATCGATATTCAACCCTGTGTGCATCCGCCTCAGCAGTACTAATGCTGTCGTAGAAACCGTTTGTAAATGCTGAGGGTGCTGTGTTTGATGCGTAGCCGCCAAGGCTCACCGAGGTAGGTGAGCCTAGAGAGCTAGCGCTAGAACTTCTTACTTGTAGTGACATGCTTCCTCCTTATGCGAACCACTTGTAGGTGAGCTTGAGGACTGGCCTGTCAGAGCCAGAGCGAACAAACCCGCCGTAGTAGTCCAATGAATTAGATGGACCGGGACCGAACACAAAACCCTTAGAGGTTCCGGCTACGAATTCCTGTCCGATGGTGTTAGAAACATCAATGGTCTTTGTTCCTGTACCGCTGAAGTCAGAACGGAAGCGGTCATCATTTACACCTGAGCTAGACCAAGAGGTAGGTGCAGATGTCTTGTTGTGTGTACCGATAACGGCTGTTCCACCTGCGTTGTAGTACCACTGAGCCGCAGTAAGGACTAGCTTTGCATCGGTCACTGTTGCACCTGATGGAAAACCAGATACAGAGAAGCCGCAAAGGCTCTTCTGGTTACCATTCGTAGAGCTGTAGTACCCCTGCATCAAGTTTGATGTGTAGGTATTCACAGAGCCGTTTGACTTATAGCTCTGACCAAAGGTGGCATTGAATGTCTTGGTAGCTGTATGCCAAGAACCGGCCGGGGTTGGTGCGGCAACATTCCAAGTCAAATTGATGTCTGTACGAATAGTGCCAGGACTGTAAGGGTTATCCTCTGGCATCCAATTAGCGCCATCCCAGAAGTGAGGGACACGAGCGACCCAAGCTGAGCCATCCCATACACGAACCCAAGTAGCGTCCACCCAAGCTGAGCCATTCCATACGAGCATTGACATTTACATCACGCCCACTGGTCTGCAAAGCCTAGAGGTGCAATGGCGATAGCGGCATTACCGATGGACGGCATATTTGTTGCTGATGCTGCGATGATGGTTGCCTGAAAATTAAAGTTGGTTGTACCTGAATTGATAGTGATGTAGAAAGTCTTACCCCAGTTCTCATAGAACGGCACATATGAGCCGTTTGAAGAACCGTAATAGCTCAGACCCATAAGGCTAGAGCCAAGCATTGTAACTGTGTCCCCGGTAGTCACACCCGACCAAGCACAACGAATACGGATGTCTGAACTGGTCGATGGCATGGTGACAGTGCTTCCGTAAGAAACGGCTACCTTCAAAGCCCGCCCGGTTGTGTTGTTGAAAGCGACCGTAGAGCCATGGTTAACGTAGGTGTTGTTAACACCCGTGATAGCTGCTGACGCACCTGATACAGAGCCATGTACAGGGGCAGGAAGGCTCTGTGAAGGCATAACCCATAGCTGACCAGTCTGAGGGTTGCTAGGGGCCGTAGGGCTAACCGTGGCCACACCTCCAAGAGGCACCCAAACATCAGTGTTATCCCTTGCCATGGTGAGACCCGTATCAACTACGTAAGCGGCCTTTACCTCGGTTGGCAAAGAGGCTAGGTCTGTACTTGTATCTACCTTCACAATGACCTGGTTCATGAGATAGTCGTTAACGTCGTCTGCGGTCAATACTTCGTAGTCCGCAAACGTCTTTTGCATATTAGGCATTTCCAAATTCCTCCTTAAGAGACGTCAAGCAAGTCAAGGGTGACTAGCCATGCGTCCGGTGTAATGTCGTGTTCAATAGCCAGAACACGGAATGGCTTGTTGATGGTTACAGCCTCGCTGTTGTATTCGATGTTGACTAGGTCGAATAGCTCTAGGCCGGAAACCTGGTCAACGTGCTCGGTTGCATTCCATCTAATGCTGTCTACGCGTAGCTCTGGTGCATCGAATTCATCAAGCACCACCGCCGCGTATTCTTCTACGTCATCCTCGGTAGCAAAGTTGGTAGTTAGTTCTGTCTGTCGAGAACCCCAAGTAGCTACAGAGGTCTTATTGGCAAAGGGTCCGTAGACCGTTTCAACGCTGGTGTAATTCATTTCTTCGTCGATACCCCGGGTGAGGTTTCTAACGAAGATGTCGTTAACCATGATGCTGTCGTCATAGGTAACCCCGAACCCATCAACGAGGTAATAGGCCGCTAGAGGGTCCTCCTCGTGCTCTGTGTCATAGAAGTTGATGACAGGTTCCGAGGTAGGCAAAGAGCCGTTCCCGTAAGCCTTGACTACGTTCCCCTTGTCCACAAAGACCGAGCCAAGCTCAGTGTTCTGAGCAAGCATCAGATGGTTAACGAGGGTGCTTTCATAGTTGTTGTCGGCAAGGCTTGATGTTCCACCTGTCACGGTGTAGTCAATGCCATGCTTGGCTAGTAGGTCTTCTACACGCTCGGCAAAGGTTCCTGCTACGACACCCGCCCGGTTAATGTTCGCTAGGTCCTTAACACGGTCAACCGCATAAAGGGTTACCGTTGACTTCTTGTCGGCAGAATAGGACACAAGGACACGGGAGATAGTTCCTGTGTACTGCGTTACCCATTCGGCATCTACAAGGGACTGTAGGCGAATAGGAACACCCATCTTGATGTATGGGTTGTTATTGGGGTCTAGGTTTCCGTCATAGACCCTTGCCTCTAGCGTTCCTACTTCAACCTCGGTATCAATACTGTCGCCACGCTTAGAGCCGCGCTGAATTGAAATGCTGGTTGTGTCACCGAGGATGTCTAGCCATTCAGTGTTTGGTTCATAATTCTCTGCCTCAGCCGCACCACCTAGCTTGTAGGCGTTTAGCTGAGACAGTGTCAGAACAAAGATATCTGGCTTAGCGGTCTGAACTTGCAACTTAAGGTTGTCGATAAGGTCAGTCATTAGCGCACCCCATTCGCACGCTGGTAAGCCTTGAGAGCCTTATCAACCTCACGACCGATGGCAATAGGGTCAGAACCAACCCCGGCATTGATGGTGATGTTTACTGAGCCCCCGCCAAAACCGGCTGTACCGGCCGTAGCAGGCTCTAGAGAGAGACGCGCACCGAAGTTATCCGTCACGGTCTTACCAAGCTCTACAGTGGCCTTTCTGACTGCCTGTGTCTTCTCAAGACCAAGAGCCAGACCCTTAACGGTGAACTGGCCAATTTCCTTGAAGACAGTAGATGGTGAATGAATGCCCAAGAGGTTCTTGGCGCCATCAATGGCACCCTTCACAACGCTCTTGGCAGCGGATACCGCAGCACCCGCCATAGCCCTAATACCGCTTACGAGACCCTGGATAACGTTCTTGCCCGCGCTGTATAGCCAAGAACCCGCACCTGAAAGAGCACCGAGGACACTGCTCTTGACGCCTCTTACCTTGCTTACAAGGCCGACAATGGCATTGGCAACGATGGTCTTGATGCCGGACCATGCGCTTGAAAGAAAGCTCTTGACAGCATTCCAAGCGCCGTTCCAAGTGCTCTTGATGCTGTTAAGGCCAGAAGAGATGTAACCCTTGACTGCATTGATAGCACCAGAGATGAAGCTCTTGATGGCGTTCCAGACGCCAGTAGCCAGACCCTTAATAGCATTCCAGGCGACAGACCAAAGGGTCTTAATGACCGTAAGGTAAGCCCGGAAGTAGCCCTTAATTTCCAACCATACGAGCTTCACATAGTTCGAAATAGCCTTCCAAACGCCCTGGAAGATGTTCTTAATTCCTTGCCAAACCTTGCCCCAGTCACCTGAGATAAGACCAGTAACAACCTGGATAATTCCTCTGATGACCTGCATTGCGCCTTCAATGATGCCCTTGATGTAACCGAAGGCTTGTGTAACGAACGCAATGATGGTTGCGCCATGGTTGTTCCAGAAGGAAACAATGGCACTTAGAGCCGCCGAGATAAGTTCCTTGATGGCTTCAAAGACAGGTCCGGTTGTGGCCTTTAGCCATTCCCAAACCTTCTGAACACCGGCGCGGAAAGTCTCGCTCTTGGCATAGGCGACCGCAAAAGCAGCCACAAGCAAAGCGATACCGGCAATGACCAAGCCAACAGGGTTAGCAGCAAGAGCGGCATTCCAAGCCCAAGTAGCACCAGCGAGGATGCCTAGAGCAACGGCCAGAAGACCGGCACCTAGAGCCAGAGGCTTTAGCCAGTCCTGGTTCTTGCCAACCCAACCGATGGTCTTTTCAAGGGCCGGTAGAACGTTCTGAGAGAGGAAGTCAACTACACCTTGCTGCAACTTGCGCTTGAAGATATCGAGCTTAGCCGCCGCATTATCGCGGAGCTTATTGCCCATATCATCAGCAGCGCCGCCGACCTTACCTAGGGCAGATACAGCCTTTGATGGGTCAAGCGCTAGAAGCGCCTTTTGCATGTCCTCAGACTTAGTACCGAACAGAGCAAGCGCCGTAGCGTTTCTCTCGGCAGGGTTCTTGATGGCACGTAGACCGTCGAATACTTGGTCTAGAGCCTTCTTAGCCTTAGGGCCACCCTCGGCAAAGACAGTCTGCATTTCCTTGCCGTTAAGACCAACCTTCTTGAAGGCGGTCTCAACCTTCTCTCCTCCACCCTGCGCAATGAGGGTGAATTCCTTAAGGCTGTCTGCGACAACGTCAGTATCACGAGCACCCGCCTTCATGCCCTGGCTCAAAAGACCAGTGGCATCAGCGGCGCTAAGACCCATCTGACGGAACTGTGTTGAATATTCGTTGAACGTATCTAGCAAGTCATCTGCTCTAGGTCCCATTGTCTGGAACCCACGGGTGATGACGTCAAAGGCCTCATCAGCATTCTTGGCTAGACCGGTCTTCATAAGCTGACCGACAGCATTAGTAGCCTGCCCTAGGTCAACCTCAAAGGTGTTAGCTAGGTCGAGAGCCTTACGAGAAACGCTCTGAATTTGAGCAACAGAGGCGTTAGGCGGGAAGAGACCCGCAGACATTGTCTGACGGATACCATCAGCAGCTTGCTGAAAGTCGTTAGCTACACCATTGGCATAGAGCTTTCCAGCCGCCTTACCAACCTTGTCGGCAACAGCCGGGGTTGCCCCTAGCTGAGCCTCTAGACGTGCCTTAATTTTGCCCTGTTCCATGGCCTCACCGAGACCCGCAACAAGGGTTGCACCAATGGCAGCACCGGCGCCTAGAGCAGCCGGACCGGCCAACTGACGCATGCTTGAAAGAGCACTAGACACGTGCGTTCTAGCGCTTGTAGCAATACCACGAAGACTGTTGCTTGTGGTTTGTGCGGCATTCCTGATGCCGCTGGTTAGGTTTCTCGTGTTAGCCAACACGGAAACGGTGATGTTATTTCTTGCCATGTATGTTGCGCAGTTACTTAATGAGCTTCTGCCTCTTCGCCTCCTTCAAAAATGCGTCACGTTCTCTAATGGTCATGTTGTCGTATTCGCTTGGTGCGATACGGAGCAAGAGGCAAAGGTTAGCCTTTTGCCTCAGCTCATCATCTTCATCAGGGGAGGTTACTTCTCCCCATTCTGGTTTGGGTCTAGGTCAAGTACCTCACCGAGGTCTCTAAGTGATGCGTTCTCGGCATCCTCTAGAGAGAACTTTCCGTCACGGTTCTTGAATACCCAGAACATGTAATAAAGGGCGTCCTCTTGGTCTAGGTCCGCAATGCCCTTTCCTGCTGTCTTGCGGATAAGCCTCATCTCCTTGAAGGTGAGGTCTTCTGATGTGTACTTCATTTTCGCTCCTTAAACGAATTAGTTATTTAGATGGAACTGAGCGATAAGCCTGTTTAGCTCCCGCTCAATTTCTGTGACCGAACGAGCTTCGTTCTGGTCTAGGGCCTTATTCATAAAATGCTTGGCCTCAATGTTGTGATAGTTGCCGTAGTTCTGGACCCCGGCATAAGGCACCCGACCCGAGCCGGCTCGGACCGTTGCTTTGCTCTTAGCTTTAGAAGGCTTAATAGAAGCGGCAAGGCGTCCGGACAACTTAGGAACTAGGCCATGGGCACTACGGTCGATAGACCCCGCAATTCGCTGGAAGGCGTTTTGCAAGTCCGATGCCTTAGCTGAAAAGCCCTCTAGGCTTTCCACCACATGACCCAAGCCCTCTAGTGTTACCCGAACGCCTGCCATAATTACGCGGTCACCTTTGTTGGCTCGGCTGTGCAGTCGAGACGGAAGTCAAAAGTAAAGGTCTCGTTAGCCGTACCACCAACAGGTGGCTTGGAGCCGACCTTTACGCTTCCCGTAAAGTGTGGCTGTGAAGATGAAGCGCTCGCATTTCCATGCGGAGCGAATACGTAAGTAACCTCATCACCAGTGTTGTCCCATAGGTAAGACCAGAATGACGCTGTGTCGGTGCTCTGGACGGCAGAACCATCAAAGAACCACTGAACAGCACCACCAGCCGCAGCGTCCGCAAAGGTCGTTACGTCTCCATCGGCCTCTTCATTCTGAAGTGTTACTTCAGCAACATCAGCCATGTATTCAGTGTCTGCAACCTTGAGGGAAAGGGCCTTACCCTTAATGCGTGTTGACATATTTATGAACCTCCTAGTTCAATTTCAATAGATAGGGTCACCCGAACACCCAACACGGCCTCTTGGCCTTCAATGCTGAATGAATAGGGCTGGATATCCTCGTAGTCCCAGTCAGAGAGACTGTCCTCAAGGACGGTAATAATTTCCGGTAGAAGTGCGTCTAGGGCTTCATCAACAGCCGGGCTGCTTTCAGGGCCTATTAGAAATGTCACGTCGTAGGAAATAAGTTTCTTGCCAAAGGTGTCTCCTCTAGCAATAAAAGACAGTCCTCGGGTTACCGCAACAACAGGCGGGTCAATAGTTCCGGAGACTGCAAAAGTCACGTTGAAGCCAGCAGCGTTGAAGGCTTCGGCAATTTCGGTGCGTAGTTCTTTTAGGGTTGCCATCAGATACCCACCACCATGTAAGCCTTAAGTAGTGGATAAGCGCCCTGCATAGGGTCTCTAGCAAGGCGGATAGGGCTATTGTCCTCACCAAACTGAGCAATACCCATTGGGGTCTTTCTCATTTGATAGAGGGCCGCTCCGCAAATTAGAGCGGCCCTATCCATGATGGACTGTGGAACTACTTGCGTTGCGACAAAGTTGGAGACGAGCGTTACCGCCTCATCCCAACACTGTTCAATATAAGCATCATCGGTGACTACGTAAGTAGCCTCATTACCAGTGACGTACTTCTTGAAGTCTGTCCAGTCCATCAATTGACACCTCAGACAAGGTCAACGTCAACCTTTACGACAGACTTGACGTTGGTGATACCAACAGCCATGTAGCCGTAAAGAGAGAAGTCCTTAGAGAGGTTGATGATGTTCTCATCATCAAGACGGAATGGAGCACCCGCGCTTTCCCAAACCTTGAGAGCATCACTAGAAGCGATGTAGCAAGAATTAGCAGCAAGACCAGGGTCAACCACAAGAGGCAGACCGAAGATAGAACCCTTACGGGCACGTCCGGCAGAACCGATGGTGTTTGAACCATCGCCGTTCACCTCAAGAAGAGGACGACCTGAGCTGTCAGCCATAACGGCTACACGCTTAAAGACATCCTTTGAAACCAAGATGAATTCAGCCTCAGAGCCAAAGCCGTTGTCGTGAATAAGACCAGCACCGTCAACCACAAGGCCAACCCAACCGGCTCCGGTGTCGGCCGCAAGCGTTGCAGTCTGGTAGCCAGAACCAGCAACAAGAGCCGCACGAACAGCAGCGTTAGTGGCCTTTGCGTACTGGCGAACCATGTGCTCAAAAGCAGTAGAAAGAAGAGGGGTTCCAGAGCGCTCAATAGCCTGTCGTGAAAGACTGGTGTATCCACCGTAAGTCTTTACTGGGGCAGTAGCGTCATCTAGAACAACCTCAAGGTAACCAAGGTCATCACCTTCAGCAGCCTGAACAGCAACAGTACCGGTAGCCGCAGAAAGGGTTAGGTATTCAACGCTGTTTCCGGATGCTGGTAGAGCCTCCTTTGAGAAGAGGTTCAGGGTGTCACGGTTCTCGTTAGCAAGACGGATATTAGAAGCAACCCAAGCAGGCTGAACATTACCGTCAGTCGTTGTCATTCCTGAGAATGCACGGTTGTAGTGCTCTACCTTTTCCTTGGTAGAACCATCACGTAGACCCTTAATGAATTCACCCGCAGAACGGATGTCAAGGGTTGCGTTAGCAGGCTTAGCCTCTGAAATTGTGGCCATCCTGCGCTCCAAGTCAGTTACAGCGTCTCTTAGTTCTGCAACCTCCGGAGCATTAGTGTCGTTAGACATATGTGTCTCCTTGATAGATGTGGTGTCAGCGTTGCGAACAAGCGCGACGTCTGCATTTGTGTAAGCAGGAAAGGCAACAACGGAAACTTCCTTCAGTTCGGCCTTTGTGCGTACGAATACGTTGTCTTCTTCGCGGGTCTCAACCGGAATGAAGCCAACGGAAAACTTGTTTAGTGCACCATCACGGAGCAAGGTATAAACCTCGTCTCCCTTTGGTGTCTTAGAGATGCGAGCCTTGATAACAAAGCCCTTGTCGGTGTCTTCTGTCTTCTCTACAACCCCAATGAGGTCTCTGTGTTCTGAGAAGAGCTTTACGTCTGTTGGTTCACCGAAAGCCCCCGGCTCAAAGCGTTCATAGATACCGCCTAGGTCGATAGTCTCGCCGTATGGAACGGCAATGCCTTCTACTGTTCGGTCTTCCTGTACGCTCCTAACCTCGAATGAACGTGTTTCAATTCCTGTCATAGTGTTTTTGTGGTGTCCTCCTTAGGGGTTGGTTCGTCAATAGGTGGCAAGCCTTCCTCTGCTCGAACCTCGTTGACCGTCTTGATGCCCTTATCAATGGCGATAGCGTGGGTTTCATAACGGGTCTTCTGGTCGGCCCTTAGAAGAGCCTCAACCTTGAACCTGACTGACTGCCCGCGTGGAATGAGGTCTGTAAGAGCTTCCTCAATAACCTTGATGTAGGCAGACAAGGTGTCACGGATAAAGTCCGTGTTCGCCTCAGAGAGGTTCTGGTAAGTCATGCTGTTTCCATTAACCTCAGCCAAGAGCTTTGCAGCAGGCACACCAAACAGACGAGCAATAGAGGTTACGTTGAACTGCTGTACCTCAAGGAATTGTGCGTCTCTTGGAGCGAGAACCATTGGCTTGTAGTCGAGACCATGAGACAGAACCTTGGTCTTATAGCCCTGTCGTCTGTCATCCCACTGTTCGGCGTACTGCTCATGCATGCCCGGTGGCAATGGCTGGTCTGTACGCAGGATGCCGTTAGGGATGCCGCTCTCACGGAACCAGTTACCGGCATAGCTTTGGGTATCTACAACGCCTGTTAGCTCTGTCTGAGCCTGCTGAATAGGTCCTAGTCCGTATTCGTAACCAGGAAGCTCAAACAAGCGAAGATGCTTAATTTGCCAGTCCTCGAAACGGTAAGTTCCTCGCTCATCAAAGTAGCCGTAAGAACGCTTACCTGTCTCAAGGTCAATTTCAATAGTGACGTTGTGAGCGTTAAGAACCTGGATGTTCTCTACGATGCCACTAGCGTTTGGCTCTGAGCGATACAGACGCCAATAGGCATTGCCTGAGGTTGCTAGGGATACCGTTGTCTGCTTCATGAATGAAGACTGAGACAGATGGTAGTTAGGTCGCTCAATGAGAGAGGCAACCTTACGACCAGGGTTAGCAACCTCAGAGCCGTTGCGCCAAACACCTACAGGCAATTGACCCATGTAAGTGCTGAGAATGGAGACAGCACGAAAGACGGCACTAATACGCAATGCGTCGTCAGCCGTAACAGTCGTGATGTAGTCAGGGCGAACAGGGGCACTAAGTGCACGCTTTTCTAGCGCTGATACACCATCATTTCGCTTAAAGAGCCTGTTCCAGAAACCCTTTCCATTAGAAGTTTTCATGTTAAGACTATTGTAGCACACATTGTATTAGGGTGCGGCCTACATCATCCTTACTTCGCTTTCTGTTGCGGCAATGTAGATAGCCATGATGGTTGCCATTACCCCGTCAATTTCTACCGTTCCTCCCTTGCGGGTAACAGCCCATGTTTCACCAATGTTCTTACGCATAGCCTTAGGCATCTGATAAGTCACAAGCGGGTCATGGTCGTGCACTACCTTCCCTTGAGCAAGCAAGGCATAGGAGGTAGCCGCCGCATTCATCATGTCACCAGCCTTGAGAACCTTCACCGGATAACCGTGCTGCTTTAGCTGGTCTCCCAAGTCTCTTAGCATGTGACCATCAAGAACAAAGCTGATAGGTGCATGCTTCCAAAGAAGCTGACAGAGCCTTAGCAGCCCTTCTCGGGAAGGCTTTACCAGGGTTGCCACTGTCTCTACATAGATGACGTCACCTACCTTTGCAGCCGCCCGGACATAGGCGTATTCCCAAGAGGCAGTACGGTCAATGAAGAACGAAACCCTTGCTCCGGCAGGGATGGAGCCAGTAGGAGCATGACGCCAGAACGTCATAGGCAACCAAGAGCCCTCAGAGGTGACGAACTGGTTAAGCACAAAGCGTCTGTTCTTGTGCTCTGGCTCGCTCCTGGTGTCGTCAATGACCCGCTGTACGGGAATGGCTCCACAAGCAACAGTCGGGTTGGCAGCCTTAATGGCCTCTGGGTCGTCCGTAGACGCTCCCTCAGGTGCTTCCCATAGGAAGAACCCGAACCGCTCGTAACGAGGGTCTCCAGTAGCCGCCTGTCGCCCTGTCTCGTAGAGCGCGTGCAGTAGCTCGCTGTTCTCGTCACCGGCCGTTGTGATGCCACAGACCACTGCCTGTGCCTTTGAGCGCATGCCGTTGACTACTGCGTTCCACATCTCAGGAGGACAGATGTGAACCTCATCAAAGAGGCAGAGGTCAATTGGGATGCCCTGTAGAGCCTCTTCCTTGGCAGGCTTGACCTTGTAGATACCAGAGCCGTCAGTCTTCTGAATTCCTCGGGTACCGGTCGCCTTAATGCCCTTACCTAGCCGAGCATTGCTATTGATGGCGTACTTCACACGGTCATAGATGATGTTCGCTCCCTCAAGCGTGTGAGCAAGAGAGAGAACGACCGGGCCCTTAGCCATCATGACAAGGCCATAAAAGCCAAGGATGGAACCTAGGAGGCTCTTACCGTTCTGCCGACCAAGGCTTGTGACTAGCTGTCGATAGCGGAGCTTTCCTCTTAGCTCAACAACTGGCCAGTCATCCGGGTACAGCTCAAGGACGTGTCTTAGCCACCATTTTTGCCAGTCATAGAGCTTGACTAGCTTTCCGGTGTCAGGAACCCTCCAATACTTCTCAACAACCCTGATGAGCCTGTCACCATCAGTCGGGAAGTCTTCTGTTCCATTGAGAGAAGGGGTGTAAAGGGTCGGCATCCAAAGTGGAGCCGTCATTCCCTTGGCGCCAAGTCCTCATCATCTAGGTCGTCTTCAGTGACAGGCTTTGAAGTACGCAAATAGCGGAACGTCTTATTGAATTCCGCAGCAAGGCTAGCCGTGACGTTCTTGTCTAGTGCTTCAGCTAGCTTTTCAAGGGCAGTGATAGCCGGTGCATCGGCCTCCTGGTCCAACCATTCGGCAGCATCAAGAAATAGCCTGACGCTCTGTGTAAATGTGTTGCTCATTGTGTTTTAAGTGCCTCCTTAGGGCGTAAGTTTTCACCACCTCGTGTAAAAAAGTTGACTGGGGGCGGGGTCGTTTAGCGCGTTCTCAGAAAAAACGGGGTCGTTGTCAGGCGAACCACCGTGGGTTTAGCCAATTCTTCCTTGTCAATACAGTGTCGGACTTTTTGTTGTTGCAATTCTTACAAGCAGCAACGAGGTTGTCTACGTCGTCTGTTCCTCCTTGTGACTTAGGGATGACATGGTCTGCTTCAGTTGCTTCAACAGTGCACCCCTCAAGCTGTAGTACACAGGTGTATTCATCACGCTTGAGGACGAGCAACCTATTGGCTTTATAGTTGCTCGTCCTTGCGCTGTACTTGCTCACAGTGCGTAATACTGCCTAACAAGATAGATGCCATCACCGTTCGTCATTGGGTCACCATTGTCATCTCTAGCGATGATGGAGAACGTGACACCTAGTGTGTCTACTGTTACTGCTACTACATCTGCACGAGGGATACCCGCCGCATTACAGATGTCGGTTACTGCTACCTCTACTTCTACATTCACTGTGTTACCTCCTTCTTAGTTCTTGTCTGTCTTGGTGTAACTACCTTTAGCTCACGCTGGAAGTACCAAGTGGTACCGATAACGTGAATGAGGTTCCATCCCTCTGTACCTAGGGCGTTAAGCTCTGGCTCTGTTAGAAGCCTGCCTAGGCTTGATGTAAGGCGCTTGTATTCGTATCTCATGTTGTCTCCTTGTTTGGTGTGAACTTCATTCCTGAACCATCAACCCCGGTGAATTCGAGCCATCCATCATTGCGTACAAAGCGGATAACCCCCGGTCGTAGCTCAATGCGCTTAACCTCATCATCTGACTGACCAAAGACCAGGCAGAGCTTTTCCATGACTACCATTAGCTGGTTCATGTCCTTTGTTTCCATTACTTCTCCATCTCCAATAGTGTGTGTGTTAGTGCGTATGCCCATAGCATGGCAAGGATGAGCAGTAGTCCGAATGTCATGCTGCCACCTCGTAGCCGAAGCCAAGGCGGCTGTAGAACGCTTCCATAAGCGTCTCAGGCTCTTCTAGCTTGTGTACGTGTCTTAGGTCTTCTGACTTGTACTGGCCTTGCTCAAAGCCTCTTGTGGCTTCTCTCCATCCTTGGATGTAGACGTAAGGCTTGAAGCTCAACACCCGGCCGTTTTCTGCCTCAAAGTCGATGTAGGTCTTCACATTGAGAGCGTTATCTCTTACATCCTTGCGGAACACCTTCAAAGGGTTGGCAGGACTATTGACCCTACGTACCTCTAGGAACCACATAATTTCTGGGAGCTTGTAGCGGTTGTCTTCTACGTAGTAGCTCCAATTGCTTAGGTCAAAGGTAGGTAGGCCTAGTGCTTTCACTACCGCCATTTCTGCCATAACGCCTAGAGCGTCTTGGTCGGCTCCCATGACCCGGAAAGTCTTTCCAGCGTATTCGGGGTTATCTGCGTTGCCCCTAATAACCTTCTGATAGTGCGTACGCTGTTGTCCCACTACCTTGCATTGGTTCTTCTCATCCTGCGTGACCGGTACCTTAAGCCAGCCTTCTTGTGTCATTTCAAACATGTCATCTATTCCTTGTTGTTTTATTCAGGCTCATTCCTTTGCCTGTATTTCTATTATAAAGGAATATCTATTAGCGCGCTTGAAGAAAAGCCTCCAGTTAGTAGTGCCTTTAATTCTGTTACATAAACGTGACAATGAGAAAGGGGCCTAAAGCTCAGTGCCTTAGGCCCCCAACAAGGGAATATGTTTCGATGACTATTTCATTGTACCACAGTTTGTACCATCACGGGGAGGCCGGCACATTTGTACCATGGTTTGTACTAGGCTCCAACGTCGGCAAGGAAGGTGTGCCAGTCAAAGGGTTGGACTACGTCATGGTTCTTGTCTCTGTACCTCTTCCTCGAACCCCGCCGTTCTGTCTCGTAGTCGCTCCGACAGTTCTTGCACCACCAGTCGTATCCGTCTGTGCTTCTCTGAGCCATCCTGAATGAGGCAAGGGTCTTGTGACCCTCACACTTGCTGCATGTCTTTATCTCTTGCCTTTCTCTATCCTCTCGGCACACCTCTTGTGGTAGATGTCTTCGTTGATGACTACCCACTTTTCGCCAAGCGTCTTTCCCTTGTTGCATCTTGAGCATCTAACTGTTTTTCCCAATTACCTCTTCTTCTCCTTGACTATGATGACGTGCTTGCATCCTTCCGCCTTCTTCTTGTCGTAACCTTTGCTCTTACCTAGGTGGTAAGCAGAGATGACCAACCCGGCAATTATCAACAGTTCCATGTTCTTCTCCTTGTTATTAGTTGTCTCCTTAAGCTTGCGGGGCAAAGCCCCGCCGTGCGGCATGGCCGCACGCGTCATCTCTTCTTAGGTCTCTTGCTTGTTTTCTTAGCTGTCTTTCTAAATTCAGTGTTAGTCATCCTTGTTCTTACTTCCTCATCGTTGCAGTTGAGGTGAGCGAAGAACATTCGACCATCCCATGTGAAGCAAGCTTCATCCTTGTAAACCATCCTTGAGCAGAGCGAGCAGAAAGTCTTGTACTTGCTTACTGCCTTGTATTCTGTTCCATCAAAACCTAGTGTCTTCATTCCTTGTTACCTTCTATCTTGTTTTTGGACATACGAATTCCCTAGACCAGTCATCCTGGTTAGAGAAGTTGTTCTCTGCTTCTTATCCTTACTTCAAAGCAGCGGCTACCGTTTGTCTCGTCTGCTTTGACCTACCCTGGGCTAAGTGGGGTTCCAAGGACTTTTCAAGTTGGAACCGGTGTGCCTGTCATTTCAGGTCCGAAGTCTGCCCGTATTGCTATTAAGTTGTTGAGGCATAGAAAAGGCCCCCGGTGGGACTAGCACCGAGGGCCAAGCTTCAAGTTCTTGGGTATCTCCTAACGTCTAGTCCACGTTGTTTCAACTACTACTACCTTACCATCTAGGGTCCCTTATGTCCAATTCAGGCGGCCCGTTTTGGTCGCTAGCGTGTAGTGCTTAAAAAGTTTTTTCTGGCTCTTCCTGCCACCTCTTGCTCACTACTTCTATTCTAACATCCGGCACTGACAATGAGGCTGCGTGCTACCCTCTTGCCACCAAGAACAGAGGGGAAGCCACATGGCGACCAATGCAGTGCCGGTAACCGCAGACCAGAAGGATGAGCCTGGGGTCAAAGAGACACAGGCTTACGTCGATGGCATCGGTAACCTGACTGTCTACGTCAAGGTCTCTACGACGGACGATGTGGACGGCAAGACCACTGAGGACGTACAGACCCTCAAGCTTTCTGTTCCCGTAGAGGAAGAGGAAGAGGTAGAAGAGCTTGATGCCGAGGGTGACCCCATCAAGAACGAAGATGGTTCTACCAAGCTCAAGGTAGAGAAGTACTACAAGACCGTTCACTATGAGGTGGACTTGGGCAAGGTGAGCCGAGACAAGCTCGAAAAGGCTCTTGCCCCGTTCCTCAAGAACGCGCGTGAAGCTCAGGCGCCTGTCATCCGTGGCGCTCAGGCAACGCTTACGGCCCCCAAGGGAAAGAGCCCTCACGACCTTGACGCTATTCGCGCATGGGCCAAGGGTGCCGGACACGAGGTAAAGGACAGGGGCCGTATCGCCTCCACCATCATTGAGGCGTACTACCGCAGCACCGGTAAGACCAACCCGGATGCATAGCTAGCAAAAGCTAAAGGGCCCTAAGCGACTAAACGCTTAGGGCCCTTTGTCTTGCCTTCATGCTTCTGGTCGGGTGTTCCACTTCTCAAGTGCTTGTTTGTTGGTGTTGGCGTCTTTGAATTCCAGTATCCACGGACCCGTGTTCACGTCGAATTCCTTGCCGAACCCCAACCACTTGCCGACCATGCGCCTTCCAGTGGGCTCAATGAGCATCTGAATGGCACCGTGATACCTAGCCCCTGCGTAGTAACCCTCAGAGGCAGTCTCCTCAAGCCAAGTCCCTGTGACTACGTTCCCATCAAGGGTCAAGTCCATGGTGAGAGGAGAATTGGGGTTGAGAGAGGCGTTAGGTAGAGACCTAACCGTGAGCTTGTTGCCATGCTGCAAGAGCACGACGTAATGAAGCCCCGTGAACGTCTCGTCACGTCCGCTTGAGAAGAATTCGTAGCGGCTCAGCCAGATACCCGAATAGTTGCCGTTCGGTGTCCTGGTAGCTGTCTGAGCCGTTGGTGTGGTCGAGCTGGGGGACGTTGCCGACGATGGCTCAAGGTCATGACCCCCGTGCCCGTCGTCTGAGACCCGCGCGGTCGGCACAGGGGCCGTGAACCCCAGAGCATCGATGGGAAGCCCTGTGACCCTCTCCAGAGCCCTTGCGTAGACCGGTCGGGGTGCTGCTGTCGTCCCGCCCTCCCAGCGCTGTACGAGCCGCTTGTTGGCGTCGTTGGGTTCCCCTGCTTGCTGGCCAGCCTCACGGATGGCTCGGGCTAGGTCGTCTTGGCTCATGAGCAAGCCCATGCGGACAGCTCGGAGCTTGGCGTTCGGTGTCTTCATGGTCATCACGGTAGCCCTGTGACGGCGACAATGACACCGGTTTGACGCCCTGTTTGACGTCGCTCTGACGCCTTGTCAGACGTCGCGGTTAGTTGTAATGGCTCGATAGCCCAAGTGTCATGCCCAGTCGCTACGTCCCCACCATGACCCCCGACCAACGTCTATGGGTCATCCTCGACTTGGAGCTGTGGGCTTACTGCACGCTCCCTGACAAGGATGACCCGTCATCCCTCCTGCCTCTCGAATGGAATTCCCGTCCGGCTGCTGAGGCTTGGCTTCAGAAGTGCTACCAGCATTGGCAGTCATGGGAAGCCAAGACCAACCCTCGGCACAAGGACGTGCCGCTTGGGTGGCGTCCTTACAGGGACATTCCCTCACCTTGGGAAGGAGACCCGGACCTAGACAAGAGAGATGTAGCCGCTATCTGGCTCTGAACATCAGAAGGCCCCGGTTTCCCTTGGGAAACCGGGGCATTCGGGTGTTTGCTGCATGTCAGCGGCCAAATATGTCATCAACGATGTCGGGTCTGTCTTTGCCGGTGAACTGTGTGTAGAAGTCCAACGTCGTCTTGATGTCACTGTGGCGTAGCTGCTTCTGTGCTGCCTTGGGTGAGACCTTGTTCTTGGCTAGCTGTGTGGCGTACCAGTGCCTCAGCATGTGCGGGTTGACGTGAACCCCGACTTTCTTGCCGTACCGCCACAGGCTCTCGCGTACGGCCCCGGTTGTGACTGTCTCAGGCTTGTGAGCCTTTACACGCTCTGCGAGCCACCTAGGGATAACCACATCCCCTTGGGTCTTGCTCAAAACCAAGTGGTCCATGTCATCCCTTTGCCGGGTGACTTTGAGGATGTTCCCCTTGAGGTCTTTTGGCGTGATGGCTACAGCCTCACCGATACGCAGACCGCCGTACATCATGAGCAACCCATAGAATTCAAAGGGCGACATCATGAGGATGAACCGAAGCGTCTCTTCCGTGGGGAGGTCGTATTCCCTCGGCACTGCCTTGGGAATTTTCAGTCCCTTGATGCCCGGAAGCTCATCCCGGAAGATGGCACGTAGTGCGACTGTGTACTTACGGCGCGTGTTGATGTTGGTGACCGTCTCCAGTGTGGAGAACAGCAGTTGGAGAGACAGAGCGCTCATCGGGGTCTCGTGCAGTCCCAGCAGCCTGAGAGCTTGCATGTAAGACCGAACGGTAGACTGGCGCACCATGCGGTTGGCCAGCGTTGATGAGGCGAATTCCCCGATGGTTACTTCTGAGGTGGACACCCAGGAACCTCCACGTTCCTACGAAGTGCGCACCTACGGGTGCCAGATGAACGTCCACGATTCCGAGCGATTGTCCGGTCTGCTGGAGAACGCCGGTTATGTGCGTGCGCCCAAGGATGCGGACGGTGACGCGGACGTCGTCGTCTTCAACACCTGCGCCGTGCGCGAGAACGCCGACAACAAGCTGTACGGCAACCTCGGCCGGCTCGCCCCGATGAAGACGAAGCGTCCCGGGATGCAGATCGCCGTGGGCGGCTGTCTCGCGCAGAAGGACCGCGACACCATCGTGAAGCGGGCGCCCTGGGTGGACGTCGTCTTCGGTACGCACAACATCGGCAAGCTGCCCGTCCTCCTCGAACGCGCGCGCGTGCAGGAAGAGGCGCAGGTCGAGATCGCCGAGTCGCTGGAGGCGTTCCCGTCGACGCTGCCCACGCGGCGCGAGAGCGCGTACGCGGCCTGGGTGTCGATCTCCGTCGGCTGCAACAACACGTGCACCTTCTGTATCGTCCCGGCCCTGCGCGGCAAGGAGAAGGACCGCCGTACCGGCGACATCCTCGCCGAGATCGAGGCGCTGGTCGGCGAGGGCGTCTCCGAGATCACCCTGCTCGGCCAGAACGTCAACGCGTACGGCTCCGACATCGGTGACCGTGAGGCCTTCAGCAAGCTGCTGCGGGCCTGCGGGAAGATCGACGGCCTGGAGCGCGTCCGCTTCACATCCCCGCACCCCCGCGACTTCACCGACGACGTCATCGCCGCGATGGCCGAGACCCCGAACGTGATGCCGCAGCTCCACATGCCCATGCAGTCCGGCTCGGACACGATCCTCAAGGCCATGCGCCGCTCGTACCGCCAGGACCGGTACCTGGGGATCATCGAGAAGGTGCGGGCGGCCATCCCGCACGCGGCGATCACCTCCGACATCATCGTGGGCTTCCCCGGCGAGACCGAGGAGGACTTCGAGCAGACGATGCACGCGGTGCGTCAGGCGCGATTCGCGCAGGCGTTCACCTTCCAGTACTCCAAGCGGCCCGGCACGCCTGCCGCCACCATGGAGAACCAGATCCCCAAGGAGGTCGTCCAGGAGCGTTATCTGCGCCTCGCCGCCCTCCAGGAGGAGATCTCCTGGGACGAGAACAAGAAGCAGATCGGCCGCACCGTGGAGCTGATGGTCGCCGAGGGCGAGGGCCGTAAGGACGGCGCCACCCACCGGCTCTCCGGCCGTGCCCCCGACAACCGCCTGGTCCACTTCACCAAGCCGGACATCCCCGTGCGCCCCGGGGACGTGGTGACGGTCGAGATCACGTACGCCGCCCCGCACCACCTCCTCGCCGAGGGCGCCGTCCTGGGCGTGCGTCCCACGCGCGCGGGTGACGCCTGGGAGAAACGCAACACCGCGGAGGCCGCGAAGCCCGCGGGCGTCATGCTCGGCCTGCCGGGGATCGGGGCTCCGGCTCCGCTGCCGGTGGCCGCCGGAAGCGGCTGCGGCTGCGACTGACGTCCTGGCACAATACGGACAGGGAAGGAGCACCACATGTTGCCGTACAGCGTCGCGTTCACCGAACAGGCCGCCCAAGTGCGCGACAGCCTGACCGCCGACAGGCGCGACCTGCTGGAGCGTGGCCTGGCCATACTGTCGACCGACCCGCGGCACAAGCTCTCCCACTCCGTCCTCGGCGACGAGTCCACGCGTGGACTCGCCCTGTCGCGCAATCTCTTCATCGAGTACGTGATCAGTGAGGGCAAGCTCGTGGTTCTCCTGCTGACGGTCATCGACCTGACCGACGTGCTCTTCGAGGACTGACACCGGGTCGTCCTCCGGGGTTACGCTGCCGATCATGCTTGTCGCCGCCGCCGTCTGCCCCTGTCCGCCCCTCCTCGTGCCCGACGTGGCCGCGGGCGCCGCCCCCGAGCTGGACGCCGCCCGCATCGCCTGTACGGACGCGCTGGGCGTTCTCGCGGCCTCCCGCCCCGACCGGCTGCTCGTCGTCGGCCCCGCCGGACAGAGCGGACGCGGACCGCACCCGGCGGGGACGCGGGGCTCGTTCCGCGGTTTCGGGGTCGACCTCGACGTGACGCTGGGCGCCGGGGCCGCCGGAGGGCCGGCGGCGGAACGGGAGCTGCCCCCGGCACTCGCCGTCGCCGCGTGGCTGCTGGAGCGGACCGGCTGGTCGGAGGCGCCCGTGGAGGGGCTGGGCGTGGGGGAGCCGCTGGCGGCCGAGCGGTGCGTCGAGGTCGGCAGGGGGATCGGCGTGCAGCCGGAGAGGGTGGCTCTGCTCGTGATGGGCGACGCCAGCGCGTGCCGCACGCTCAAGTCGCCGGGGTACCTGGACGAGCGGGCCGTCGGATTCGACGCCGGGGTCGCGCGGGCGCTGGGGTCGGCGGACGTATCGGCGCTCAAGGCGCTGGACGCGGAACTGGCGTACGAGCTGAAGGCCTCGGGCCGGGCGCCCTGGCAGGTCCTCGCGGGCGCCGCCGAGAACACCGGCCTCGCGGGCACGCTGCTCTACGAGGACGCGCCGTACGGCGTCGGGTACGTGGTCGCGGCCTGGTCGTAGCGGCGCCGACGCGGCTCTCGCCCGACACGGCGGACGGCCGGGAGCGTGTCGCTCCGCAGCCGTCCGTCGATGTGTGTCGTGCTGTCGTGCGCGCCCGTCAGGAAGTCGGCGGCGGCGCGTCCGGCGGTGGCGTGAACCTGTCGTCCGGGGTGCCGCCGTCCCTGTGGGCGAGTCGGTCCACGGCGCCCTTGGCCTTGCCGGTGCCCGTATGGATCTTGTCGCTGTACTTGCCCTTGGTCTTCTCGTCGACCACCTTCGCGGCCTTGTCGAGACCCCGCTCGATCTGGCCCTCGTGCTGGTGCGCGAAGTCCGCGACCTTCTCCTTGGCCGGGGCGAGCTTCGCCTTCAGATTGTCCAGCAGACCCATGGTTCGCCTTCCCTCGCGGGCAGTTACTTGCGGGCGCCCTCACCGGCCTCGCTGTCGGCGGCCTCCTCGGCGGACTGCTGCTTGGGAATCTCCACAGCCTCGGTGGTAGGTACGGCCACGGCTTCCGTCTTCTCCGCCGTGATCTCCGTCTCGGCACCGCTGCCGGCCTCGTGAGACTCCTTCGCCGCTTCCGTCTCCTCCGCCGCCGGCTCGTCCGTCACGACGACGGACTGCTCATCGGCGGTCGAGGCCTCCTCCGTGGTCTTCGACCGTCCGAGAAGCCGTGCAAAAACACCCATATCCACTCCATACGTTACTCGTGCGGGCGAAATCCCGCGTAGCCCGGTGCGTCCGTTTGCGTCGCCCCCGTCACCGCCTCCCGAATCCGGCGGCGCGAACCTCGCAACTGGCAACGACCACGGACCCCCGCCGTCACGTCGCTCGTTCGAGGAGGGGTCGAGGGTTTGCGAGACTGTGGCGGTGAGCAGCGCAGCCCCCACCCCACGAGTCATCGCCGTCGTCGGCCCCACCGCGGCCGGAAAGTCCGATCTGGGCGTCTTTCTCGCTCAGCGTCTCGGCGGCGAGGTCGTCAACGCCGACTCGATGCAGCTCTACCGAGGGATGGACATCGGCACGGCCAAGTTGACGCCCGAGGAGCGCGGGGGCATCCCGCACCATCTTCTGGACATCTGGGAAGTGACCGTCGCGGCGAGCGTCGCCGAGTACCAGCGCCTCGCCCGTGAGCGGATCGACGCGCTGCTCGCCGAGGGGCGCTGGCCGGTCCTCGTCGGCGGCTCCGGCCTGTACGTCCGGGCCGCAGTCGACAACCTGGAGTTCCCCGGCACCGACCCCGAGGTCAGGGGCCGCCTGGAGGAGGAGCTCACCCTGCGCGGCTCCGGCGCCCTGCACGCCCGGCTGGCCGCCGCCGATCCGGAGGCCGCGCAGGCGATCCTGCCCAGTAACGGCCGCCGTATCGTCCGGGCGCTGGAGGTCATCGAGATCACCGGCAAGCCGTTCACCGCCAACCTGCCGGGCCATGACTCCGTGTACGACACCGTGCAGATCGGCGTCGACGTGTCCCGTCCCGAGCTGGACGAGCGCATCGCCCGGCGGGTCGACCGGATGTGGGCGGCGGGGCTCGTGGACGAGGTGCGCGCGCTGGAGGCGCACGGCCTGCGCGAGGGGCTCACGGCATCGCGCGCGCTGGGCTACCAGCAGGTGCTCGCGGCGCTCGCCGGGGAGTGCGGTGAGGACGACGCGCGGGCCGAGACCGTACGCGCCACCAAGCGCTTCGCGCGCCGTCAGGATTCGTGGTTCAGGCGCGATCCCCGGGTGCACTGGTTGAGTGGGGCTGCGGCGGATCTCACAGAACTTCCGCACCTCGCACTGGCGTTGCTCGAACGACCGGTCACAGCCTGATCACGTCATGGCATCGGGACGCTCCAGCCGTCATCCAGGCCTCCGGCGCCGTGCCATCATCGAGCTTCGATCGACCAAGTGGAGTCCGAGTTGGGAGGGCGCGTGGCGATGGAGGCCGGCCCTCGCGACACCGCACAAGGCGCGGGACACGTCACCGGTGACGGTGGCGAAGCGGAACAGGGCGAGGATCGTCTGAGCCCGGACGGGCCCGACGAGACACAGGGCGGCGTGACCGCCGACGGACCCGGACCGGACGAGATGTTCCTCGGACCCGAGGTCGAGGTCGAGCTGCGACCGCAGCGCCGTCTGCGCATCTGGCAGCTCGCTCCGATCGTGGTCCTGGCAGCGCTCGGTTCCCTGATGTTCGCCTTCCCGCTGGCGTTCGACTTCGGCGACAGCGGAGCCGTGATCGCCATGCTGGGGCTGCTCATCTGCTCCTGCGCCGCCGGCTGGGGAATGATGGCCGCGCGTCGGGTCGGTTACACGGCTCCGGGGCTCGGCGAGGACCACCGGCGAGACTGGCGGGTCGTGTCGGCGTACGTCGTGACAGTGGTCGTGGTCATCGGCCTCGCCGTATGGCGGGTCGCCCGGCTGCGCTAGCCCTGCCGTCACGCCGGACGGACTGGAAGTGGCACCCCGTACGATCGGGGAATGAGCACGCGGATCGCCTTCCTCAAGGGCCACGGGACCGAGAACGACTTCGTGATCGTCCCCGACCCCGAGAACGTCATCGACCTCACCCCGGCCGCCGTCGCCACCCTGTGCGACCGGCGTGCGGGCATCGGGGGTGACGGACTGCTGCACGTCGTGCGGTCCGCCGCGCATCCCGAGGCGAAGGGCATGGCGGCCGAGGCGGAGTGGTTCATGGACTACCGCAACGGCGACGGCTCCGTCGCGGAGATGTGCGGCAACGGGGTGCGGGTCTTCGCGCGCTACCTCCAGCGGGCCGGACAGGTGTCCGAGGGGGACCTCAAGGTCGCCACGCGCGGGGGCGTGAAGAGCGTGCACCTCGCCAAGGAGGGCGACGTCACCGTCGGTATGGGCAAGGCACTCCTCCCCGAAGGGGAGGTGGTGGTGCGGGTGGGCGAGCGCAGCTGGCCCGCGCGGAACGTGAACATGGGCAACCCGCACGCGATCGCCTTCGTGGACGACCTCGCGCACGCGGGCGACCTGTTCACCGCGCCGCCGGTCAGCCCGGCCTCCGTGTACCCGGACGGCGTCAACGTCGAGTTCGTGGTCGACCGTGGCCCGCGGCATGTCGCGCTGCGCGTGCACGAGCGCGGGGCCGGCGAGACCCGCTCGTGCGGTACGGGCGCCTGTGCCGTCGCCGTGGCCACCGCCCGGCGCGACGGCGCCGACCCGGCCGTGACCGGAACCCCGGTGACGTACACCGTCGATGTGCCCGGCGGACGCCTCGTGATCACCGAGCGGGCCGACGGCGAGATCGAGATGACCGGGCCCGCGGTGATCGTCGCCGAGGGCGAGATCGACGCGGAGTGGCTGGAAAGCACGGTGATCTGAAGTGGTCGATGACCGGGTATCGCAGCCTGCTGGCGATGTGGACTGCGGAAACGTAGCCCTTGAGGCCCGGTAGAGCTCGAATCGACGTGGAATCCCAGCTCGCTCGGCTTGAAAACGCGGTCTCCCGAAACGTCGCTCGAATGGGTGATCCGTTTCACGCTCGACGAGAGGTGGTCAGTCGCGCGTGGTGGGCTCGGTAGCATCAAGCACCGGCCCGGACGGGGGAACAACGCCATCCCCTGAGCCGCCGTCCGCCATGGGGCATCCCGTCCGCCGGTCCAGGTAGCCGGAGGTGCCCATGAGTGCGGAGGCCACGAATCCCGCGAGCCCAGGTGCTGTGACGTCCTCGCCGAAGCTCGCGGCCTCGCCGGAACAGGACGGGCCCCCGTCGCCCCGTCGACGGACCCGCCCCCGGATCGACCTGCGCCGACTGGGCAGAGCGGCGTTCCTCGGCTCCGCGACCCGCGACCGGCTGCCCGACGCCATCGGCCACGTCGTCGAGGCGCACCGTGCCCACCATCCCGACGCCGACCTCGAACCGCTGCGCCGGGCCTACGTCCTGGCCGAGTCCTCGCACCGAGGCCAGATGCGCAAGAGCGGCGAGCCGTACATCACGCACCCGCTCGCCGTGACCCTGATCCTGGCCGAACTCGGCGCCGAGACCACGACCTTGACGGCGTCTCTGCTCCACGACACCGTCGAGGACACGGACGTGACGCTGGATCAGGTCGGCGAGGAGTTCGGCGCCGAGGTCCGCTACATCGTCGACGGGGTCACCAAGCTGGAGAAGGTCGACTACGGCACCGCCGCCGAGCCCGAGACCTTCCGCAAGATGCTCGTCGCCACCGGGAACGACGTCCGCGTGATGTCGATCAAACTGGCCGACCGCCTGCACAACATGCGCACCCTGGGCGTGATGCGCCCCGAGAAACAGGAGCGCATCGCCAAGGTGACCCGGGACGTGCTCATCCCGCTCGCCGAACGCCTCGGTGTCCAGGCGCTCAAGACCGAACTGGAAGACCTGGTCTTCGCGATCCTGCACCCCGAGGAGTACCAGCACACCCGGGAACTGATCGTCGACAACGCGTCCCGCGCGGACGACCCGCTGGCCGAGATCGCCGACGAGGTACGCGCCGTACTGCGCGACTCGGGAATCCAGGCCGAAGTCCTCATCCGGCCACGGCACTTCGTGTCCCTGCACCGGGCGTCACGCAAACGCGGCCGGCTGCGCGGCTCCGACTTCGGGCGGGTCCTGGTACTCGTCAACGAGGACGCCGACTGCTACGGCGTACTGGGCGAACTCCACACCTGTATGACGCCCGTCGTCTCGGAGTTCAAGGACTTCATCGCCGTCCCCAAGTTCAACCTGTACCAGTCGCTGCACACCGCCGTCGCCCGTGCGGACGGCCAGGTCGCCGAAGTACTCATCCGCACCCACCAGATGCACAAGGCCGCCGAGGCCGGCGTCATCGCGCTCGGCAATCCCTACGCTCCTCCTTCGGAGGAGCAGTCAGGCAGCGACAGGGCGCAGACCGACCCCGACGGCGAGCGCGTCGACCCCACCCGGCCCGGCTGGCTGTCCCGTCTCCTCGACTGGCAGGAGGCCGCGCCCGACCCCGACACCTTCTGGTCGACCCTGCGCGAGGACCTGGCCCAGGACCGCGAGATCACCGTCTTCCGGGCCGACGGGGGCTCGTTGGGGCTGCCCGAGGGCGCGAGTTGCGTGGACGCCGCGTACGCGCAGTACGGCGAAGACGCGCACGCCTGTATCGGCGCCCGGGTCAACGGCCGGCTGGCGACGCTGAGCACGGTCCTGCGGGACGGCGACACGGTCCAGCTCCTCATGGGGCAGGACCCGGCCTCCGAGCCCTCCAGGGAGTGGCTGGAGCACGCCCGCACGCCCGTCGCCAGGATCGCCATCCAGCGCTGGCTGGCCGCCCACCCGACACACGACGATCCGGCGCACGGGCCCGAGTCCTCCGGCGACCCCGCCGACGCCGAGGCCGCCCGCGCGGCCGTCGACGCCCGCCCCGCCCAGGACGGCTCCGACGCGTCCCCGGCGGCCGCGACCGCCGTCGTCGACCAGCCCGGCGCGACCGTACGGCTGGCGGGCTGCTGTACGCCCGTACCGCCCGACGAGATCACCGGCTTCGCCGTACGCGGGGGAGTGGTGACCGTCCACCGGGTGGAGTGCTCCGGGGTGGCGCACATGAAGAGCACCGGGCGCGCGGAGGTCGGTGTGCACTGGGGGGACACCACCGAGGCCCGGGTCACCCTGGTCGCCGAATCGTTCGGGCGGCCCCATCTGCTGGCCGACCTCACCGAAGCCATCGCCCTGGAGGGCGTCGCCATCGTCTCGGCGACCGTCGAACCCCCCAGCCAGCAGCGCGTACGCCACACCTACACGCTCCAACTCTCCGACGCCGCGCACCTTCCGGCCCTCATGCGGGCCATGCGCAACGTGCCGGGCGTGTACGACGTGAGCCGGGCGCAGCATCACGTGGCGGTTCCCTGAGGTACCCGTTCGGGTGGGCCCGGCGCGAGTCGCCGCCCACCGGCGGGCGGGCGCTGGTAGCGATGGTGCATGCTGCTCAACCCCCGTACCCGGTTCACGTCGGCGCTGCTCGCCTCCGCCGTCTCCGTCTGCCTCGTCGCCGCGAGTGCACCCGCGGCCCCCCTGGGTGTCGGCGACCGCCTCTTCCCGCACCTGGGCAACCCCGGGTACGACGTGGCGTCGTACGACCTCGCCTTCAGCTATCCGGGAACCAACAGCAAGCCGCTGTCCGCCGTCACGACCATCGACGCCTGGACGACCACCCCCCTCGAACAGATCAACCTCGACTTCTCCCACGGCACGGTCGCCTCGGTCGACGTCGACGGGGAGCCGGCGTCGTTCACCAGCGCCGACGAGGACCTGGTGGTGACGCCCCGGGCGCCGCTGCCCGCCGGGAGCTGGATGCGGATCACCGTGCGGCACACCAGCGACCCGGTGTCGCCGGCCGGCCGGGACGGCGGCTGGGTGCGCACGAACGACGGGCTCGCGATGGCCAACCAGGCCGATGTCGCCCACCTGGTGTTCCCGTGCAACGACCACCCCTCCGACAAGGCGATGTTCACCATCAGGGTCACCGCACCCAACGGCTACACGGCCGTGGCCAACGGTCTGCCCACCGGCGTCGACCGGGTCGGTACGGCCACGACCTGGACGTACCGCACCCAGCACCCCATGGCCACCGAGCTGGCCCAGGTGTCCGTCGGCCGCTCCACCGTGGTGCACCGCGCCGGACCGCACGGGCTGCCGGTCCGCGACGTCGTCCCCACCAAGGACCGCGCGCTGCTGGAGCCGTGGCTGAAGAAGACGCCCGCGCAGATCGAGTGGCTGGAGAGCAAGATCGGCCGCTATCCGTTCGAGACGTACGGGCTGCTCATCGCCCAGGCGTCGACCGGCTTCGAACTGGAGACACAGACACTCTCTCTCTTCGAGAGAGACCTGTTCACCGAGCCCGCGTACCCCGCCTGGTACGTCGACTCGATCATGGTGCACGAACTGTCCCACCAGTGGTTCGGCGACAGCGTCAGCCCCCGCACCTGGTCCGACCTGTGGCTCAACGAAGGACACGCCACCTGGTACGAGGCCCTGTACGCCGAGGAGAAGGCGGGCCGGAAACTGGTGGACCGGATGAAGGCGGCGTACGGGGCCTCCGACCGCTGGCGGGCCGCCGGCGGACCACCGGCCGCCCCCAAGGAGCCCAAGCCCGGCCAGAAGATCGGTATCTTCCGCCCCAACGTCTACGACGGCGCCGCCCTCGCCCTCTACGCCCTGCGCCAGGAGATCGGTGCCCCGGCGTTCGCGCGGGTGGAGGAAGCATGGGTGGGCCTCCACAAGGACGGCGTCGCCGGAACCGCCGATTTCGAGCGCCTCGCCTCCGACATCGCCGGGCGTGATCTGAGCACGTTCTTCCAGGCCTGGCTGTACGCGGAGAAGACACCGCCGATGCCCGGGCACCCTGACTGGAAGTCCGTCGCGCCCCCGGCATAGTGCCGCGAAATAACACCGTGACGAGACGGGGCGTGCCGTGCGACCATCTTCAGGTCGGCGGCGCTGCCCCCGGCCCCACAGGACGGGTTCCGGGAATCTCCCGGGACGCTCGTGCGTTGTGCTCGATGACGGGGCTCGCCCCGTCACCGCACACGGAACCCCATCGACGTAAGGACCCAATGACCTCCTCTTCTTCCCCTTCCCAGGACACTGAGCGCTTCGCGCACGCCTACCCCGAAGGTCTTCGGGCCGATGCCCTGATGGAAGAGGACGTCGCCTGGAGCCACGAGATCGACGGAGACCGGGACGGCGACCAGTTCGACCGCTCCGAGCGCGCGGCCCTGCGCCGCGTGGCGGGCCTCTCCACCGAACTCGAGGACGTCACCGAGGTCGAGTACCGCCAGCTCCGCCTGGAGCGGGTCGTGCTCGTCGGCGTGTGGACCACGGGGACCATCAGGGACGCGGACAACTCGCTCGCCGAGCTGGCCGCCCTCGCGGAGACCGCCGGCGCGCTCGTGCTCGACGGGGTCGTCCAGCGCCGTGACAAGCCCGACGCGGCCACCTACATCGGCTCCGGCAAGGCCAACGAGCTGCGGGACATCGTCCTCGAAACGGGCGCGGACACCGTCATCTGCGACGGTGAGCTGAGCCCGGGCCAGCTGATCCACCTCGAAGACGTCGTCAAGGTCAAGGTCATCGACCGTACGGCCCTGATCCTCGACATCTTCGCCCAGCACGCCAAGTCCCGGGAGGGCAAGGCGCAGGTCGCGCTCGCGCAGATGCAGTACATGCTGCCGAGGCTCCGCGGCTGGGGCCAGTCGCTGTCCCGTCAGATGGGCGGCGGCAAGGGCGGCGGCCTCGCCACCCGTGGTCCCGGTGAGACCAAGATCGAGACGGACCGGCGCCGGATCCGCGAGAAGATGGCGAAGATGCGCCGGGAGATCGCGGAGATGAAGACCGGCCGCGAGATCAAGCGCCAGGAGCGCCGCCGCAACAAGGTGCCCTCGGTCGCCATCGCCGGTTACACCAACGCCGGCAAGTCCTCGCTGCTCAACCGCCTCACAGGCGCCGGCGTGCTGGTCGAGAACTCCCTGTTCGCGACCCTCGACCCGACCGTGCGCCGGGCCGAGACCCCGAGCGGACGGCTGCACACGCTGACCGACACCGTCGGTTTTGTACGGCACCTGCCGCACCACCTGGTCGAGGCGTTCCGCTCCACGATGGAGGAGGTCGGCGACGCCGACCTGATCCTGCACGTGGTCGACGGTTCGCATCCGGTACCGGAGGAGCAGCTGGCCGCCGTACGCGAGGTCATCAGGGACGTCGGCGCCACCGGCGTACCCGAGATCGTCGTGATCAACAAGGCGGACGCGGCGGACCCGCTGACGCTCCAGCGGCTGATGCGGATGGAGACGCGTTCCATCGCGGTGTCCGCCCGCACCGGTCAGGGCATCGACGAACTGCTCGCACTGATCGACAACGAGCTGCCCCGGCCCTCGGTCGAGATCGAGGCGCTCGTGCCGTACACCCACGGCCAGTTGGTCGCCCGTGCGCACACCGACGGCGAGGTGATCTCCGAGGAGCACACCGCGGAGGGCACGCTGCTCAAGGCGCGGGTGCACGAGGAGTTGGCGGCGGAACTGGCACCGTACGTTCCGGCGGCAGCGGTGCTCTAGGCTCCGCCGGTTCGGTGGATCGTTGTCTGCGGGTGCGTTGTGGCTGGTCGCGCAGTTCCCCGCGCCCCTGAAGTAGGC
>NZ_AEJB01000378.1 GCF_000331005.1 Streptomyces turgidiscabies Car8
CCCAGACCGACATCAAGCGGCTGCTCGCGTACTCGTCCATCGCGCACGCGGGGTTCATCCTCGCCGGTGTCATCGCCATGACACCGGACGGGGTGTCGTCCGTCCTGTTCTATCTGGGCGCGTACTCGTTCGTGACGATCGGGGCGTTCGCCGTGGTCACCCTGGTGCGGGACGCCGGGGGCGAGGCGACCCACCTGTCCAAGTGGGCGGGGCTCGGGCGCCGTTCGCCGCTGGTGGCCGCGGTGTTCGCGGTGTTCCTGCTGGCCTTCGCCGGCATTCCGCTGACCTCCGGGTTCGCCGGGAAGTTCGCCGTGTTCAAGGCGGCGGCCGAGGGCGGTGCGGGAGCGCTGGTCGTGGTCGGTGTGATCTCGTCGGCGATCGCCGCGTTCTTCTACATCCGGGTGATCGTGCTGATGTTCTTCAGTGAGCCGCAGCCCGACGGACCCACCGTCGCCGTGCCGTCGCCGTTGACCATGACGGCGATCGCGGTGGGGGTGGCGGTCACCGTGGTACTGGGTGTGGCGCCGCAGTACTTCCTCGACCTGGCGAGCCAGTCGGGCGTCTTCGTGCGCTGATCAGCGGATTTCACGGATTGTGCCGG
>NZ_AEJB01000379.1 GCF_000331005.1 Streptomyces turgidiscabies Car8
CCGCACGTTCCACGCCTCCCGTTAATTCGTGGTGAGTCGCCACCTCACGCTGTACGTTGCCCTCATGACCGACAGCCGAAAGGGCAGTGCCGCGTAGGCGCCCGTCCGCCCTGCGGGGCGAGGTCTCCGTACGGAGACAGCACCGGCAGCGCCGCGCCTCCATCGACCGGATCTCCGGATCCTGCGCCGCCGACATCCACCGGCTCGAACTGAGCCGCCACTGGCCGGAGTCGACGGCGGAGGCCCTCTCGCAGTGGCGGGTTCTCGCGTACGGGCCGGCGCGCAGGTTCGCGGAGCCCTTCCCGGCGCAGTCGTGCGGGCTCCCCGGCTGCGGGTGCTGCCCGGGGTACTTCCGGGATCACCTCGAAAAGGTGCTCCACGCCCTGCCCCGGAAGAGCGCACGCGAACTGCGCCTGCTCGTACGGTCGTTGGACCGCACGATCCTTGACCGCGCCAGAATCCTCCGCGCGGACCACCCCGACGAGCCCTGGTGGCGTGAACAGCTGTGAGCAGAAGACGTTACGTCGCCCGAGGCGTCCCCGGCGGCTACCGCATCTGGGACAACCGGGGCCGCCGCTGGTGGGGCGACCTGTACGAGCTGTGCCCCGACGACCTGCTCACCGAGCTGAACGGGACAGCCGATCAGGACCGGCTCACCGCGCTCCTCAAGCGGTACCGGGCGCTGAAGCGGTAGGGGCCCGGTCCAGGGGCCCTGGGAAAAGGTGTAGCGGGCTACACCACGGGTTCGGGAGAGCGCTCCCTCGTGGCCGGGAGGCGTTCCCGGCATCGTTGGTCTCGGAGGCAGACGCCTCCCCGATCACCTTCTCCAGCCTCTCCCACCTGGCCCTTTCCGGGCCCACCTGGAAGGACATCTCCATGAAGTCCCTGCTCGCCTCCAAGCCGGTCCTCTGGTTCCTGTTCCTGTTCAACCTCGTCGTCGCGGCTGTCGCGCCCTTCGTCGTGGACGGTACCCAGGGCGTCATGACCGCCGTAGGCATGGGGGTCGTCTCGCTCGGCGCGGGCGCCAGCCTCCTCAAGAGCCGCGGACAGCAGCAGGGCCGGCAGGCGCACGGGGCACACCGGCAGCAGCAGGTCTGAACTCCTCCCCTGACAGCCGAATGGCGCCAGGCGGGGCAGCAGGGGCCGGAACGTCGAAATGCGCAGGTCAGGAGCGCGTCAGGGGACACCCTGGCGGTTACTTACGGTCGGCGAGCGGTTGCGGGCGGTCGCGGGTGTTCACACCCTGGGCCCAAAGAGAGCAGCTCTCGAAAGGACTGCGCATGCGCGCCCTCGTATCCCGTTCCGGCCTCGGCCACCGCTCCCGCGGGCTCCTCCTCCCGTCGTCCGTCGTCTGCGCCGCACTGATATTCGGACCGGTCGGCACGGCCGCCGCCGTCAGCGACGCGAGCCGGGACGCCTACGCCTCCATCGGCGCCCGCACGTCGTGGTCCTTCGCGTCCGTGGCATCGTCCACGGCCTCCCCGTACGCGGACCGGATGCTCAAGCGGCTCGGCGCCCTGGACCGCGCCGACCGGAGCGACGTACTCGCCCCGGTGCTGAACGTCCTGACCGACCTCACCGTGCAGACGGGCACCGGTCGCCTCACCGCGACCCAGGCGGCCGGGTTCGCCGAGGCGGTCGAGACGGCGAAGGTGTCGCTCAAGCAGCGCCTCGCGGACCGCACCGGCAAGTCGAACAGGGTCGCGGCAGCCATGGCCGACCCGATCTCGGACCTCCTGGACCAGCTCCAGGCAACGCTCAGCGGCCTCCTCGACACGGTGACCGGCCTGGTCGGTGGCCTGCTCGGCACGGTCACGGGCCTGGTGAGCGGCCTCCTCGACACCCTCGGCAACCTCCTCGGAGGCCTCCTGGGCGGCCTGCCACCCCTCCCGGTGGAACTGCCCCCGGTCGCGCTCCCCCCGCTGGAACTGCCCCCGGCCCCGCTGCCGGCGCCGCTCACGGCAGGGGACGTGGCGGCAACGGGAAGTACGGCGAGCACGGTTCAGTGACCCGGGCACGCTAGCCCGGCGGCCGGATGGCCCGTCCCGTCGACTGTCGCCGGGACGGGCTTCCGTTCCGGCGAAACCGTGCCCATGACGTCGTCCGGATGTGATTCGCTGCCGGGGTGACTCAGGACCTGGAAACAGTCGTGTTCGAATCCGCCGAGGCCTTCGAGGCATGGCTCGGTGAGAACCACACGGCCTCGCCCGGCATCTGGCTGAAGCTGCGCAAGAAGGGTCCCGGAATCGTCGCGCTGACCTACGCCCAGGCCCTGGACGTGGCGCTCTGCTACGGCTGGATCGACGGCCAGAAGGCCGCGGTCGACGACGGGTGGTGGCTCCAGCGGTTCACTCCGCGCCGGCCGCGCAGCAGGTGGTCCAAGGTCAACTGCGGCAAGGTGGCCGTCCTGATCGAACAGGGCCGGATGCGTCCCCAGGGGCTGGCGGAGATCGACCGGGCCAAGGCGGACGGCCGTTGGGAAGCGGCGTACGACAGCGCGAGGACCGCCACGGTGCCCGACGACCTCGCGGCGGCCCTGCAGGCCGACCCGGCCGCGGCGGCGTCCTTCGAGACGCTGGACCGGCAGAACCGCTACGCGATCCTGTACCGCATCCAGGACGCCAAGAAGGCCGAGACCCGCGCCCGCCGGATCCAGACGTACGTGGAGATGCTGGCGAAGGGCGAGAAGCTCCTTCCCCAGCCACGCCCCTGATGTGATCACGCGGCCGACGGCCCGCCCGGTCAGGCGGCGAAGTGGTTCTCGAGCCACCTGAGCAGGGCCGCGAACGCCGGGGACATGGTGGTGTCCGACTGGACGAGGACGGTGGAGCGGCCGTCGTCGTCCACCGTGATCGTGTAGCTCATCGCGTCCCTCGCCCCGCCGGGCCGGTCCTCCTCGGCGGGGTACGGGACCGCCGCCGCGACCAGCGCGGTCAGTTCCGCGGCGGCGTTCCCGGGGAGTGCGTCGGTGTCCAACTCCTTCGGCGGGAGGCCGAGTCGCATCGCGGCCGCCTGCCCGCCGTGCTTCGCCAGAGTCACCCTCATCCGTGGGTCACTCGTTCCCGTTGCAGCGCGGTCACGGCCGATGACAACCCCGTCACCTGGGCGGACAGTGCCTCGACCTGCCGGCTCAGGGCTGCCAGGCCGTCCTCGCGCCCGACGCCGCCGTTCTGGCTGCTCGCACCGTCCCGGCCGGCCGAGCGGCTCCGCGACCGGGCGACCCCGGCCGGGACCCCGGTGATCTGGATGCCGACCTCCTGCCACGCCGCCAGCACGCCCGACTGTTCGGCGCTGTCGGCCCCGTACAGTTCCTCGGCCTTCTGGTACGTGGTGTCCGCGAAGTCCTGGAACTGCGTGTCGACGCTGGACGCCTTGAGCGACTCGTACCAGATGAGCCCCGGAGCCTCCCAGGCGAACCCGCCGATGTTCGTCGCCGTCAGGTAGAACGCCTTGTTCGGGATACCGGAGTTGATGTGCACCCCGCCGAGGTCCCCTCGCTCGGTGTCCGGCAGGTGGACGAAGTCGCGCATGTGGTCCGGCTGGGGGTCCTTGCCGAACAGCTCGTTGTCGTACGCGTGGCCCGGAGCCTTCATCGACCGCAGGGCGTCGGCGTCGATCCCGGGGGTGAAGACCTCGGTCCCGATCAGCCAGTCAGCCGTCTCGGCCGACTGCTTCATCGACCACTGTTTGACCAGCGACCCGAAGACGTCCGACATCGACTCGTTCAGCGCCCCGGACTGGTTGTGGTAGGCCAGTCCCGCGGTGAACTCGGTGACCGCGTGGGTCAGTTCGTGGCCGATCACGTCGAGGGACCCGGTGAAGTCGGTGAACGTACTCCCGTCGCCGTCACCGAACACCATCTGACGTCCGTCCCAGAACGCGTTGTTGTACTTCACGTCGAAGTGGACATAGGCGTCCAGGCGCATTCCCCGGTCGTCGAGGGAATTCCGCTGCAACACGCTGCTGTAGAAATCGCGCGTGATGCCGAGACCGTCGAACGCCCGGGTGACGGACACGTCCGCCGACGCCGCTCCGTCCTCCGACTGGGCCAGTGTGGCGAAGGGAAGGGACCTGCCCTGCTGGCAGTCGAACACGGTCCGCCGGCCGTTGCCCGCCGAGGCGGCGCCGACGAAGGAGGCCCGGACCCCTCGCTCACCGCGCAGCCGAGCGGTGGTCAGCAGGGTGTCCAGGGCGGCCTGGCGTACCCCGTGGTCGTCGCTCCCCAGGAGCTTGTCGAGAAGGTGCGGGGGAATGATGCAGTTGACGTGGCGGGTCCTGCTCATGGAAGACCTCCTGTGCGATGGGAACGCCGGTGAACTGGGTCGGGTGATTACCGAAGAAACCGGGCCGGACACAAGGCCGTCACAGAAATCAAAACCATCGCGGAGAACCAAGGAGAAAAGCGAGACATCAACAGTTTCCTGCCGCCCGTGATGACTGGCAAACGCAGCACGAGCCGCGTCCCGTCACCCGGACGGCCCTCGCCGGTGGCGGCCCCGGGCCGGAGTTGCTGGCCTTGGACCCTCGCCCGCCACCCAGGGAGCAGCCGTATGCCCGGCCCGAACGAGAATCCCGTCCCGCCCGGTTCCGACCCCCTCACCGAGACCTTCGCCTTCGCCTGTCTCGAGTGCGGCGCGGCCTGGAACCGCACGTTCGACCTCGTCTCCCTCTTCGACCCGGCGGGCTGCCTCAACCCCCTGGAGTACGTCGACGAGGACGGCCGCGCCATGCACTCCCCCCT
Organism: Streptomyces turgidiscabies Car8; assembly: GCF_000331005.1. Taxonomy (GTDB): domain Bacteria; phylum Actinomycetota; class Actinomycetes; order Streptomycetales; family Streptomycetaceae; genus Streptomyces; species Streptomyces turgidiscabies. The sequence goes on from NZ_AEJB01000379.1 coordinate 4,742, forward strand.
GACCGACGCCGTGTGCGGCGCGTGCGGCAGCCGCAAGGTACGGGTCGGCTGAAGCCGGACCGGCTCGGAGCCGACCGAAGGCCCGCCTACTTCTCCTCGACGGACTTCTCGTCGAAGGAGGCGAAGTACGCGGCCGCCATGTCCTCGTCCCCGTGCCCCTGTTCGACGGCACGCCGGAACCGTTCGGCGCTCGCGGCGGCCACGTCCAGCCGTACGCCGCCCCGCTCGCCCGCCTCGACGATCAGCCGGGCGTCCTTCGCGGCCGTCGACACCGCGAAACTCGCCGGAGTCAGCTTGTCGTCCAGGATCAGGCCGGCCTTGGCTCGCAGGTAGCCCATGTCGAGCGGGCCGCCCGCGATGACGTCGAAGAAGCTCTGCGGGTCGACCCCGAGGGCCTGGGCGAGGGCCAGCACCTCGCCGGTCGCGCTGGTGGCGGCGAGCACCCAGCTGTTGGCGACGAGCTTGAGCCGCGTCGCGCTGCCCGCCCCGCCCTCCTCGCCGGTCCACACCGTACGGGCGCCGACCGCGTCGAGGACGGGCCCGAGGGCCGCCCGGTGCTCCGTCGGCCCGGCGGCCAGCACGAGCAGCTGCCCGGCCTCGGCCGGCTGCCGGGTCCCCAGCACGGGCGCGTCGAAGAAGGCTAGCCCCCACTGACTCGCCATCGCGCCGAGTTCACCGATGGCGTCCACCCCGGCGGTCGTCGACTGCATCCACACGGCCCCCGGACGGAGCGCGGGCGCGGCCTCACGCATGACGTCCCGGACGGCGTCACCGTCGTACAGCATCGTCAGGACG
>NZ_AEJB01000380.1 GCF_000331005.1 Streptomyces turgidiscabies Car8
GGGGACGCTGTTCCGCATACCCGACGGGATTTCGCGTACTGGTCCCGTTGTGACTCCGCCCCTGGGGGCTTCCCGGCCGACTTGAGGTCGGACGGCGGGCCAGCCCGGCCCTTAGGGCATACAGCCCTACGCGGACAACGATCGGCCGGGCGCGAGGTCACACCCCATACTGGGGAGGTTATGGAAACCGTCATCCTTGCTGTAGTCATCGCCGTGGTCGTGCTCGGTGTGCTCGGTGGGCTCGTCGTCGGCAGCCGCAGGAAGAAGCCGCTGCCCCCGGCACCCCCCACGACACCCGACCTCACCGCCCCTCCGGCCGAGCCGCATGTCGGCGACGAGGCCGAGACGCCGCGCGACGAACCGCGCCGCACGATAGAGGAGGTCGATCTACCGGGGGCCGCGGACGGCACGTCCGTCGCCGTCGAGGAACCGCCCTCCGCTCCCGTCATCGAGGTGCCGGAGCCCACCGCCGGCCGGCTGGTCCGGCTGCGCACCCGGCTCTCCCGGTCGCAGAACGCGCTCGGCAAGGGGCTGCTCACGCTCCTCGCGCGCGAGCACCTCGACGACGACACCTGGGAGGAGGTCGAGGACACCCTCCTCACCGCCGACGTCGGCGTCCAGCCCACCCAGGACCTGGTCGAAAGGCTGCGTGCGCGGGTGAAGGTGCTCGGCACCCGCACGCCCGCCGAGCTGCGCGGGCTGCTGCGCGAGGAGCTGCTCCAGATCCTCGTACCCGAGTTCGACCGGACCGTGAAGACCGACTCGAACCTCGACACCCCGGGCATCGTGATGGTCGTCGGCGTCAACGGCACCGGCAAGACCACCACCACCGGCAAGCTCGCGCGCGTCCTCGTCGCCGACGGGAAGAACGTCGTTCTCGGCGCCGCCGACACCTTCCGGGCCGCCGCCGCCGACCAGCTCCAGACCTGGGGCGACCGTGTCGGGGCCCGTACCGTGCGCGGCCCCGAGGGCGGCGACCCCGCGTCGATCGCCTTCGACGCCGTCAAGGAGGGGATCGCGGCCGGCGCCGACGTCGTACTGATCGACACCGCCGGACGGCTGCACACCAAGACCGGGCTCATGGACGAGCTCGGCAAGGTGAAGCGCGTCGTCGAGAAGCACGCCCCGCTCGACGAGGTGCTGCTCGTGCTGGACGCCACGACCGGGCAGAACGGGCTGGTCCAGGCCCGGGTCTTCGCCGAGGTCGTCGACATCACCGGCATCGTGCTCACCAAGCTCGACGGCACCGCCAAGGGTGGCATCGTCATCGCCGTACAGCGCGAACTGGGCGTGCCGGTGAAGCTGATCGGGCTCGGTGAGGGGGCCGACGATCTGGCTCCGTTCGAGCCGGAGGCGTTCGTTGACGCACTTATCGGGGAGTGATCGTCACCTCCGAAATTTCGGAAGTGGTCTGAGGCGTCCGTCTCCACGGTGCAGTTGGGGACGGACGCTTCGGCGTATGGCCCTGCGCGGTGACCCGCGAGGCTACGCCCGCGACCGGTGCGCCACGTAGGCCAGCGTTCCCAGCAGCAGCCTGGCCGCCGGGGGCTTCGTCGCCGTGTCCAGGGCGGGTGGGCGCAGCCAGGTGACCGGGCCGAGGCCGCCACGGTCGGACGGGGGCGCCGTGAGATACGTACCGGCGCCCAGGCCGTGCAGGTCGAGGGTGGCGTCGTCCCAGCCCATGCGGTAGAGGAGCGCGGGGAGTTCGGTGGCGGCGCCGGGGGCGACGAAGAACTGGGCGCGGCCCTCGGGGGTGGCGGTGACCGGGCCGAGGGGCAGGCCCATGCGTTCCAGCCGGACCAGGGCGTGCCGGCCGGCCGGTTCGGCGACCTCGATCACGTCGAAGGCGCGGCCCACGGGGAGCATGACCGAGGCGCCGGGGAACTGGCCCCAGGTGTCCGTGACTTCCCCGAGCGTGGCGCCGGCCTCGACCCGGGGCGCGAAGCTCAGGGGGTGGGCGCCGGGCGTGGGGCAGTCGGTCAGGCCGCAGGAACAGGCGCCGCCCGCCGCGCGGGCACCGGCGACCACGTCCCAGCCCCAGAGGCCGGTGTACTCGGCCACGGCGGTGCACTCCGTCGACCGGCCGCGGCGGCGCGTGCCCGGCCGGATCTCGCGGATACCCCGGCTGCTGCCGATCGTGAAGCCCATGCCCCCTCCAACGGGTCCGACGCACCGGTGGTTACGAACTGCGAGCAGAACGTGACCCTGTGTTTCCGCCTGTCCGCACCCCTGCCCGCCATCACCCGTTCCAGTCGGCGCCCAGAAGCGCTTCGGGTGGTGTGCTCGGCGCCGCACGCCCTCGCGCGCTTCGCTCCGCCCACTCCCGACCGTCCACTGTCAAGTCAATCCTGTGTAGGCGCCCGTGAGTTCATTCGAAGGGGTGGCGAATGGTGGCGTTTCCTGGATCGCCATGGCCGGAGGCGTGATCGTAGGATTACTTTGAGTGCACGAGGCCTGGGGGCACATGCGCTTGTGGGTATGCCGGAGGCAAGTCGGCTTCCCGTTCGAAGGGTGAGAACTGCCGGACGCGGAGCCTATTTACCGGCATTCTGATAGGGCTTGGCGCACTCGGCGACAAGTGGTCTCAGGGATGGGGGCGTTCCAGTGGGCGGCAACGGCGGAAGCGCGACGACCGCGGCTAGCACCGACAAGCGCCCGAACGAGCTGCTCGGCTCGTGGTTCGTGCGCAGCGGCTGGTCGAAGGGCGAGCTGGCGCGCCAGGTGAACCGCCGGGCTCGCCAGTTGGGTGCCAACCACATCTCGACGGACACCTCGCGGGTCCGGCGCTGGCTCGACGGGGAGAACCCGCGCGAGCCGATCCCGCGCATCCTGTCCGAGCTGTTCTCCGAGCGCTTCGGCTGTGTCGTCTCCATCGAGGACCTGGGGCTGCGCGCCGCCCGCCAGTCGCCGTCCGCCTCCGGCGTCGACCTGCCCTGGACGGCCCCCCAGACCGTGGCCCTGCTCAGCGAGTTCTCGCGCAGCGACCTGATGCTGGCGCGACGTGGCTTCCTGGGCACCGCGCTGTCCCTCGCCGCCGGCCCCACCCTCATCGAGCCTATGCAGCGCTGGCTCGTCCCGGTGCCCCCCGCTCCGCCCGAGGAGCCCGAGCACCCCTCGGCCGCGCGCCGGGCCGGCCGCCTCTCCAAGCCCGAACTGGAGCTGCTGGAGTCCACCACCGCGATGTTCCGCCAGTGGGACGCGCAGTGCGGCGGCGGCCTGCGCCGCAAGGCGGTGGTCGGACAGCTGCACGAGGTGACGGACCTCCTCCAGGAGCCCCAGCCCGAGGCCACCACCCGCAAGCTGTTCAAGGTCGCCGCCGAGCTGGCCGAACTCGCCGGCTGGATGTCGTACGACGTGGGGCTCCAGCCGACCGCGCAGAAGTACTTCGTCCTGGCCCTGCACGCCGCCAAGGAGGCCGGCGACAAGCCGCTTGGCTCCTACGTCCTGTCGTCCATGAGCCGCCAGATGATCCACCTCGGCCGGCCCGACGACGCCCTCGAACTGATCCATCTCGCGCAGTACGGCAGCCGCGACTGCGCCAGCCCCCGCACCCAGGCCATGCTGTATGCGATGGAGGCGCGCGCATACGCCAATATGGGGCAACCCGGAAAGTGCAAGCGGGCCGTGCGGATGGCCGAGGACACGTTCGCGGACGTACACGATTGGGACGAGCCCGATCCCGACTGGATCCGCTTCTTCTCCCAGGCCGAGCTGTACGGCGAGAACTCCCACTCGTTCCGTGACCTGGCCTATGTCGCCGGCCGCAGCCCCACCTACGCGTCCCTGGCCGAGCCCATGATGCGCAACGCCGTCGACCTGTTCGCGAAGGACACCGATCACCAGCGGTCGTACGCACTGAACCTGATCGGCATGGCCACCGTCCACCTGCTCCAGCGGGAGCCCGAGCGGGCGACCGTAATGGCCGCCGAGGCCATGGTCATCGCCAAGAAGGTCCGCTCCGAACGCGTCAGCACTCGTATCCGAAAGACCGTCGACACGGCCGTACGCGATTTCGGGGACCTCACCGAGGTCGTCGACCTGACCGACCTGCTCGCGGTCGAACTGCCCGAGACCGCGGAAGCGGTCTGACACCCAGAACCCCGGCCGCGGCAGGCCCTCCCGACAGCCCGACTCGGCTCCCCCGCCAGGTCATCGGAAGGCCGGCCGCGGTCGGCCTGTTTCCGCGCCCGGATCGGCGCCGCTCCCACGGAAACGGCTGGTCGTAGCGCGGGTCGCTCAATTGGCGGTTGCGGTCGCCTTTGCCGAAGATTGCGTCACGATAACGATCACGGTGACCGAAATCCGGCAGTTCATTCAGGCGTAACACGCGCGGCGCCTTCGTCACGTCGCCGAAACATCGAGGGGCGTCGACCGAAACGGCGCTGCGTCAATGTCTGGCGCATAACCGGCCCACCCCGCAATCCGCTCAGGCTTCGCCCGCACGGGGCCGTACCAATGACGAGGAGACGCCGATGGCATCAGCCGCCATCACGCTAGCCGCAGACGCTCCCAAGCTGTCTGCCGCGAACACCGGGTTCATGCTGATCTGTTCGGCCCTGGTGTTGCTCATGACCCCCGGTCTCGCCTTCTTCTACGGAGGCATGGTCCGCGTCAAGAGCACCCTGAACATGTTGATGATGAGCTTTATCAGCATCGGCATCGTCACCCTTCTGTGGGTGCTGTACGGCTTCTCCCTCGCGTTCGGCACCGACAAGGGCAGCCTCATCGGCTGGACCTCGGGCTGGGCCGGTCTCAGTGACATCGGCACGACGGATCTGTGGGACGGCTACAACATCCCGATCCTGACCTTCATGGTCTTCCAGATGATGTTCGCCATCATCACGCCCGCCCTGATCAGCGGTGCCCTCGCGGACCGCGTGAAGTTCTCGGCCTGGGCGCTGTTCGTCGCCCTGTGGGCCACCGTCGTGTACTTCCCCGTCGCCCACTGGGTATGGGGCGCGGGTGGCTGGGCCTTCGAGCTCGGCGTCATCGACTTCGCCGGTGGTACGGCGGTCCACATCAACGCGGGTGCCGCGGCGCTCGGCGTGATCCTGGTCATCGGCAAGCGCGTCGGCTTCAAGAAGGACCCGATGCGCCCGCACAGCCTCCCGCTGGTCATGCTGGGCTCCGGCCTCCTGTGGTTCGGCTGGTTCGGCTTCAACGCCGGCTCGTGGCTGGGCAACGACGACGGCGTCGGCACGCTGATGTTCGTCAACACGCAGGTCGCCACCGCCGCCGCCATGCTCGCCTGGCTCATCTACGAGAAGATCCGCCACGGCGCGTTCACCACGCTGGGCGCCGCCTCCGGCGCGGTCGCGGGTCTGGTCGCCATCACCCCCTCGGGCGGTGCCGTCTCCCCGATCGGCGCGATCGCCGTCGGCGCCATCGCCGGTGTGCTGTGCGCCATGGCTGTCGGCCTCAAGTACAAGTTCGGTTACGACGACTCGCTCGACGTCGTCGGTGTCCACATGGTCGGCGGTGTCGTCGGCTCCCTGCTGATCGGCTTCTTCGCCAGCGGCAAGGGCCAGTCGGAGGTCGAGGGCCTCTTCTACGGCGGCGGCCTCGACCAGTTCTGGAAGCAGTGCGCCGGCGTCTTCGCCGTCCTCGCCTACTCCCTGGTCGTCTCCGCGGTCCTCGCCTTCCTCCTCGACAAGACGATCGGTATGCGCGTCCCCGAGGACGACGAGATCGCCGGCATCGACCAGGCCGAGCACGCAGAGACCGCATACGACTTCAGCGGCGCCGGCGGCGGCGCGGCCCGTACGTCCGTCACGGCGGCCGTCGGTGGCGAGAGCAAGAAGGTGGACGCATGAAGCTCATCACCGCCGTTGTGAAGCCCCACCGGCTGGACGAGATCAAGGAGGCCCTCCAGGCCTTCGGGGTTCACGGCCTGACGGTCACCGAAGCGAGCGGCTACGGTCGTCAGCGGGGGCACACCGAGGTCTACCGAGGCGCCGAGTACACGGTCGACCTGGTTCCCAAGATCCGTATCGAGGTCCTCGCCGAGGACGACGACGCCGAGGGTCTGATCGACGTCATCGTCAAGGCGGCCCGGACCGGCAAGATCGGTGACGGCAAGGTCTGGTCCCTGCCGGTCGAGACGGCCGTCAGGGTCCGGACCGGCGAGCGCGGCCCGGACGCGCTCTGAGGCAGCAAAGACGAACAGGAGTCGCTGGGTGACGAGTACGGACGTGCGTAAGGATGCAGAGGACTCGGGACCCAGCGGCTATGCGGCGGCCCGGCTGCGCCTCCTCACCGAGGAGGCGCGGCCCGGGCCGCCGCGCCGTGCGGCCCTGGCCGAACTGACGGACGAATGGCTGAGCGGCCTCTTCACGGCCGGCTCCGAGGAACTGCGCGGCGTCTCCCTGGTCGCCGTCGGCGGCTACGGCAGAGGTGAACTCTCCCCACGCAGCGACCTCGACCTGCTTCTCCTCCACGACGGCAGCGACTCCGCCGGGGCCGCGGCCCTCGCGGACCGCCTCTGGTACCCCGTCTGGGACCTGGGCCTCGCCCTGGACCACTCCGTCCGGACCCCGTCCGAGGCCCGCAAGGTGTCGAGCGAGGACCTCAAGGTGCAGCTGGGCCTGCTGGACGCCCGCCACCTCGCAGGCGACCTCGGCCTCACCGCCGGCCTGCGTACCGCCGTCCTCGCCGACTGGCGCAACCAGGCTCCCAAGCGCCTCCCCGAACTCCAGGAACTCTGCGCCGAACGGGCCGAACGCCAGGGCGAGCTGCAGTACCTCCTCGAACCCGACCTCAAGGAGGCCCGCGGCGGCCTGCGCGACGCCACCGCCCTGCGCGCCGTCGCGGCCTCCTGGCTGGCCGACGCACCCCGCGAGGGCCTCGCCGACGCGCGCCGCCGCCTGCTGGACGTCCGAGACGCCCTCCACCTGGCGACAGGCCGCGCCACCGACCGCCTCGCCCTCCAGGAACAGGACCAGGTCGCCGCCGAACTCGGACTCCTCGACGCCGACACCCTCCTGCGCCAGGTGTACGAGGCGGCACGCGTCGTCTCCTACGCGAGTGACGTCACCTGGCGCGAGGTGGGGCGCGTCCTGCGATCGCGCGCCGTCCGTCCGCGCCTGCGCGCCATGCTGGGCGGCGGCAAGCCGGTGGCGGAACGTTCCCCCCTGGCGGAGGGCGTCGTGGAGCAGGACGGCGAGGTGGTCCTCGCCCGCGCCGCACGCCCCGACCGCGACCCCGTACTCCCGCTGCGCGCCGCCGCGGCAGCCGCACAGGCCGGCCTTCCGATGTCCCTGCACGCGGTCCGCCGCATGGCGGCTGTGGCACGGCCGCTGCCGACCCCGTGGCCGGCCGAGGCGCGCGAGCAACTGGTGACGCTGCTGGGCTCCGGCCGCCCGACCATCGAGGTCTGGGAGGCGCTGGAGGCCGAAGGCCTGATCACCCACTTCCTCCCCGACTGGGAGCGGGTCCGCTGCCGCCCGCAGCGCAACGCCGTCCACATCTGGACGGTCGACCGCCACCTGATCGAAACGGCCGTCCGGGCCTCCGAGTTCACCCGCCGCGTCAGCCGCCCCGACCTTCTCCTCGTCTCCGCGCTGCTCCACGACATCGGCAAGGGCTGGCCGGGCGACCACTCCGTGGCGGGCGAGATCATCGCCAAGGACGTGGCGGCCCGCATCGGCTTCGACCGCGCGGACGTGGCGGTTCTCGCGACTCTCGTACGTCACCATCTGCTGCTCGTCGACACCGCCACCCGGCGTGACCTGGAGGACCCGGCCACCGTCCGCTCGGTCGCCGAGGCCGTCGGCACCCAGAGCACCCTGGAACTGCTCCACGCCCTCACCGAGTCCGACGCGCTGGCGACGGGCCCGGCCGCATGGTCGTCCTGGCGCGGCTCACTCGTCGCCGACCTGGTGAAACGGGTCGCGGCCGTGCTCGCCGGGGACGCCCCCGAGGAGCCCGAGGCCGCCGCGCCCACCGCCGAGCAGGAACGGCTCGCCATAGAGGCGTTCCGCACGGGCGGCCCGGTGCTGTCGCTGCGCGCCCAGACGGAACCTCCGGCGGACGCGCCCACCGAGGAGTCCTCGGCCTCATCCGCGGGCGAACCCGAACCCCTCGGCGTCGAACTCCTGATCGCCGTACCGGACCAGCCGGGCGTCCTGCCCGCCGTGGCCGGTGTCCTCGCCATGCACCGGCTGACCGTGCGCACGGCGGAACTGCGCGCACTGGACCTCCCCGACGGCGTCGAGGGCGCGGTCCTGCTCCTGGACTGGCGCGTGGCCGCCGAGTACGGCTCCCTGCCCCAGGCGGCCCGCCTGCGCGCCGACCTCGTACGGGCCCTGGACGGCTCCCTGGACATCACCGGCCGCCTGGCCGAGCGCGACGCGGCGTACCCGCGCCGCCGGGGCGTGGTGGCGCCGGCGGCCCGGGTGACCGTCCATCCGGCCGCGTCCCGGCTGGCCACGGTGATCGAGGTGCGCGCGCAGGACGCCCCGGGGCTGCTGCACCGCATCGGACGGGCCCTGGAGGACGCGGCGGTGCGGGTCCGGAGCATGCATGTCAGCACGCTGGGTTCGAACGCCGTGGACGCGTTCTACGTGACCAACGCCAAGGGCGTGCCCCTGCCGGCGGGCGAGGCGTCCACGGTGGCCCGAAAGCTGGAGGAGATGCTGCGCGGGTGACTGCGGCCAGCCTCTCTCGTTGAGCCCAGCGTTCCCGCCCACGCGGGGATGTTCCGAACCTTCGCGGTAAGGGACGGCTGTGCGAAGCATGCTCCCCGCCCTCGTGGGGATTCCGTCCCCGCCCGCTGAATCAGCTGGCGGGGACGATTTGTTTGCGGGGCCGGATACCCTAGGTGCAGCCCACCTTGTCCCCTGACTCCGAGGACCGACGCCACCGTGTTCGATACCCTCTCTGACCGCCTCAGCGCGACTTTCAAATCTCTCCGCGGGAAGGGTCGGCTCAGCGAGGCTGATATCGACGCCACGGCCCGCGAGATCCGTATCGCGCTCCTCGAAGCCGACGTGGCCCTGCCGGTCGTGCGGACGTTCATCAAGAACGTCAAGGAGCGCGCCCTCGGGTCCGACGTCTCCAAGGCACTGAACCCCGCCCAGCAGGTCCTGAAGATCGTGAACGAGGAACTCGTCACGATCCTCGGCGGCGAGACCCGCCGCCTCCGCTTCGCCAAGCAGCCCCCGACCGTCATCATGCTGGCCGGTCTCCAGGGTGCCGGTAAGACCACCCTCGCGGGCAAGCTGGGCAAGTGGCTCAAGGACCAGGGGCACTCGCCCCTCCTCGTCGCCGCCGACCTCCAGCGCCCCAACGCCGTGAACCAGCTCAGCGTCGTCGCCGAGCGCGCCGGGGTCGCGGTCTACGCGCCCGAGCCGGGCAACGGGGTCGGGGACCCGGTCAAGGTCGCCAAGGACTCCATGGAGTTCGCGAAGACCAAGGTCCACGACATCGTGATCGTGGACACCGCCGGCCGCCTCGGTATCGACGCCGAGCTGATGCGGCAGGCCGCGGACATCCGGGACGCGGTCTCGCCCGACGAGATCCTCTTCGTCGTCGACGCGATGATCGGCCAGGACGCCGTCAACACGGCCGAGGCCTTCCGGGACGGCGTCGGCTTCGACGGTGTCGTCCTGTCGAAGCTCGACGGTGACGCCCGTGGTGGTGCCGCGCTCTCCATCGCCTCGGTGACCGGCAAGCCGATCATGTTCGCGTCGAACGGCGAGAAGCTCGACGACTTCGACGCGTTCCACCCTGACCGGATGGCCTCCCGCATCCTCGACATGGGTGACCTGCTCACCCTGATCGAGCAGGCGGAGAAGACGTTCAGCCAGGAAGAAGCCGAGGCCATGGCCTCCAAGCTGGCGTCCAAGAAGGGCCAGGACTTCACCCTGGACGACTTCCTGGCCCAGATGGAGCAGGTCAGGAAGATGGGCAGCATCAGCAAGCTGCTCGGGATGCTGCCCGGCATGGGTCAGATCAAGGACCAGATCAACAACCTCGACGAGCGCGATGTGGACCGTACGGCGGCCATCATCAAGTCGATGACCCCGGCCGAGCGCCAGGACGCGACGATCATCAACGGCTCGCGCCGCGCCCGTATCGCCAAGGGCTCCGGTGTCGAGGTCAGCGCGGTCAAGGGCCTGGTCGAGCGGTTCTTCGAGGCCCGCAAGATGATGTCCCGCATGGCCCAGGGCGGCGGCATGCCGGGGATGCCCGGGATGCCGGGCATGGGTGGCGGCCCCGGCCGGTCGAAGAAGCAGCCCAAGCAGGCCAAGGGCAAGCAGCGTTCCGGCAACCCGATGAAGCGCAAGCAGCAGGAGCAGGAGGAGGCCGCGCGCAAGGCCGCCGGTGCTCAGGGAGCCCCGGGCGGCGCCTTCGGCCTGCCGGGCCAGCAGGCCCCCCAGGACTTCGAACTGCCGGACGAGTTCAAGAAGTTCATGGGCTGAGAAGGCGATCGGCCGAGCCGTTGACCGGCTGACCCGATACGTCTGTCACGTCTACGTCGTTCAGGGCGCCCCTCGCCGCAGGGGCGCCCTCGCGCGTTCCCGGTGCAGGTTCTCAGTCGGATCTCAGGCCGTGAGCGCGATGAGGTACCGGAAGACGTTCGGCATCCAAATCGTCCCGTCCCGCCGCTGGTGCGGATGCAGTGCCTCCGCCAGCTCCTTGTCCACCTGCTCCTGGCCGGTCGCCGTGATCGCCGCGTCGAACAGCCCCGTCGACAGCAGCCCCCGTACCGCGCTGCCCAGGTTCGCGTACCCGAACGGGCACGCCACCCGCCCCGAGCCGTCCGGCCGCAGGCCCGCCCGCTGGGCGACCTCCTCCAGGTCGTCGCGGAGCGCGGGGCGCCAACTGCCCGCGACGCGATCGGCGAGCCGGGCCGCGACCCGCAGTACGGCCGACGTGGCGCAGCGCTCCGGTGGGCCCCAGCCCACCAGTACGACCGGCGCCCCTCGCCCGACCGACGGTACGGCCGACGCGAGCGTCTCGCCGAGTCCCTCGGAGTCGCCCGCCAGACAGCCGATCGGCTCGAACGCGGTCACCAGGGTGTAGGGAGGCGAGTCCGTCTCCTCAGGGAGGCTCGTCACGAGCCGGTTGTCGCCACGCGCGCGCGTGGGCGCCGGTTCGGGCAGTAAGCGTTCCCGCGCGAGGCTCAGCCGCTGCGGTGACGTTGTCTCGACACCGGTGACGGCGGCGCCTCTCGACGTCGCCATCAACAGGGCCAGGCCCGAGCCGCAGCCGAGGCCGAGCATCCGGGTGCCGCTGCCCACTTCCAGCCGCTCGTAGACGGCCTCGTAGAGCGGTACGAACATGCGCTCCTGGATCTCCGACCAGTCACGCGCGCGTGTGCACAGGTCCACGCGGGTCGCCGGACCCGCGTGAGGCAGGTGCTGCCGCACGAGCGTAGGTGTCATCGAAAGCGCCCCAATCCAACGAGAGTTGCCGCTGTTTCCGATGTGGTGGCCCCCGTGCAGTGCGCTGTCGCACACTTCCCCCGTATGCCAGGTAACTCCGCCCTCGACCCGCCGTCCAGGGGTTGTCGGGCCGAGGTTGTGTGCACGCTGTGCTCACGAAAAGAATTCACATGCCGGCAACGTGGGCCCGTAGCATCGCGCCATGGCAAAGGCACCCGTACTCACGCCGCAGGCAATTGACTTCCCTCGCTGGTACCAGGATCTGGTCGGCAAGGCCGAGTTGGCCGACAACGGTCCGGTGCGGGGCACCATGGTCATCCGACCGTACGGGTACGGGCTGTGGGAGCGGATGCAGGCCGAGATGGACGCACGGATCAAGGAGACGGGCGCGCAGAACGCCTACTTCCCCCTGCTGATCCCGCAGTCGTACTTCGCCAGGGAGGCCGAGCACGTCGAGGGCTTCGCGCCGGAGCTGGCCGTGGTCACGCACGGCGGCGGCAAGGAGCTCGAAGAGCCCGCGGTGGTCCGTCCCACCTCCGAGATGATCATCAACGACTACTTCTCGAAGTGGGTGCAGAGCTACCGTGATCTGCCCCTGTTGATCAACCAGTGGGCGAACGTGGTGCGTTGGGAGATGCGCCCCCGGATCTTCCTCCGGACGACGGAGTTCCTGTGGCAGGAGGGCCACACCGCGCACGCCACCCACGACGACGCCCGTGACTTCGCCGCGCACATCCACCGCGACGTCTACGAGGACTTCATGGTGAACGTCCTGGCGATGGACACCGTTCCCGGCCGCAAGACGGTCAAGGAGCGCTTCGCGGGTGCCATCAACACCCTCACGCTCGAAGGCATGATGGGCGACGGCAAGGCCATCCAGATGGCCACCAGCCACGAGCTGGGCCAGAACTTCGCCAAGGCGTTCAACACCAGCTACCTGTCGAAGGAAGGCAGGCAGGAACTCGTCTGGCAGACGTCCTGGGGCTCGACGACCCGCATGATCGGCGCCCTGGTGATGGCACACGGCGACGACAACGGCCTGCGGGTCCCGCCGCGCCTCGCCGCGATCCAGGCCGTCGTGCTCGCGATCAAGGGCGACGAAGCGGTTCTGGCCAAGGTCCGTGAGATCGGCGACCGGTTGAAGGCGGCGGGTGTACGTGTGCACGTGGACGACCGTACGGATGTGCCCTTCGGCCGCCGCGCCGTCGACTGGGAGCTCAAGGGCGTGCCCGTACGGGTCGAGGTCGGCCCCCGTGACCTGGAGAACGGCACGGTGATGCTCGTCCGCCGCATCCCGGGCGGCAAGGAGCCGGTGGCCCTCGACGCGCTCGTACGGCTGCTGCCCACCGTCCTCGAAGAGGACCAGGCGCTGCTGCTGGCCCAGTCGCGGGAGCGGCGGGAGTCCCGTACCTCGGACGTGTCCTCGATCGGGGAGGCCGTCGAGGCGGCGACCGCGGGCGGCTGGGCGCGCATCCCCTGGGCGGTACTCGGCGAAGAGGGCGAGGCCGGGCTCGGCGAGCACGGGGTGACCGTACGGTGTCTGGTCGCCGCGGACGGGTCGGTTCCCGACGCCGACGACGCACCGGGTAACGTCGCCATCGTCGCCCGCGCCTACTGAGGCCGGCGCGAGAGCGACCGAAACGCCCCTTGCGCAACGGCCGACCACAGGTGAACCGGCGTGCGGACGACGTCTACGCGCCGGGTCGTACGTGGGGCTACGCACCGGCTTGGTATGAGCTGTGAGGCTTATCCGCAGATCAGCGCACCCGCCCTCGTCAGGACGCATCAGCGGCAACTGACGGGTACGTGCAAATTATTTGGGATGGCCCGGAATCGGAACACAGCGGCACTCAGGCTCGTTGTCATTACGTGAGCACGACACAGACACCACCTGTTCTCGCCGCAGAGCTGGCGCAGGCGTGGGCCGACATTCAGCGGTACCACCCCGAGCTGCCCGATCTTGCCGCGCCCGAGTCCCTGATCGGAGAGTCGTCGTCCGCCTGCGGACACGCGCTCTCCTTCGAGCGACTGCTGCATGAGGCAGTCCATGGCATCGCAGCCGCCCGCGGAGTCCGCGACACCTCCCGGGCCGGCCGATACCACAACCGCAGATTCCTCGCGATCGCCGAGGAGCTGGGCCTGGACCACCCGGAGGAACCGCATCCCAGCAGCGGTTTCTCGCTGGTCACGCTCAACCCCGAGGCCAAGCGTCGCTACCGGCCCACCATGGAGCGGCTGCAGCGCGCCCTGAAGGCGCACATGGTCGCCACCACCTCCGACACGACCCGCACCTTCCGGGGTCCGGCCGCCCGGCACGGTTCCTCCGGGGGAGGGGTGCGCGTGAAGGCCGTCTGTGACTGCGGTCGTAACGTGCGCGTCGTCCCGTCGGTGCTGGCACAGGCTCCGATCGTGTGCGGCGGCTGCGGCAAGCCGTTCCGCATCCCCGAGATCGTGGGCGCGGGCGCCGCCTGAGGCTCCGCCCCGGCGCGTGATCGAGCCCGGCATCTCGTGGGTGCCGGATGAACACGTGGGGAGTGCGCAGGCCGCGTG
>NZ_AEJB01000381.1 GCF_000331005.1 Streptomyces turgidiscabies Car8
GCCTGAGGCGCCGTACAAACACCTGCGCCTACGCCTGCGGCAAGCCGTCCAGCTGGGTCTGGATTCGGGTGATGTCCTCGTCCGCCTTGGTGAGGCGGCCCTTGATCTTGTCCACGACGTTGTCCGGGGCCTTCGCGAGGAACGCCTCGTTGCCGAGCTTGGCCGTGGCCTGGGCCTTCTCCTTCTCGGCGGCGGCGAGGTCCTTGGCGAGGCGCGCACGCTCCGCCGCGACGTCGATCGTGCCGGACAGGTCGAGGGCGACCGTGGCGCCGGCGACCGGGAGGGTCGCGGTGGCGCTGAAGCCGTCCTCCTCCGGCTGCAGACGCAGCAGCTGGCGGATGGCCGCCTCGTGCGCGGCCAGGACGGTCCCGTCGACGGTGAGGCGCGCCGGGACTTTCTGGCCGTCCTTCAGGCCCTGGTCCTTGCGGAACCGGCGGACCTCGGTGACGACCCGCTGGACCAGCGCGATCTCCTGCTCGGCGGCCTCGTCGCGGAAGCCGCTGTCTGTTGGCCAGTCGGCGGTGACGAGGGTCTCGCCGCCGGTCAGCGTCGTCCACAGCGTCTCGGTGACGAACGGGACGACGGGGTGCAGGACGCGCAGCATCACGTCGAGGACCTCGCCGAGGACTCGGCCGGAGACCTTGGCCTGCTCTCCGCCCGCGAAGAACGTGGTCTTCGACAGCTCGACGTACCAGTCGAAGACCTCGTCCCACGCGAAGTGGTAGAGGGACTCACTGAGCTTGGCGAACTGGTAGTCGTCGTAGAACGCGTCGATCTCGGCGACGGTCTTGTTGAGCCGGGACAGAATCCAGCGGTCCGTGGCCGAAAGCTTCTCGACTGGCGGGAGTTCGCCCTCGACGGTGGCGCCGTTCATCAGGGCGAAGCGCGTGGCGTTCCAGATCTTGTTGGTGAAGTTCCGGGACGCCTGGACCCAGTCCTCGCCGATCGGGACGTCCGCGCCCGGGTTGGCGCCCTTGGCCAGGGTGAAGCGGACGGCGTCCGAGCCGTACCGGTCCATCCAGTCGAGGGGGTCCACCGCGTTGGGGTTGGACTTCGACATCTTCTTGCCGAACTCGTCGCGGACGAGGCCGGTCAACGCGATGGTGTGGAACGGGGCTTCGCCGTCCATCGCGTAGAGACCGAACATCATCATCCGGGCGACCCAGAAGAAGATGATGTCGTGGCCGGTGAGCAGGACGTCGGTCTTGTAGAACTTCTCCAGGTCCGGGGTCTGTTCGGGCCAGCCGAGCGTCGAGAACGGCCACAGGCCGGAGGAGAACCAGGTGTCGAGGACGTCCTCGTCCTGCGTCCAGCCCTCGCCGGTCGGCGTCTCGTCGTCGGGTCCGACGCAGACGACCTCGCCGTCCGGGCCGTACCAGACGGGGATGCGGTGGCCCCACCACAACTGGCGTGAGATGCACCAGTCGTTGAGGTTGTCGACCCAGTCGAAGTAGCGCTTCGACATGTCCTGCGGATGGATCGTGACGCGGCCGTCACGGACCGCGTCACCGGCGGCCTTGGCGAGCGTCTCGACCTTGACCCACCACTGCAGGGACAGCCGGGGCTCGACGGTCGTCTTGCAGCGGGAGCAGTGGCCGACCGAGTGGACGTACGGGCGCTTCTCGGCGACGATCCGGCCCTGCTCGCGCAGCGCGTTGACGATCGTGGAGCGGGCCTCGAAACGGTCCAGGCCCTGGAACGGGCCGTGCACGGTGATGACACCGCGCTCGTCCATGACCGTCAGCGACTCCAGACCGTGCCGCTGGCCGATGGCGAAGTCGTTCGGGTCGTGGGCGGGCGTCACCTTGACCGCGCCGGTGCCGAACTCCGGATCGACGTGCGTGTCCGCGACGACCGGGATGGTCCGGTCGGTCAGCGGCAGCTTGATCCGCTTGCCGACGAGGTGCTTGTAGCGCTCGTCGTCGGGATGGACCGCGACAGCCGTGTCACCGAGCATCGTCTCGGCGCGGGTCGTCGCGACGACGAGCGTCTCGTCGCCCTCGCCGTACTTGATGGAGACGAGCTCACCGTCGTCGTCCTGGTAGTCCACCTCGATGTCCGAGATGGCTGTCAGGCAGCGCGGGCACCAGTTGATGATGCGCTCGGCACGGTAGATCAGCTCGTCGTCGAAGAGCTTCTTGAAGATCGTCTGGACGGCCTTGGACAGCCCCTCGTCCATGGTGAAGCGCTCGCGCGACCAGTCGACGCCGTCGCCGAGGCGTCGCATCTGGCCCAGGATGCGGCCGCCGTACTCCTCCTTCCACTGCCAGACCCGCTCGACGAACTCCTCGCGCCCCAGGTCGTGCCGCGACTTGCCCTCTTCGGCAAGCTGCTGCTCGACCTTGTTCTGGGTGGCGATGCCGGCGTGGTCCATGCCGGGGAGCCAGAGCGACTCGTAGCCCTGCATGCGCTTGCGGCGGGTGAGGGCGTCCATGAGCGTGTGCTGGAAGGCGTGGCCCAGGTGGAGGGAGCCGGTGACGTTCGGCGGCGGGATGACGATGGTGTACGCGGGCTTGTCGCTCTTCGCGTCGGCGGTGAAGTAGCCCCGTTCGACCCAGCGCTCGTACAGCTTCCCCTCTACCTCGGCCGGCGCGTACTGGGTCGGCAGTTCGGTGATGGGCGCTGTTGGCTGCTGCTGAGCGTTCTCGGTCACCCGGTCAGTTTAGAGGCGTCACCACCGTGTCCCGAAACACGTTTCTTTCGTAACGGTGGGACACGCGGGGCAACTCGGGCTCCTGGCCTGCGCGAGGATGTCAGGAACACATAAGTATCTGGAGGGGAACCCAGGGATGAGCCACAACCAGCCGGGCCCGTACGGACCACCGCAGCAGCCCGGACCGTACGGACAGCCGGCCCAGCCCGGTCCGTACGGTCAGCCGGGCCCCTACGGGCAGCCCGGTCCGTACGGTCAGCCGCCCCAGGCCCCTCCGACGGCCCCCCAGCCCGGCTACGGCTACCCCCAGCAGGCCCCTCCCCCGCAACCCGGCTACGGCTATCCGCCCCAGGCCCCGTACGGGGTTCCGCAGCCGCCGGCGCCGGGCGGGGGCAAGAAGAAGGCGGGGATCCTCATCGGGGCGGTCGCCGTCGTGGCCGCCGTCGCCGTGGGCGCCTGGTTCGTGCTCGGCAGCGGCTCGGGCAGCGGTTCCGACATCGGCGACGACGGGGCGCACAAGCTGACCGCGCCGGCGACCGTGCTCGACGGTGCCTACAAGAAGAGCAGCGGCGAAGACGCCGGCGGGTTGACCGCGTCCGAGGTGAAGGACGCCGAGTCCTGGGGCGTGCGGAACCCCAAGGACGTCAGCGCCATGTACTCCTCGGGCGAGGCTCTCACCGCCAAGAACGTGATGTTCTCCGGCGTCTACGGCACCATCGACGACCCGGAGAAGGTCGTCGACGCCATGTTCGCCACGATGAGGACGGAGTCGGAGAAGAGCACGTCCGCCGGCGACGGCAAACTCGTGGGCACCCCGCAGGAGTTCACACCGGCCGGCTTCGACAACGGCATCATGAAGTGCCAGGAGATCGAGACCGAGGCGTCCGGCACGAAGACGAAGATGCCGTTCTGCATCTGGGGCGACCACAGCACGCTCAGCTACGTCGTGACGTACGACCTCGCCGCCCTGGCACTCGGCAAGTCCTCCACGCTGGACGAGGCGGCCGAACTCGCCAGCAAGCTCCGCAACGACGTGCGTGTAAAGGTCTGACACGCCGCGTCTCCGACGAACCCCAACTGCGGAG
>NZ_AEJB01000382.1 GCF_000331005.1 Streptomyces turgidiscabies Car8
CCACAGCGATGTTTCACGTGAAACGTGACGCGGTGGTGTCCGTTCGTCCGGGACGGTGTTTCACGTGAAACATGTCAGGAGACGGCCAGTCGCGGGCTCGTCCTCAGCGTCCCGATGCCCTTCAAGGCCGGGGCGCGGCGAATGTCGCGGCGGGCGGGCTTGTTCGGGCCGGCCGCGAAGACGAACAGACGCAGCACCAGGAAGCGGCCTGTTCCGGCAAGGCCGGAGGCGCTGAGATAGACGATCTGCTCGGTCAGCATGCCGGGCGACGACTGAACCAGGTGCAGGACGAACATCGCGGCGCAGGTGACGACGTAGGCGGCGGTGGCCGAGCCCGCCGACTGCCAGTGCTGGCGCCATCCGGCGCGTCGGCCGGCTCCGAAGGTGAAGCGGGCGTGGAGTTCGGTGCACAGGATGGTCGAGGCGACGGTGATGAGCGCGTTCGCCAGTGCCCAGGGCATCGCCGCGGCGAGCAGTGCCACGGCGCCGCTGGAGAGCAGTCCGACTCCGCCGCCGCACAGGACGAACCGGGCGAAGGAGGCGAGCGGTCCGGGGGTGACGGCGCCGGAGGTCTCGGTCACCCCGGCCGCTTCCGTGCGCAGCGCCGCTTCGGTCGTCCTGGGCTTCGACGGGAGCAGCGACTTCACGGCGGTTTCCTTCCGGGCGGCGGGCTGTGAACCTCTGTGGATCACGGGGATCGACCGGGATCAACGATGCCGTCGCGGGCTCGGGGAAACGATGACGTGTACTCCCGAACCGGGGGTGTAGCCAGCCCCACCTTCGGGGTCCGGCAGGCGCTACCCGGCCGGGAGGAAGAGCAAGAAGAAGAGGTCGGCAGGACCGAACCGGCGGTAGTGCGGGAGACCTGCTTGCAGAGCGGGAGTGGGCGGCCGCGTGTGTTCCGGCCGGGCTGACTGGAATCGGTGCTCCGCGCGGGAGGCCGTACGGACTGGCGAGCCGGCCACAGACATCAGGGGGAGCCCGATTCGGTGCCCCGACCTGGCACGCCACGCGCGGTAAGCACGGCCGCCGGGGAACCGCCCCTTGCAAAAATGCCCCCTGGGACTGCGTTTCCGCAGTTCAGAGGGCATTTGGGGAATGGATCGAGTGGAGCCTAGGGGAGTCGAACCCCTGACATCTGCCATGCAAAGACAGCGCTCTACCAACTGAGCTAAGGCCCCGAAAGGGAGGCGTCCGCCCAGAACACCAGGTTCTGGTGGGCGCCGCAGACCAGAGTACCGGGTCATCCCCGGTATCTCGCAAAAGGATTGGGGTCCCCGTGGACGACCACTCTCCGTAAGATGCTCGACGTGGTTCGCTACAGCGAACCGCGGTATTTGGGGAAGCGATGGGGAGACGCAATGGATGCCGCACAGCAGGAAGCAACCGCAAGAGCGCGGGAGCTTCAGCGGAACTGGTACGGGGAGCCGCTGGGGGCGCTCTTCCGTAAGCTCATCGACGATCTTGGACTCAACCAGGCTCGTCTCGCGGGGGTACTGGGGTTGTCCGCGCCGATGCTGTCACAGCTGATGAGCGGCCAGCGGGCCAAGATCGGCAATCCGGCAGTGGTGCAGCGCGTGCAGTTGCTGCAGGATCTGGCCGGTCAGGTCGCGGACGGCAGCGTCAGCGCGGCCGAGGCGACCGAGCGGATGGATGAGATCAAGAAGTCGCAGGGGGGTTCGGTGCTCAGCAACACCGCGCAGTCGACGACGAGTTCGGGGGCGCCCACGGTCAAGCGGGTGGTCCGCGAGATCCAGTCGCTGCTTCGCTCGGTGTCCGCCGCGGGCGACATCATCGACGCGGCGGACACTCTCGCCCCGAGCCACCCGGAACTGGCAGAGTTCCTCCGGGTGTACGGCGCGGGTCGCACCTCTGACGCCGTGACGCACTACCAGTCCCACCAGAGCTGAGCCGCCGCCCGGCCGCCGACCGGGGGTTCGGCGGCCGGGCTACGGCTCAGGGGGGTCTGACGGGGGTGACCAAGGCACGTACGACCGGCAGGACCTGCCCGTGGCACGACTCGGGTCGCGACAGGGAACGGGGGGCCGGAAGCGGGCAGGGGAACGGGTGCAGAGACAGGTTCTGGGTGAGCGGTGTGACAGAGGGCTCGGGAGCGGGGTAGGAGGAGCCGTACCATCCGCAGATCCGGAACCGACCGAGCGATGATCCGAAGGGGGATCGACGCAGAGCCATGGGTGAGGTCTTCGCCGGCCGGTACGAACTGGCCGACCCTATCGGGCGCGGGGGAGTAGGCGCCGTCTGGCGCGCCTGGGACCATCGCCGCCGCCGGTACGTGGCCGCCAAGGTCCTGCAGCAGAGCGACGCCCACTCGCTGCTGCGTTTCGTCCGTGAGCAGGCGCTGCGGATCGACCATCCGCATGTCCTCGCCCCGGCCAGCTGGGCGGCGGACGACGACAAGGTCCTGTTCACGATGGATCTGGTCGCCGGAGGTTCGCTCGTCCATCTGATCGCGGACTACGGCCCTCTGCCGCCCGCGTTCGTCTGCACTCTTCTCGACCAGCTTCTTTCCGGTCTTGCCGCCGTGCACGCGGAGGGCGTGGTGCACCGCGACATCAAGCCCGCCAACGTGCTGCTCGAAGCGACCGGTACGGGCCGCCCGAGGTTGCGGCTGTCCGACTTCGGCATCGCTATGCGGCTGGGCGAGCCACGGCTGACGGAGACCGACTACGTGGTGGGCACACCCGGATACTTCGCCCCCGAGCAGATGCTGGGCGCGGACCCGGACTTCCCCTCCGACCTGTTCGCCGTGGGCCTGGTCGCGCTCTACCTCCTGGAGGGCGCCAAGCCGGACTCCAAGGCCCTCATCGAGTACTTCGCGGCGCACGGCACGCCCAGCGCCCCGCAGGGCATACCCGAGCCGCTCTGGCAGGTCGTGGCGACACTGCTGCAGCCGGACCCGCAGGCGCGGTTCCGCACCGCCACGGGCGCGCGCAAGGCTCTCGCGCAGGCCGCTGAGCTTCTGCCCGAGCCCGGCCCCGACGACGAGTTGATCGAGGTCTTCGACCAACTCGGCCCTCTGCCAAAGGACTTCGCTCCGGCCGGCCCCCTCAAACTGTCCCCCGGTGTGACCATGAGCGGCGCGCGTACGGGAACTGGGGCGGGCGGCGGTACGGAAGGCAGGCCGGCCGCAGCCGCCGGACACGGCGGGCCGGACTCGGACGGCATACACACCGGCCCGGGAGCGGCCCGCCGATACGACCCGTACCGCGAACCGCACCCGGACGGCACGCCCACCGGCCCGGCGACCGGCGGCACGCGCACAGGGCCGGGGCTCAGGCCGGTACCGGGTTCGCTGCCCGGCCCGATGCCGGATCCGGTGCCGGGAACCGTCGTCCCGCCCTCCGGCCCGGGCACGGGCGCCATACCCGCCAAGCCGGTCAAGGACCCCGTCCCCTCAGGGGCCGACTCCGGTACCGGGGAGCCTTGGAGACACCCCGGTGCCGCCCTGGTCCGGCCCGAAACCGACTCCGTAGCGAATCGGCCCCGGGGACAGCAGGCTCCACCCGCTCCGCCGACATACCCGGCTCACTCTGCTCAGCAGAACGGTGTCCCGCCCGTTTCGGACGCCGCGCCACCGCGCCCGGTTCATCCTCCGGCAGTGATCCCGCCGCAGCCGTCCGCCATGTCTGACACGGGCAGCTTTCACCTTCCCCCGCCGCAGGTCGCCGCTTCCTCCGCCACGGCACAGCACCAGTACTCCTCTCACCGGCCGGTGCAGCCCTCCACTCCCCCCGTGGCTGTTCCGCTTCCGGCGCCGGCCGCGGTCCACGTACCGCCGCCCTTCGAGGTCCCGTCCTTCGGCGGCTCGCGTTTCGAGTCCGCGCAGGAACCTTTCCCCCGGCCGCATACGCCGCGGACCGCCACGCAGACGCCGACCGCGACGGTGACGCCCACTCCGACGCTGCGGCAGGACACGTATGCCGTCGGCTCCGCGCAGGTTCGGCTATCCGAGCAGGCGGTTCCGCAGCGCCGGGGCCGACGCCGCCAGCGTCGCCCCGGTCCGCCCGCGAAGGTGGCGATACCGGTGCTGTTCCTCGCCCTGGCCTGTTACGCCGTGGGTTTCTGGGCCCTGTTCCATATCTGAACCAGGGCCTGTCCGGCCGTTCAAGCCGTCCTAGGCGTGGTGCGCGCGCCGCCGAGCGATCATCGTCCACAGCCCGAGACCGAGCACCAGCAGGCTCCCCGCCCCGATGCCGCTGACCGCGACCACCCGCATCGCGGCGCCGTCGCCCCGCTCGGAGGTTCCGTCAGCCCTGTCGGTGCCGGTGTCCCCCGCCGACGCGTCGGACGTCCACCCGTCGGCTGCCTTCCGGTCCTGGTCGGTGACCGCGAAGGTGTCCCGGGGCACGGACTGTCCCAGGTAGCCGGGAGCGTCCTGCGCCGTACCTGTCACCTGGACCCTCAGGGTCAGCCCGTACGGGCCCGCGCCGAACTGTTGTGTCACCCGCTCGGCGAGATGGACGACGAGGTAGTACGAGCCCGCGAACCGCATCCCGCTCGTCCGGTCGCCGAGGCCGTAGCGGTTGGTGTAGGTGACAGGTGGCAGGGGATCGAGGGCTGCCGAACTCTGGCGGCCGTCGTAGAGGAGGCTCTCGTCGTCGACGTACCCGCGCGCGGGATTGTAGAGCGACATGACGAGCGCGCTGCTGACGTACCGGTTGCCACTGCTGGGACCGCTGCTGGAGCTGCCCAGTTCGGCGACGGCGTGGAGTTGCTGCCCCCAGTCGACCGGCACCCGGTAGAAGCGGGTCTGACCGGGCGTGATGTCGTCCTGCCAGACTCCCTGTCCCATCGGGGTGGCCGTGGCGAAGCCGGCGCCGCCCTCGCGGCGGACCGCGTCGCCGGTGAGCGGGTCGGGTGAGGCGGAGTCCCAGTCTCCGGGGGACTCGGGGGCGGTCGTCGCGGCTTTGTTCACGAGGCCCGGCTCGGACGTGTACGTCAGTTCGAGGTCCCAGTCGTCCGACGACGAGCCCGCCGAGTCGATGCGGTCCACGACCAGGTAGTACGTACCGGCCGTCTGACAGGCCGTCGTCTCGCCGTCGGTCACGCGGGCCGCCCAGGCGGCGACCGGATGCGGGCTGCGGGAAGCTCCGAATCGTGTGCTGTCGTAGGAGCAGGAACGGGCGTCGGCGTCCTGCACGGCCACCTTGACGCCGTCGGAGGAGGACACCGTCGTGCCCTGGCGGGGGACGGCGGTGGCGGAGACATAGGCGTTCGACGTGGCGTCGAGTGCGAGGCGGAAGTAGAGCCTTCCGTTGACCGGGAGGGTGCTGCGGTAGGTCCCGCCGGGTTCCAGCCCCACGGCGTCCGTGGTGCTCACGGCCCCCTCGACGCTCTGGGCGCCCTCGGCGAAGTCGTACGTGTACGCGTCCTGCGCGGCGACCGCTTCGAAGCCGGCCTCCGGACCCGCACCCAGTCCCGTCACCACGCTCAGCACCGCCGCCACGACCGCGCCCCGCACTGTGCGCCGCCCCATCACGCGCCACCCCTCGTCATGCCCGGCCGCTGCCCGAACCGTCCGCCGCCCCTGCCGGGTCCGGGCACTGTCTCTGCCCGGACCGTCGCCCATCCTGCCCCGTCGGTCGTCCCGCCACCCTCGCTGTCCGTACGAGCGCTCGAAACAACCGGCCACGAGGCACCTTGATTTGCCTCAGCAAGTATTTCGTTCGCGACGGCGAACTGCCTATCGACCTCGGATATCACCCGGACAACACAAAACCCCGACCGCGTCGGCGGCCGGGGCCTGTTCACAGACTGCTGTCGATACTCACGAACCCGTGGGCACGGAGTCGGTCGCCTCCGTCCACAGATCCTGCTCGGCGCGATCCGCCTGGATCTGGCGGTACACGAGGAGCCCGCCGATGGCGGCCAGTGCGACCAGGAGAAGCTTCTTCACCGTGCGACCTCGTCTTTCCTTGACGTAGGGGACCTCTGGCGCCCGACTATACCCTCCGGCCGAGACCGATCGGTGACCTGCGCCGGCCCCCAACTCCCGTCCGGCACACAGCAGTAGAAGCGGACGACACCGCTCCGATCGGAGGGTGATCACATCTCCACGTACCGTGACTTTTCGCCCCGATCCGCCGCCTTCTCTCCCTTATTCCTCACTTTTCGGTGCTGTTGCGTCCATCCGAGTGGTGTTCATCCGAAGATCGACGCGCCACGGTCGCAGGTCCACCACTTCGCGACCTCCGTACACATGATTAGGAAAGTACGCAAATCGCCCAACCCGAAAGTGAGGGGCCATGGCCCAGAACAAGGTCATGAAGTTGTGGACCGTCGTCGTCACCGCCTTCCTGGCGCTGTGCACGACGCTGGGACTGATCACGACGACCGCCACCGCGGCGGTAGCCGAGAGCCACCCGGCACGCAACTGCGCCGCACCCGCGGCGGCACCCCTCACAGCCGCCTGGGCCTGGTCCTACGCCCGGTCTCTGCCCCCCACGATGAAGCAGCGCATCCGAGCCGAGGCCCACGGTTCCTCCCCGAGCTGTCGCCACCGCTCACCCGCGGACACGGACGCGGAGACGGAAGCCGGCCCGGACACCGCCACGGACGCCGAGACGGCGGCACAGCCACCATCCTGACCCCGCGCGCGTGACTCTCCTCGCGTGAAACCCCTCCCCCTGTAGCGGCGAACTTGCGTACAAAGCCATACGGAGATACACGAGGACACCCGAAAGACCCCCGGCCATCACTGGTCGGGGGTCTTTTTGCTGCTCAGCGTCTTCGGCCCGCGATGGTTGCCCCGCCCATGCGGGGGCACTCGCTTCACGAAATTCACATGACGGGCAAATCGGAGGTATCGGAATGACGACACAGCCGCGATCTGACATGGCAACGCATCCTGACATCCTCGCGATGCGAAATCGGCACGAGATGGCCGAGCATGTCGCGACCACTCCAAGGGCGCAGGCCGTCGAGGCGATGGCCCTGATCACCGGCCTCTACCTGGCGGCCTCTCCGTGGATCGTGGGGTTCAACGGGTTCTCCACCCTGGCGGTCAACAATCTGATCGTGGGCATCTGCTACGCCCTGATCATGAGCGGTGGTTTCGGTCGGGCGTACGAACGGTCGCACAGCATGGCGTGGGCCGCCTGCGCGCTCGGCGCGTGGACGATCATCGCGCCGTGGGCGGTGGCGGGCGACGTCAGCACCACCAGGACGATCGTCAACAACATCATCGTCGGCGCGATCGGGCTCCTGCTGGCCCTCATGGCCGCAGCGGCCGCCCGCCCGGTGGACCGGTCGTCCGACAACCGCTCGTCCACGCAACGCATCGGCTGATGTCAGCCGTTGAACACCGAAGGCCCCCAGGCAAGTTCGCCTGGGGGCCTTCGTGCTGGTGGGGCTAACAGGATTTGAACCTGTGGCCTCATCCTTATCAGGGCCTGGGTCAAAATCCGCATCGTCGCTGATCAACGAACGTGCTGGCCAAACAGCACCTACACCGATCTACAGCGTGGATTGTCACGCAACCCCTGTGCGCCTTACCTCCGGTCCGGACTCTTCCCGGACTCCACCGGACTCCGCCGCCACCATCCTGAGCTGAGCCTGACCAGGCACCGCACCCTCCAGCGCGGCCAGCACCTGCCCCGCGTAGTCCGCCGAAGCGTGGGTGTACAGCCACGTCACTTCGCCCGCCCGCTCGTGGCCGAGGATCTCCTGGGTGATGGCCTCCGGGACGCCGAGCGCGTGCAGCTTCGAGGCGAACGTGTGCCGCTGGTCGTGGAAGTCCGGCCACCAGTCCGTCCGCTTCATCTCCTTCTTCTCTGTCCGGCCGGTCTCCGGGTCCTCGACCGTCTCGATCCAGGTCTTGACCGTCGTCCGGGCGATCCCGGCCGAGTCGATCGCGTCGACCCACCGCCGGCGAAAGCTGCTTCGTCGCAGCGGTGCCCGGTATGGCTCGCCCACGCCGTCGGCCTTCTTCGTTCCCCGGCGGATCTCGTTGCGCCCGTGGAACACCAGCTCCTCCGGATGCAGACCGTCCTCCGGCTCGGACTGCGAGCGGCTCGCGTTCGGTTCGGCGTCCCAGAGATCGCGGAGCAGCTGCACCGCGGCCTCCGTCAGTGGCACGGTCCGCAGGCCCGCGTCGCTCTTGGGGTACGCCTTCCTCTTTACGTGCCCGCGCGGCTCGATCAGGACCTCCCTGACCTGAATCCGCCTGGAGGCGAAGTCGACGCGGCACCAGCGGAGGCCGGCCAGCTCGCCGAACCGAAGGCCTGTCTCCTCGGCGAGTTGCTGCACGGGCCGCAGGTACTTCGGGAGTTGTTCGCGCACAAGGGCGAGCTGGTCGGTTGTCGGTGGCCGCCTGTCGTCCGGGTGCTTCCCCTTCCCGCTCGGCAGTTTGATGCCGTCGCAGGGGTTGAAGGGGATGCGGCGGTCGCGCATGGCTGCGGTCATCATCCGGTCGAGGACCTGGAAGGCTTTCGTCACCGAGCTGGCGGCGAGTGAGCCGCCGTTCCCGTCCCAGATGGAGTTCACCCAGTTCTGGACATCGAGCCAGGTGATGTCCACCAGGCGTACGGTGCCGAACCGCCGCTGGACGTGGTTGCGCCACGACCGGCCGTCGCGGTCGATCGTGTTCTCTTCCAACTGCGCGGTCTGCGACTCCCACCAGAGCGGGTGCCACGTCGTCAGCGTGATCTCTCCTCGAGCGGGGTCGATCCACCTGCGTTCGCGGATTTCCGTGCGGGTCCGCTCCAGGAAGTGCTCGGCCTGCGGTTCGGTCTCGAAGTTGACGGCCCGTTCACGCTGTCCTGGTGGCGTGTACCGGGCCTGCCAGGATCCGGAACAGTCGCGGGATTTGGGCCGATTGCCTGGGTACTTGGCCAGGCAGAGTTTGCAGCCGCAGCTCTTGCTGCGGATCTGACGAGGGTTTGCTGTAGTCCTGCGCCCCACGGTGTTGTCCTTGATCAGAGGTGGGCGCCGACGGCCGGGGTCGCTGTGAGCTCATCGGGGAGCAAGAGCGGAGTCCCGCAGAAACAGGTGAGGCCGGCGCCTGGATGGTCGGGTGCGCCGAGGTCGACCGTAAGGATCGCGTGCAGTTCTCTGATCAGGTAGTGAGGGTGGGTGCCCCTGGATACGAGGATCGTGACCTCGTCTGGGTCCCAAATAGCGATCGTCGGGAGATTCGAAACCACGGCGATGCGGATGCACACAGGTGTCCCCCAGGGCAGTACGGGTGCCAGTGCCGCTACGGGAGGACAGCGGGTGACTGATCGTACCTGCCTGTGTGCGTGATGTAGAGATCACTTGTCATATTCGGGGATGGTTTGTTTCCAGCCAAACCAAACCGGACAAAAAACACCCTTCTTCACGAACGGGGCGACGAAAACAGGACGGCCCCCATTAGGCAACCCTTACTAAAAGTTACGAGGCGCGACTAACCGCCAACATGGCCTCGGCATCCTTCACCAGCGCACGCTGCTTGTCTTCCGGCAGTTGCTGGTAGAGCTTCAGCAGGCGCGCCTCGCGCTCATCACTCGATGGCCCGGGAACTGGTCGGCCGGCGGCAGCGAAGAACTCGCCAACGGTCGTCTCGACGCCCCAGGAACGAAAGACGTCCCGCAAGCTGCGCAGGGAGTCGGGGTCGATGCGTGAGGTTCCGCGAGTGCGGTTCACCCACGCGTTGAGGGTCGGGTACCGGATGCCGGCCGCGTCGGCCAGGTCCTTCTGATTCTTGTCGGGGACCTGGTCCAGGAGGCGTTGGAGTAGTGCCGCCAGGTCCTCACCTCGGGGGGCGGGGTCCTCGGCGGCATGGTCGCCGGGGTGGTGCTGGTGGCTCGTCACGTTCAGAGGATCGGCCATCTCCATCTACATCCGCAAGTAGACCGGGGGTCCATGACCTGTATTTGACGGTACTCCGGCGCATCTACATGACCCCTGCGCGCCCCGGTAGCGCATTTCTACACCCCTGCGCGTCCCTCTTGACGCGATCTGCATCTACACGTAGATTGTAGATATCGCAGGTCAAGCGGACCTACGAGACCCCAATTCGGCCACGCGCCGGAGGATCACCATGCGACGACTGGACAAAAGTGCCCCACTGCGGGCCGCCATGAAGGCGGCCGAGTTGGACATTCCACGCCTCGCCGCCAGGACGAAGGAAATCGACCCGACCGGCGAAGGCCTGTCGAGGGCGTACATCGGCTTCCTTGCGGGCGGCGGAACGAGTGCCCGCGAGGACTGCAGCGACCGGGCCGCCGAGCTCATCGCCACCGCGCTCGCCAAGGAGGTCGATGACCTCTTCGAATCGCCTGTCTTCACACTCCAGGAATCTACATCTACACGGAGATCGAAGACTCACGGTTCGGGGAAGTCGGCACTGCCCGATCAGCTGATGGACCAGCGAACGCTCGCGCGCTTCCTGCGGAAGTCCATGAGCTGGATCGACAAGCAGATCCAGGAGGCGAAGGAGCACGGCGAGATCTGGCCCGGCCTGATCTACGTCGGCTCTTCCCGCCGCTTCGACCCGCACGCCGTCCTCGACGCGATGCGGAAGCAGCGCACCGCCGCCTGACACACGCACGAAGGACCGCCCCGGATGCGACCCGGGACGGCCCTCCCACCCGAAAACCCCTACGTCAAAGGAGATCTGGTGTCTGCACAGGCTAACGCCAAGATCAGCGCCACAGGAGGCCTCACGGCCGCCCTGGTAGCCAAGGCCGGCGCGGGTGACCGCGACGCCTTCGCCACCCTCTACAACGAACACCGCGTCCCGGTGTACCGCTTTCTGCGGACCCGCGGATGCGACGAGCAACTGGCCGAGGACCTCACCCAGGACACCTTCGTCCGCGCGCTGGGCCGGATCGGCACCTTCGCCGAGCGGCCGAACAGCGGCGGCTTCGGCGGCTGGCTGTACACGATCGCCCGGAACCTGCACACGGACCACTGCCGGGCCAGCCGCACTAAGTGCGAGGTAGCAGTGGCGGAGATCTTCGAGACCGACGAGCGGTGTGACAGCGCCGAGTCGAGTGCCCTGAGGCTGCTGGACGCCGCTGAGGCTGCTGCAACCGTTCGGGCCGCGATGGGCTCGCTCCCCGGAGCCCACCAGGAGTGCCTCCGGCTCCGGTTCCTCGAGGAACTGCCGCTCAAGGACGCGGCCACGCGGCTCGACAGGACGACCGGTGCGGTGAAGACCCTCACGGACCGCGCGAAGATCGGCATGCGTGCCAGCGTTCGCCGCGCCCTCGCCGCCGAGGCGGTGGCAGCGTGAACAAGAACCTCCCCCACGCCGTCAAGGTGATCCGCGCGGCGCTGGACGCCAGCGGTACGGACCCGGCGGCTGCCATCGCCCACGCCCTCGACAGCGCTCGTCTCCTCGTCGACCCGGAGCGGGCTGGCCTCGTCCTGCACCGCACCCCGGGCGGCGGCTGGGCGCGCGAGCACCAGGAGCACCAGGAGCAGCCGGAGCTGACCGAGCTGGAGCAGCAGGCTCTTGCCTGGGATCAGTCGTGTGAGCGGGGCCGCCGAGTCGCGGAGTCCATCGAGCAGCACATCGGGCGCCACCCAGAGTTCCAGAGCATCCATGTAAACGGTGACCGCGTCCTGGTCGCGCTGAACGTCCTCGACCAGTCGCAGTGGACCCAGTGGCGGACGTGGTTCGGGATCACCCACGACAAGGAGACCCCGCTGCCGTACGCGGTGTCGGGCCTCGGCTACCGGGACGGTGTCCAGGTGTCGGTCGTGGCGTACAACCTGCCGGAGGCCCGGGCGCACGCGCGGAAGATCGCCAAGCAGCCGTACGAGGTGGACGGGGTCGTTTACGACCTGGCCCGTCCGCAGCGGGATGCAGGGGGCGACGTCTGGTTCTACCAGGGCGTGCGGACCACCGACGGGATGCCGCTGCTGTCGATCGATGGCCGGCCGGAGCGCTGCTCGCTGGCGAACATCGTCCGCCTGGCGGGTCCGCTGACGGCCGTCAGGAACGCCCCGTCGCCCCAGGTGACGCCCGTCACGACGGGCACCCAGGGCGGTGAAGCCTGATGGCTGGGCCTTCCCGCTCCCTGTCCAACGCGGCCGACCAGGTCCGCGAGTTCAACCACACCTCCCGCTCCGTCGGGGACGACTGGGTGTATCCCGGCCACGCGTACCCCGCGGTCGGCAACCTCTCGCACCTCGTCGGCATGCTGGGGCAGGCAATCGAGCAGTCGACGCGCCCCGTGATGCACACCTACGAGCACGGACGCGTCCGCATCGACAACGGCGGCGACGCCGACGCCAAGATCCGCGAGTTGGTGAAGGCCCGCGCGGACGCCATGGCCGCCGCGGCCGCGCTGACGGCCGCCGTCCAGCGGATGCACAACGCCGTCTCCCCGATGGGCCTGGACACCACTGGCCTCCCGGAGTTCGCCGAGGACGGTGAGGGCGCATGAGCGAGCCGATCCGCGACGTCGAGACAGCAGTACGTGAATTGGGTGCTCTGCCCGTGCCTGTTGGAGTCCAGCTGACGGCCGATCAGCGCGCCAAGATCGCCGAGCAGCTCGGCGACGCGAAGCCCGCCACCCCGGGACTGCTGGTGGCCTTCGGCGAGTCCGTACGGAACCGCCGAGAGCACCAGCACCCCACGTGGGAAGACCTCTACTGCCAGAACCTCTCCTCTTATATGGGGGAGCGGATGGCTCCGGTCCTTCGGCGTCTGATCGACGCTGAGACCCGGGTGGCCGAGCTGGAGGGGGAACGACACTCGCCGCCCAAGCTGGTCATTTACCGCGCCTCCTGGGACTCGATGACCCTCGACCAGTACACGACGGAGGTCGAGGCCCGGAAGCACGCCGAAGACCACGCCCGCCGCGACCTTCCCACCGCCACCTTCGACTGGATCGTCGACGAGGAGGACGGCGTCGCCGAGTTGGTCGCCGCCGTCGATGGCGAGGAGAACCCGACCGGCTACACCGTGACCGCCCTGGAGATCGCCTCCGCGTACGACCCGGACGGTGACGAGTGAGCGCGTACAGCACCGCCTACCAGGCCCTCACCAGCGGACGAGCTCTCCGCCCCGACGAGGCCGCGCAGCTGCTCGGATCGCTCCGCCAGGAGTTCGGCCAGGAGCTGGCGGACGCAATCGAGCAGACCCTCGACGGCCAGTACCGCCGGACCGAGACCGACACCGACGCCGAGTTCCGACGCAAGCGGCGGAAGTTCGGCGCGGCCATCCGGACCGTGAACCTGGTCCGCCAGTTCGCCACCAATCCCCGCGGTTTCACCCCGCCCGCCCAGCGCGACCCCCGGAGCACCCCATGAGCACCTTCACCTTCGCCCCGGCGACCCGCGAGACCGCCAAGGCTCGCATCGCCCTCCAGGGTCCCGGCGGCTCGGGCAAGACCAAGACCGCCCTCCGCATGGCCGAGCGGCTCGCGGCCGGCGGCACCATCGGGGTCGTCGACTCCGAGCGCGGTTCCGCCCTCAAGTACGCCCCCGTGCCCGGCCGTCCGGACATCGAGGCTCACGAGTTCGTACACGTGCCCATGGCGTTCTGCTCCCCGGAAAACCTGATCGCGGTGGTGAACGCCGCCATCGAGGCACGGATCGCCGTCCTGATCATCGACTCCTGGTCGCACTACTGGGCGGGCAAGGGCGGCCTCCTCGCCCGAGTCGACGAGGAGGCGAAGAAGGCCGGCAACTACGGCGGCAAGTTCACCGCCTGGGGCCCCGTCAACGACCTCGAACAGGACATGCTCGACGCCCTGTTGAACTTCCCCGGGCACGTCATCGTCACCATGCGGACGAAGAACGACTACACGATGGAGGGGAAGACCGTCACGAAGGTCGGCGTCAAGACCGTCCAGCGTGAGGGCGCCGAGTACGAAGTCGACGTCGTCATCGACATGATCAAGGGCACTGGCACCGTCACCAAGACCCGGTACACGGCCCTCGACGGAGCCTGCGTCCACCACCCCGGCGAGGATTTCGCCGAGGCGATCCTGGAGCAGCTCGGCCAGGGCGTGGACCCCGTCCAGGTCATCGTGGACGAACTGGTCCGCGAAGGCCTGACGTATGACCGGGCGCTGGAACTGCACGGCCAGGCCAACATCCGGCGCCTGCTTGGCGCCGATCTGCTGCACCCGAAGACCGGCGAGCCCGCGAAGCTCGGGGACGTCATCAAGGAGTACGGGCAGGCCGTCAAGCCCGTCACGACGGGCGTCACGACCACGTCAGCGCAGACCTCCGACGTCGAGGCTGCTGCCGCCGCCTATTCCGGTGACCCGGAGCCGTCCGACGACATGCCGGGCTCCGAGAGGTCCGCTCCCGCCGCTCCTCGGGTCGCGCGGGAACCCCAGGAGCCGCAGCAGGCCCCCGCGCCGGTCACGGCCCCACAGATGCGGATGATGCACGCCCTGTTCAACAAGCTCAACGTCAGGGAGCGCGACGACCGCCTCCGCGCGACCTCGCTGATCATCGGCCGCTCGGTCGCCACCGCGAACGAGCTGCTCCTGGGCGAGGCGAAGGACCTTCTCGACACGCTCACGAACTACAGCGAGCGCGAGAACCCCGCGGCCGACTTCGCGGCCATGGTCGACGGCCTGGACGCCGCTGCCCGGGAGATCGCTGAGCAGGACGCCCACCAGCCCGCCTGATTCAC
>NZ_AEJB01000383.1 GCF_000331005.1 Streptomyces turgidiscabies Car8
GCTGCGGGCGCCGCGTGGCGCGGTGGTCGAGGTCGACAGTGAGAACGTGGTGCCGGCGGTGCACACGGTGCTGGACCGGATGGCCGCTTTCGCGGAGCGGGTGCGGTCGGGTGAGTGGACCGGTCACACGGGCCGCCGTATCCGGAATGTCGTCAACATCGGTATCGGTGGCTCGGATCTGGGTCCGGCGATGGCGTACGACGCGTTGCGGGCGTTCACCGCACGGGAGTTGACGTTCCGGTTCGTGTCGAACGTGGACGGCGCGGACCTGCACGAGGCGGTGCGGGACCTGGATCCGGCGGAGACGCTGTTCATCGTGGCGTCGAAGACGTTCACGACGATCGAGACGATCACGAATGCGACGTCGGCGCGGTCGTGGCTGCTGGCGGGGCTCGGTGGTGACGAGAAGGCGGTCGCCCGGCATTTCGTGGCGTTGTCGACGAACTCGGGGAAGGTCGCCGACTTCGGGATCGACACGGCGAACATGTTCGAGTTCTGGGACTGGGTCGGCGGCCGGTACTCGTACGACTCGGCGATCGGGCTGTCGCTGATGATCGCGATCGGGCCGGAGCGGTTCCGGGAGATGCTGGACGGGTTCGCGCTGGTCGACGAGCACTTCCGGACGGCTCCGGCGGAAAGCAACGCACCTTTGCTGCTGGGGTTGTTGGGTGTCTGGTACGGCAACTTCTTCGGGGCGCAGTCGCATGCGGTGCTGCCGTACTCGCACTATCTGTCCAAGTTCACGGCGTACCTGCAGCAGCTGGACATGGAGTCCAACGGCAAGTCGGTCGACCGTGACGGGCTGCCGGTGGAGTGGGAGACCGGACCGGTGGTGTGGGGGACGCCCGGTACCAACGGGCAGCACGCCTACTACCAGTTGATCCATCAGGGGACGAAGGTCATC
This sequence comes from Streptomyces turgidiscabies Car8, assembly GCF_000331005.1. Lineage (GTDB taxonomy): Bacteria > Actinomycetota > Actinomycetes > Streptomycetales > Streptomycetaceae > Streptomyces > Streptomyces turgidiscabies. The sequence goes on from NZ_AEJB01000383.1 coordinate 905, forward strand.
CCGGCGGACTTCATCGGCTTCGCCGAGCCGGTGGCGGAGCTGAGCGACGAACTCAAGGGCCAGCACGACCTGTTGATGGCCAACTTCTTCGCACAGACCCAGGCGCTGGCCTTCGGGAAGACCC
>NZ_AEJB01000384.1 GCF_000331005.1 Streptomyces turgidiscabies Car8
GCTCGCGATAGATCTGCTGATGCGTGGCCGACCAGAAGTAGCCGATCGACCTGTCGAACCGGCGGGTCAACTCCAGCCCAGAGGACGGCTTTTCGAGCAGGGCGGTGAGGATCGCGTGCGGGAGGGACATGGCTCAATCCTAGGGAGCGGTGGTGGTGGCGGTGCCGGCTGACCCGTGCTCGTGCGCTCGTACGGGCGGGCGCTGTACGGCCGTCAGAGTGCCGCCGCCACCTCGGTGCCCTGCTTGATGGCGCGTTTGGCGTTCAGTTCGGCGGCCACGTCGGCGCCGCCGATCAGGTGCACGCTACGGCCGGCCGCGAGCAGCGCGTCGTACAGGTCGCGGCGCGGGTCCTGGCCGGTGCACAGGACGACGGTGTCGACCGGCAGGACGGTCGAGGTGCCGTCGACGGTGACATGCAGTCCGGCGTCGTCGATACGGTCGTACTGGACGCCCGGGACCATGGTGACGCCCCGGTGCTTGAGCTCGGTGCGGTGGATCCAGCCCGTGGTCTTGCCGAGCCCGGCGCCGACCTTGGTCGCCTTGCGCTGGAGCAGGTGGACGCTGCGGGGAGGGGCGGGGCGCTCCGGCGCGGCCAGTCCGCCCGGGGTGCGGTGGTCCGTGTCGACGCCCCAGGCGCGGAAGTACGCCGCCGGGTCCTCGCTCGTCTTGTCGCCACCGTCGGTGAGGAACTCTGCGACGTCGAAGCCGATGCCGCCCGCGCCGAGGATCGCGACACGGTCGCCGACGGGCGCGTTGTCGCGCAGCACGTCGAGGTAGCCGACGACGCTCGGGTGGTCGATGCCGGGGATGTCGGGGGTGCGGGGGCTGACGCCGGTGGCGATGACGATCTCGTCGAAGTTCGGCTGATCCGTCAAGTCGTGTTCTGTTATCGGGGTGTTGAGGCGTACGTCCACGCCGTGGGCGTCGAGCTGGTGGCGGAAGTAGCGCAGGGTCTCGTCGAACTCCTGCTTGCCGGGGACCTTTCGGGCCACGTTCAGCTGGCCGCCGATCTCGGGGGCCGCGTCGAAGAGGGTGACCTCGTGGCCGCGTTCGGCGGCGGAGACGGCACAGGCGAGGCCGGCGGGGCCGGCGCCGATGACGGCGACTCGCTTGCGCAGCTTGGTCGGTGAGAGGACGAGCTCCGTCTCGTGGCAGGCGCGCGGGTTGACCAGGCAGGAGGTGATCCGCCCGCTGAAGGTGTGGTCGAGGCACGCCTGGTTGCAGCCGATGCAGGTGTTGATCGCCTCGGGACGCCCCTCGCGCGCCTTGGCGACGAAGTCGGGGTCGGCGAGCATCGGGCGGGCCATCGACACCATGTCCGCGAAGCCGTCGGCGAGCAACTCCTCGGCGACTTCCGGGGTGTTGATGCGGTTGGTGGTCACCAGGGGGATGCCGACCTCGCCCATGAGCTTCTTCGTCACCCAGGTGTACGCGCCGCGTGGCACCGAGGTGGCGATGGTGGGGATACGGGCCTCGTGCCAGCCGATGCCGGTGTTGATGATGCTCGCGCCGGCCGCCTCGACGGCCTTGGCGAGGGTGACGACCTCGTCGAACGTGGAGCCGCCCGGGACCAGGTCCAGCATCGACAGGCGGTAGATGAGGATGAAGTCCTCGCCGACCGTTTCGCGTACGCGGCGGACGATTTCGAGGGGGAAGCGGGTGCGGTTCTCGTAGGAGCCGCCCCAGCGGTCGGTGCGGTGGTTGGTGCCGGCGGCGATGAACTCGTTGATCAGGTAGCCCTCGGAGCCCATGATCTCGACGCCGTCGTAGCCGGCCCGGCGGGCGAGGAGGGCGGCGTGGGCGTAGTCGTCGATGGTCTGCTCGACCTCGGCGTCGGTGAGTTCGTGGGGGGTGAAGGGGCTGATCGGGGCCTGGAGGGGGCTGGGGGCGACCAGGTTCTGGTGGTAGGCGTACCGGCCGAAGTGCAGGATCTGCATCGCGATCCTGCCGCCCTCGCGGTGTACGGCGTCGGTGATCGTCCGGTGCTGGTCCGCTTCCGCGTCGGTGGTGAGTTTGGCTCCGCCCTCGGCCGGGCGGCCGGCGTCGTTGGGGGCGATGCCGCCGGTGACGATGAGGCCGACTCCGCCTCGGGCGCGGGCTGCGTAGAACTCGGCCATGCGTTCGAAGCCGTGGTCGGCTTCTTCGAGGCCTATGTGCATGGAGCCCATGAGGACGCGGTTGGGGAGGGTGGTGAAGCCGAGGTTCAGGGGGGTCAGTAGGTGGGGGTAGCGGCTCATGGGGGCCTCCGGGGTGGAGTGGGGCGGGGCGGGGTGGGGTGGGATCAGGTCGGTCCTGTCTTTGTAGAGGACGGGGGGAGGGTTGTGCAACTAGTTGCATAATGGCGTGCGGCACATTGGGGGGTGTTGTTTCGCCCCCGCCGCCCCTACCCGTCCCATCCCGTTCCT
>NZ_AEJB01000385.1 GCF_000331005.1 Streptomyces turgidiscabies Car8
TCGGCCGGTGTCAGCGCAGGTGCCGGGTGAGGAACTGGGCCGCGGTGTCTCCCGCGAACTCAGGTACGCCGCTGTGCCCGCCGAGATTGGCGTGCAGGGACTTCTCCTTGGAGCCGAAGGCGTCGAACAGGTCCAGGGCCGCCTGGCGGTCGTTGCCTTCGTCGTCCCACTGCAGCAGGACATGCAGCGGAACGGTGACCTGCCGGGCCTCCTCGAACATGACGCGAGGCACGAAACTCCCGGCGAACAGAACGGCCGCCGAGACGCGCGGCTCGACCACTGCCAGCCGGATGCCGACGGAGATCACTCCGCCCGAGTACCCGACCGGGCCGCAGATCTCGGGCAGAGAGAGGAGTGCGTCCAGGGCGGTCTGCCATTCCGGTACGGCCTTTTCGACCAGCGGGAGGACGAGGGCGTCGACGATCTCGTCGCTCACCCGCTCGCCGGCCTCCATCGCCCGGCGCAGGTCGGCGCGGGCCTGCTCGGCGGCGGGCCAACTGGGCCGGTCTCCGCTTCCGGGGAGTTCGATGGTCGCCGCGGCGAAGCCGTCCGCCGCGGCTTGCCGGGCGCGGGCCGCCAGCCGGGGGTACATCTTGCGCAGCCCGAGGGGAGGGTGGCCGAGCAGGATCAGCGGCGCGGGTGCGGAGCCGGGCGTCCACAGGATGCCGGGAATCTCGCCGAGGGTGAATTCGCGTTCGAGGACACCGTCGTCGAGACGCTGTTCGGAAGTGAATCGCATGGTCGTGCCTTTCGGGAGTTCGCTTGAACGGCGCTCCCGGACGACGACCTATCGCCCGACCGTGACCCCGGAGGGGAGCACCCATGTCGATACAGCGTTCACGGGTACCACCTCCTCGTTCTCTCGCACGGCCACCGGGAAAGGTAGCAGCGGCCACCATGGCCCGCCAACGGGTTTTCAGACCTCACCGCAGCCGAACAGCCGAACAGCCGAACAGCCGAACAGCGGAGCCCTCAGATGTTGCGCGGCTGCGCGCTGCGCCCTTCGTCCGGGCGCCCGGGTTCCGCGGCCGTCGGCGTGCCGGTGCCCGGAGTGACCGTCTCACCCCGGATGACACGGGGAGCCGAGCCCGTCTCCGACCCCTCTTCCTTCTCGTCGGCCTTCGCGGCACGTGCCTCGGCCTTGAGGATCCGGGCCGACTTGCCTGCTGAGCGCGCCAGTTCAGGGAGTTTCTTCGCGGCGAGGACGGCTATGACGACGATGAGGACGACTGCCAGTTCGCTCAGTCCGAACACGGAGGTTCCTGTTCCTGGGAAGGGCCGGAGGCCGGCGGCGGGTGTCGGCCCCGGTCAGATGCTGACGCCGAAGTCGGAGGCGATCCCGGCCAGTCCGGAGGCGTACCCCTGGCCGACCGCGCGGAACTTCCACTCGGCACCGTTGCGGTACAGCTCGCCGAAGACCATCGCGGTCTCGGAGGACGCGTCCTCGGACAGGTCGTAACGCGCGATCTCCTGTCCGCCCGCCTGGTTGACGACCCGGATGAAGGCACCCCTGACCTGGCCGAAGCTCTGGCCGCGGTTGTCGGCGTCGTGGATGGAGACCGGGAAGACGATCCGGTCGACCTCGGCGGGTACGCCCGCCAGGTTCACCTTGATCGACTCGTCGTCGCCCTCGCCCTCGCCCGTGAGGTTGTCCCCCGTGTGCTCGACGGACCCGTCCGGGCTGGTGAGGTTGTTGTAGAAGACGAAGTGCCGGTCCGAGAGGACCTTGCCGGAGGCGTCCAGGAGCAGCGCGGAGGCGTCGAGGTCGAAGTCGGTTCCGGTCGTCGTCCGGACGTCCCAGCCCAGGCCGACCAGTACGGCGGTCAAGCCCGGAGCCTCCTTGTTGAGCGAGACGTTGCCGCCCTTGGACAGGGAAACTCCCATGGTTTTCCTCCTGGTTGAGATCCTGGGGCGCGGTTGCACCGGAACGCAATCTACATCACTGTAGAAATAGTGCGAGGTGTGATTGCGGGTGCGCGGCCCCGGGTGTCCTTACGATGAGCGCCCGTGAAGTACGCGGCAGCGGAAGGGAGACAGGGCGTGACGAATCACCGGCAGCCTCCCCGGCGACGGGGACAGGGTGAACTGGAGGCGCTGGTGCTGTCCGCGCTGCGGGAGGCGGACGGACCGGCGACGGCGGGCTGGGTGCGGGAGCGCCTGGGCAGTGGCCTCGCCTATACGACCGTCATCACGATCCTCACGCGCCTGCTGACCAAGGGAGCGGTCACCCGCGAACGGGCCGGCCGGTCCTTCGCCTGGCTGCCCGTGGCGGACCAAGCAGGCCTGGCCGCCCACAAGATGCGCCGGGTGCTGGACAACGAGGGAGACAGACAGGCCGTGCTGGCGAGTTTCGTCACCGGTCTCGGTCCCGACGACGAGCGCCTGCTGCGCGAACTTCTGGGCCGGTCCGGCGACAGCCGGGGAGACTGACACTTCATGGGGGTCTTCGTCTTTCTGCCGTTGGTGCTGCCGCTGACGGCATGGCCGGTCGCCCGCCTCGCCGAGCAGCATCTCCATCCCCGTACCGCGACCCGGCTGCTGACCGGAGTGGCCACGGTGATGGCCGTGTGCAGCACGGTGTGCCTGGCACTGCTCATGGTGGTCGGCACCGCTCAACTCCCCGGCAACCCGCTGCCGGACGGCTGGTCGGACCCCGAGGTGCGCGAGGCCGTCCCCTACGACGAGGTCGTCGGCAAGGCCGCCATCCCCGCCCTGTGTGTGGTGGCTCTGGCCTGCACCCGGACGCTCTGGCGGCACTCCCGGACCCGCCGCCTCGGGCACCGGGCTCTTGCCGGACTGCCGGCCACGGAGGTCGCGGTCCTGCCCGACACGGCTCCCTACGCGTACGCACTGCCCGGCGGCGGTCGCGACCGCATCGTCGTGACCACCGCCCTGCTCGACTCCCTGGAACCGGCCGAGCGCCGAGCCCTGTTCGCCCACGAGCGCGCCCACCTCGCCGCCCGTCACCACCGTCACCTGCTCGCCGTACGACTGGCCGCCCGGGCCAACCCGTTCCTGCAGCCACTGCGTACGGCCGTGTCGTACACGGCGGAGCGATGGGCCGACGAGGACGCGGCGCACGTGGTCGGCAGCCGTCGGACCGTGGCGCGGGCGATCGGCAAGGCCGCGCTGCTCTCCGCCTCCCGTGGCACACCCCTGTCCCCGCTCGCCGGCTTCGCCGCGCCGGGGCCGGTGCCGCGCAGGGTGGCGGCCCTGCTCGGACCCGCACCGGTGGGGCGCCGCTGGCCGTCGGTGTTCACCACGGTCGGCCTGGCGACCTGGGCTGCGGCGGCGGGTACGGCCGTCTCGGCGATGTCGTCCGCGAACTCCGCCGTGACCATGATCTTCATCCTCCACGCGGCCACGCCCCTCTGACCCGCCGGGTGCGGTCCGCGCCAGTCGCAGGCCGCTCAAAAGCCGATCAGAGGCCGAATCAGAGGTCGAACTCGTGCGGCGGCAGGTCCAGGGTGAAGCACGCCTCGTGTACGACGGCCTGCTCGGCCTTGTCGAAGCCGCCGACCGCGCCACCGATGACGATGCCGATCCGGATGACGGCACGGGGCCTCGGCCGGCTTCTTCTTGGCCTTGGCGCCCTCCGGGAGCACGCTCACCTTGCCGAACGCGAAGTCGGCGGGCAGCTTGTCGAGGTTCTCGGCGAAGCGCCGCTGGAGATCCGTTCGTACGTTCGCTCATGGCCCAGCCTCGCGATTCCTTTACAGTGGGTGTAGAAGCAGGGAGACGTGACGAGCGGTACACGGGTGCCCGGTCCCGCCGTGGGCCGGGGAACGTGGACGTGGTCAGAATCGTTGCCAAGGTGAACGTTCTAGTGAAGGAGCATCCTTGTCCGCCAGTTCGACGGACTCCGCGGGGCACGATCCCCGGCCACCCTCCCGCCAGGTCTCTCCTGAGCACGGCACGCGGTGGGGTGTCCACTCCGGGCTGAGGCGTCGATGAGCGCCCTGGAAGCCTGGCTCGGCCTGCTCGCCGTGCTGCTGCTGACCGTGGGCACCGGCTATTTCGTCGCCCAGGAATTCGCGTACGTGTCCGTCGACCGGCTCGCCCTGACCCGTGCGGCCGAGGCCGGTGACCGGAGGGCCGCCCGCGCACTGAAGGTCCTGGAACGCCTGTCCTTCATGCTGTCCGGCGCCCAGCTCGGTATCACCGTCACCGGCCTGGTCGTCGGTTTCATCGCCGAGCCGTCGGTGTCCGCGCTGATCGAGCCCGTCCTGACCGGAATCGGTGTCCCGGACGGGGCGGTCGGCGGAATCTCCGTCGTGCTCGCCTTCGTCCTGGCCACGGTCGTACAGATGGTGATCGGCGAACTGGCACCGAAAAACCTGGCCATCGCCGTCCCCGAACGGCTGGCGAAGTCGCTGGCCGCCTCCACACTGGCGTATCTGAAGATCGTCGGCCCGCTCGTGCGCGTTTTCGACGGCGCGGCCAACACGCTCCTGCGCAAGGTCGGCATCGAGCCGGTCGAGGAACTCCACCACGGCGCCACCCTGGAGGAACTCGGCCACCTGATCGGCGAGTCCCACGAGCAGGGCCAACTGCCCAAGGGCACCGCCGCACTTCTCGACCACGCCCTGGAGTTCTCCGATCGCACCCTGGACGAAGTGATGGTCCCGCGCGTGGAGACGGTTTTCGTCCGCGACGACGCGAGCCTCGCCGAGGCGGTCGAGCTGATCTCCAAGCACGGCCACTCCAACTATCCCGTCCTGGGCGATCATCCGGACGACGTCAGCGGAGTGCTCGGCGTCCGGGAGCTCATGGCCCTGCCCGCCGACGGCTTCACGGTCACCACGGCGGCCCAGGCGGCCCGACGGCCCCTCCTGCTGCCGGACACGCTCCCCCTGCCGGACGCGGTGGAGCAGATGCGGTCCCAGGGCGACGAGTTCGCGGTCGTCCTGGACGAACACGGCGGGGTGGCGGGCATCGTCACGTACGAGGACATCGCCGAGGAGCTGGTGGGTGACATCGCCGACGAGTCCGACCTCATCACCGAGATCGCGGTCGCGGACGGCGACGGCTGGCTGGTGGACGCGGGCCGCCGCCTGGACGAGGTGGCCGAGGCCACCGGCGTCGACCTGCCCGCGGACGAGGGCTACGACACCGTGGCCGGCCTGATCGTCGACCGGCTGGGCCGCTTCCCGACCATCGGGGACACCCTCACGGTCGACCTGCCCGGCGGGGGCCGCGCACTGATCGACGTACGCACCCTCGACCGGCACGTGCCGGACCGCGTGCGCATGGAACGGCCGGCCGAGCAGACGGAGGAGCAGGCATGAGTTTCCCGATGGCGCTCTTCGTCACCGTCCTGCTGCTCATCGGCAGCGGGTTCTTCGTCGCCGCCGAGTTCGCCCTCGTCGCCGCGAAACGGCACCGCATGGAGAAGGCCGCCGCCGAGGGACAGCGCGGCGCGGGCGCGGCCCTGGCCGGTATGCGCGAGCTGTCGTTGATGCTGGCCGGTGCCCAACTGGGCATCACCGTCTGCACACTGGGCCTGGGCTCGCTGTCCAAGCCCGCGATCTCCCACGAACTCGACCCGCTGCTGCACGACCTGGGCCTGCCCAGCGCGCTCAGTTACGGAGTCGCGTTCGCCGTGGCGATGATCGTCGTCGTGTTCCTGCACATGGTGGTCGGCGAGATGGCCCCCAAGTCCTGGGCGATCGCACACCCCGAGCGTTCGGCGATGCTGCTCTCCCCGCCCTTCCGGGCCGTGGTCAAGGTGGTGCGCCCGCTGATCGCGGTGCTCAACCGGATCAGCAACGCGCTCGTACGACTGTGCGCGGTCACCCCGCGCGACGAGCTGACCTCCGTCCACAACCGCGAGCAGCTCACCCACCTCGTCGAGGAGTCCGAACGGCTGGGCCTGATCAGCAAGGACGACTCCGAGCTGATCACCAACTCGCTCACCGAGCCCCAGACACCGGTCGGCGAACTCCAGGTGCCCGTCGAGCGGATCATCTCGGTGCCGGCCGAGGCGGACGTGGCGGAGATCCTCGCCCTCGCGGCCGAGCACGACCGCAGCCGCCTGCTGGTGCGCGACGGCGAGACGGTCGTCGGCTCCGTCCACGCCCGCGACGCCCTGGTCGCCAGAGCCCGGCACCGAGCTGTCACCGCCCGGCATCTGGCGCGCCCGGTACCCGAACTGACCTCACGGAACACCGTCGGCGACGCCATCGAACAACTACGCCGCCGCCGCGCCTCACTGGCCGTCGTCCGCGACGACACGGGCAGACTCACAGGACTGGTCACCCTGGACGACCTACTCGCACGGCTCCTGCACCCGCAGGTGTCCTGAGTCGGCCGATGGGGGACAGGCGTCAGGAGTTCCCGTACGGACACCCTCTGTAAAGTAAGGTTCAATCTACGTAAGATGTAATCTACGTTTATTGTCCAGGGGTGCGCGATGGAGTTCCAGGGCCGGGCCGAAGATCTCGCACTGCTGGCTGACCAGTACCTGGCGGTGGCGGAGGGCGTCGGGGCCACTCGGGGGCGGGCTCTGACCGTGATGGGCCGGCGCCGCGTGGGGAAGTCGCGCCTGGTCCAGGAGTTCTGCGACCGCTCGGGAGCGCCGTATGTGGTGTTCCAGGCCACCCGGGGGCGTAACCCTGTGGCGGAGCGTGCCGACTTCGCGGCGGCCCTCGCGCAGTCACTGCTGCCGAGGGCCGAACTGGTGGCCGGGCTGCAGGCGCAGGACTGGAACCAGGCCCTGCGCTCGCTGGCGCTGGCGGTTCCCGACGACTCCCCCAGCATCGCCGTGATCGACGAGGTGCCCTGGCTGGTCGAGCAGGACAAGGAATTCGAGGGCGCGCTTCAGACCGTCTGGGACCGCCATCTCTCGTCCAAGCCCGTGCTCCTGCTGCTGGTCGGTAGTGATGCGTCGGTGATGGAGGCTCTGCAGTCATACGGGCGCCCGTTTTTCGGCCGGGCGGCGAAAATGACCGTCCATCCCCTGAATCTGGCCGACGTACAGGCCATGACCGGACTCGACGCGGCAGGGGCCGTCGATGCCCAGCTGATCACTGGTGGATTCCCCGAGGTCGTCCAGTCCTGGCGCCCGGGAACGGACCGTACGGCCTTCCTGCAGTCGGCGGTCGCCAATCCCCTCTCCCCCCTGCTGATGGCAGGCGAACTGTCCTTGCTGGGCGAATTCCCCGAGGCTTCGCACGCACGGGCCGTGCTCGAAGCGGTCGGCAGCGGTGAGCGTACGTTCAGCGCCATCGCGGCCCAGGCCGGCGGCGCCGGCGCGCTCCCGTCCGGCACGCTCTCCCCGCTGCTGGCCATGCTGCAGGCCAAGCGAGTCCTGGCCGCCGACCTCCCGCTGTCCGCCAAGCCGGACAGCAAGAACAAGCGCTATCGGATCGCCGACTCGTATCTGCGGTTCTGGCTGGCGTTCCTGGCACGCGCGATCCCACTAGTCGAACGAGGCCGAGGTGACGTGGCACTGGAACGCATCGAGCGCTCATGGACCACATGGCGCGGCAGGGCGGTCGAGCCGCTGATCCGCGAGTCCTTGTTGCGCCTGATGCCCAATGACGACTGGCCGGGGACCGAGGCCGTCGGCGGCTGGTGGAACCGTCAGAACAACCCCGAGATCGACCTCATCGGCGCCGATCGCGAACCGGTGGCCCGGCACGTGCACTTCGTCGGCTCGGTCAAATGGCTGGAGACCCAGCCCTTCGGTGCCCATGAATACGATGCGCTGGTACGCGACATGCTCGCTGTCCCCGGCACCGACGAGCGCACACCCCTGGTCGCCGTCTCCCGCTGCGGGGTGGCCGCCGACCTACCACTGGCCGCGCACTGGGGCCCGGCCGACCTCGTACGGGCGTGGCAACCCCGCTAGTCCCGCAAACCGAGGTCTCTCCCGCATCGCGAGTACCTCTGGTCCAGGATCAGTGGGAAGCGCTGAACCCCGGACGAGCGGCGCCTTCGGCACGCATTCGGCAGAGGGGCGGGCGAAGCGTGTCGGCTGAAGACACCCGACCGGGGTATCCGCCTGAACATGCTTGCCAGCAGCGGCCCGCCGGGTGTCATCCGCCCCGGGATTGCGGAAGGCGCAAAGCGTCTTGGGCGGCTTCGGGGTGAACTGCGATTCCGCCCGGGGCGGGCAGGCCACCAGCGGCAAGGGCAGATCGAGCCGCGCCGCCTCGCGCAGCGAAGCCCGAAGGATCCCGGCAAGCACCCGGGTGTCGTCAAGCGCATCATGGGCGCGTTGCTGCGGTACGCCGTAGTGGGCGGCGAGCGTGCCCAACTTCATGTTGTCCGTCGGCGGATCTACCTGACGATTCAAAGCCAGGGTGCAGAGCCGCTGGGACACCGGCAGCCACATTCGCACGCGGGCGAACTCGTGGGCCAGGAAGTCGTAGTCGAACTGGGCGTTGTGGGCGACCAGGACTCGGTCCTGGAGCATCGCTCCGATCCGCCCGGCGACCTGATCGAAGGCAGGCGCACCCTTCAATTGCTCGACGGTCAGCCCGTGCACATCCACCGGTCCCGGGTCGCATCCTGGGTTGAGCAGCGTGGAGAACTCCCCGGTCTGCTCGCCGTCCGGCCCGATGGTCATGACGGCGACGGACAGCACCCGGTCCCTCCGGGCTATGAGTCCGGAGGTCTCCACGTCGACCAAGGCCCAGTCGCGGGTGTAGTCACCCGTGGCGGGTACGTCGAAGGAGGTGGAGGTGAGACTCATGGCACCAAGGATGATCCGATATGCGGCTCTCCTTCAACCTGCATGCCTTTTGGCCCCGTTGCGGAAGGACGTGAGGGCCTGACGACCGCAGAGATACCGCACCGGAACGCGGGAGGATTTTCGGGAAGGACACCCGCAAAAACCCGTGCGGAACCGCCCTCAATCGACTGCCGCCCTTGTCGTGACGAGTCGGTTCAGCTTGCGCGGCTGCGACAGAGTACTCGCCGTCATGTCTCTGACCGGCACAAATACCCTCCCAGGGGCCCCGATGTCCGCTGTCTCCGCGGGCCGCCCCTCGTCGCTGTAGTGCGTCCACCGAATGTGTGTGACGAGCGCGCCCTTCTGGTGCCCTGGCAGCAGGCGTGTTGAAGTCCTCGCCCCTTCAGCGTTGGCGTCAGGGCCCCAGTCACCTACCGGCCCGTGCGTACGAACATGCTCCGCCATCCGCAACCGGGCTGCGTACACCCCGAGCCCGGACATGGAACCCGGTAACCCGCCGTCCGTTCGATGGTGTCGTTGGGCGGGCCGGCACTCATTTCACGGTGGTGTTGCTGCAGGTGGGTGAGGGCTGAGCCCTCGATGGGGATAAACAGCCCGCATCGCCTGGCGGTCATCCTCGGGTGGTGTTCCAAGTAGCCGGGGGCTGCTGAGCTGGGGTTTCCGAGTGAGATGCGGGCCTTCTGAACTCAGCCGACGACATTTAGCCACGATGCCGGGTGCGTCGATCGACCCGGTACGGGTGTGCCTTGCTATACCCCCGATCGGCCTCGACCACGCTGCCGCCGGTGCCCTCCAGGGGTGCCCGCCCATTCGCGGAACCGTAAGCGGTGTGGTCGATGTCGTGTCATGGCATGGACATAGCCAAGTCGAGACCCGACTCATGCCTCCCCTGGGCAGCCTCCGCACTGTTCGGAGCCGCTGTCGGCTGCGGCGCCTGGTCTCTGACCGTCTGGGCGCGCGCGTACTGTGACGCGGGCTACGACGCCGGCGGACGCTTTGAACTCAACTTCCTGCTTCCTCTCGCAGTGGGAGCCGAAGCGCTCGTCGGGCTTCTGGCGTGGGCCATCGGTCAACGCCTGGTGCGCCGCCCGCGGACGGTCGTTCGTGTCTCGCTGTCGATGTTGCTGGTCGTTGTTGCGACGGTGGGGCCGGCGTGGTGGCTCTTCGCGAGCAGAGGGACGCTGGACGGCTATCCGGGCGACTCCGGCCTCTGCCCTGCGACTAACGTCCCTCCACAGTGGCCTGGCTGGATTCCTGCTTGATCAGCCACAACCGGACTCCGGTGGCCTCGGCCTCCCCGAACTGCCCGAGCTGGTTGAGGATTCTCGCCGAGAACTTCGACACGTATTCGACACGGCCACCCGCGAAAACCCGGTGACAGCCGGACAGCCCGGAACCTGCCCCGTGATTGTCGGGGGAGTGTCCGGGGCTGGGGCGTGCGAGTGAAACCCGCTGTGACCAGCAAAAAGGCCCTCCCGAGGGAGGGCTGAGACGTGCGCCCCCGGCAGGACTCGAACCTGCGGCCAAGCGCTTAGAAGGCGCCTGCTCTATCCACTGAGCTACGGGGGCCGGGTGTGGTGGCCTCGGTCGTGGTGGGCCCGGGTGTGGGCTGGTCCTTGACGTTGCCGGGGACAAGGATAGGGCTCCTGCGGCCTTGTCCTGGTTGCTTCACCTCCGTGGCTCAATGTGGAGGTTCAGTGAAGCGGTCCTGATAATCGCAGGCAGGTACGAATCGTGCACCGCTTTTGCCGTCTCGCGCATCGGGTGTTGTGCACTCGTTATGCCTGGACTGCGCCTACGTCCTAGTCGTCCCTTCCGTCCCTTGTGTTCTGTCGGCGCGCAGACATGCTCATATGCTTCAGAATTCCCCTAAAATTGGGCATTCTTCACATGTGGTGACCTTGGACGTACGGCCTCAGCTGCTCGACGCACTCTCCGCCCTGCGCGACCGTGTCGCCGCCGCACGCTTCCCGCTGCCCCTGCCGGGAGCGCCACGCGCGCGTGCCAACCGCGACGAACTGCTCGCGCAACTCGACGACTACTTGGTGCCCCGACTGAGGGAACCTGAAGCGCCCTTGCTCGCCGTTGTGGGCGGGTCCACAGGGGCCGGCAAGTCGACCCTCGTCAACTCCCTTGTGGGGCGCCGGGTCAGCGAGGCCGGCGTACTGCGGCCCACGACCCGGACACCGGTGCTGGTCTGCCATCCCGAGGACCATCACTGGTTCAGCGGGATGCGCGTACTGCCCGACCTCACGCGTGTGTGGATGCCCCAACACGAGCCGGGGCAGGACTCCGGCGACGATCTGCTGCTCCCCGGCGAGGACGGGGCCCGGGTCCTGCGGATCGAGACCGCCGAGAGCCTGCCGCGCGGACTAGCCCTCCTCGACGCCCCCGACGTGGACTCCCTCGTCGCCGACAACCGCGTTCTCGCCGCCGAACTGATCTGCGCCGCCGACATCTGGATCATGGTCACCACGGCTGCCCGGTACGCCGACGCCGTCCCCTGGCATCTTCTGCGCACCGCCAAGGACTATCAGGCCTCTCTGGTCACCGTCCTCGACCGGGTACCCCACCAGGTGGTGTCCGAGGTGTCCCGGCAGTACGGCGCCCTCCTCACCAAGGCCGGCCTCGGCGACGTACCGCGCTTCACCGTGCCCGAACTGCCCGAGTCCGCCTGGGGCGGAGGACTTCTTCCGGCCACGGCGGTGGCGCCGCTGCGCGCCTGGCTCACCCAGCAGGCGCAGGACCCCGCCAGCCGCCAGCAGGCCATGGCCCGTACGGCGTACGGCGTCCTCGACTCCCTCAAGTCCCGCATGCCCGAGCTGGCCGGTGCCGCCGCCGCGCAGTACTCGGCCTCCCTGCGGCTCACCGCAGCCGTCGACGGGGCCTACGACAGCGAGCACGCGCGCGTGCGGGGGCGATTGCAGGCCGGCGCGGTCCTCGCCGGGGACGCGTTGAAGCGGTGGCGCGCCTTCCCGCTCGACTGCTCCGCGGGCGAACTCCTCGACGCCCTGGTGGAGAGCCTCTGCGCCCTCCTGCTCTGCTCCGTCACCGCCGCCGACGAACGCGTGGACGACGCCTGGCGGCGCGAACCCGCCGCCGACGCCCCGGGGCTGACGGGGCGCGACCCGTCCCAGGAGAGCGTCGAACACCGCGTCGGGATGGCCGTACGGCGATGGCGGCGCGAGCTGGAGGAGTACGCCGAGGAGGAGCTGCGCGACCTCGACCGGAGTGGCGCCCCGGACGTCGAGGCGGTCGCCGCGCTGGTCGCCACCGCGCTGCTGGGCGGCCGACGGGCCCGGTCCGCCGGCGAGGGGCTCGCCGAGCGCATCGGTGCCCACGGCGCCCTGCGACTGCGCGACCGCGGCGGACGGCTGCTCGCCGATCACTTGGACCGGGTCATGCACACCGAACGCGAGCGCCGCCTCGCCCCGCTCGACGCACTCGACGTCCATCCGGAGCCCCAGGCCGAACTCATCGCCGCGCTGTCCGTACTGCAGAAGGAGAGGTGACCGCGGTGACCGCCGTCACTGACCACGACCACCACGACGCCTCGGCCGAAAACGCGCCTCCACAGGAGAGCCTTTCCGACACCGACAAGGCCGAGAACAGCGAGAACAACGCGAAGAACGAGAACAACGAGAACGACGACGCGAAGGAAGAGGTGAAGCAGAAGCAGGGCGAAAAGGAGGACAGCGCGGAGAAGGGCAGCGAGGGTGGGGCGCCCGAAAGCGACGCCCCCGGGGAGGCCACTTCCGCCAATGGTGACGGCGATTGCGACGGCGCTTCTGACCCCACCCCCACACCCCCTCCCACTCCCACATCCGCCTCCTCCTCCAGCTCTCCCTCCCCCCACAAGCGCCCCCCTGAGGACACTCCCAAGAACACCCGCACGGAACCCCGCACTGACCCCGAGCCCTCCGGCGCCTGGGACGACGGTCTGATCGCTCGCCGCGTGTCCGAGACGGACCCCCCTCCCGCGCGCGAGACGGTCGTCGAGGCGCGGGTTTCCAGCAGCGTCCCCCAGCCCGTGATGCCCCTGGCGTACGACGGGCCGCTGCGTTCCCGGCTCGACGCGCTCCGTGAGCTGGTGGGGCTGTCACGTACCCGGTTGGACAGCAGAACCCTCGCCGAGGCCGGCCGGGTGCTCGACGAGGCGGCGGCCCGGCGCAGGCTCTCCGGGCAGCACACCGTCGTCGCCATCGCGGGCGCCACCGGCAGCGGCAAGTCCCAGCTGTTCAACGCCCTCGCCGGAGTGGCCATCTCGGAGACAGGAGTACGCCGGCCGACCACCAGCGCGCCCATCGCCTGCAGCTGGAGTGACGGCGCGGCCACCCTCATCGACCGGCTCGGCATCCCCGGACGTCTGCGTCGGCGCCCCCTGCAGAGCGCGGAGGCGGAGGCGCAGCTGCGCGGGCTGGTCCTGATCGATCTGCCCGACCACGACTCGGCGGCCGTTCAGCACCGCGAACAGGTGGACCGCGTACTGGCCCTGGTCGACGCGGTCATCTGGGTCGTCGACCCGGAGAAGTACGCGGACGCCGTGCTCCACGAGCGCTATCTGCGGCCCATGGCCGGGCACGCGGAGGTCATGTTCGTCGTGCTCAACCAGGTGGACCGTCTCCCCGGGGAGGCCGCCCACCAGGTCCTCGACGATCTGCGGCGGCTGCTGGACGAGGACGGCATCGCCCTGGGGGAGTACGGCGAACCGGGCGCCACCGTACTGGCGCTGTCCGCGCTCACCGGGCACGGCATCGGCGAACTGCGCGAGGCGCTCGGACAGTTCGTGGGCGAGCGCGGGGCCGCGGCACGCCGGATCTCGGCCGACCTCGACGCCGCCGCGTGGCAGCTGCGGCCCGTCTACGCCACCGGTCGGCGCGCCGGGCTGAGCGAACGGGCCCGAGACGAGTTCTCCGACCGGCTAGCCGACGCGGTGGGCGCCACCGCCGCAGGTCAGGCCGCCGAACGGGTATGGCTGCGCAACGCCAACCGCGCCTGCGGCACCCCGTGGCTGCGGCTGTGGCGGTGGTGCCAGGACATGCGCGAACCCTCCACCGGCCGTTTCGCCGTACGGGAGCAGCCGGACGAGGAGGCCACGGCCCGTCAGCGGGTCGAGCAGGCGGTCCGTACGGTCGCGGAGCGGGCGTCGGCCGGACTTCCCGCGCCGTGGGCGCTGGCGGTGCGCGAGGCGGCCGTACGGGGGGCGCAGGGACTGTCCGAGGCGTTGGACGAGCTGGCGGCCCGCGCCGGGACGCCCTCGGGACGCCCGCCCCGGCCCGGCTGGTGGCCGGTCGCGGTGCTCGCACAGGCGTCCATGACGATCCTTCAGATCGTGGGCGGGCTGTGGCTGGTGGGCCAGATCGTCGGGGTCATGGCGCCGAACCTGGGCGTGCCGGTGCTGTTGATGTCGGTGGGCATCGTCGGCGGTCCGGGTGTCGAGTGGAGTTGCAGACTGGCGGCTCGCGGCCCGGCCCGCCGGTACGGCCTGGAGGCGGAACGGCGGCTGCGGGAAGCGGCGGCCGGCTGCGGCCGGGCCCGGGTCCTGGATCCGGTGGCGGCGGAACTGCTGCGGTATCGCGAGGTACGGGAGCAGTACGGGCGGGTCACGGGGGCTCGGGCGGTGGTCGGGTGAACGCGGGACGGAAGTTCGACCGGAGAGATCCCGGCCGACGAGCTCTCGACTGGAGGGATCTCGGCTGGAGGGGTGGGGAAACCGGCAGGTCGCAGGGGCTCAGCCCCGGAGGAGTGACGGGCGAACGGGATGGGGGTCCCTCGGTCGGGTGACGGAGTTTTCCACAACCGGCCGGTAGTCCACAGGGCTCAGCGGGCTCGGACCGACGGATGCATTCTGGCTTCGCGGCGATCACGACGGATGTGATCGGCGCGCAGCGGTGACCGAGCAGTTCTCGCGGTCGCCGTGTCGGAGGCAGCCGTACGGGACGGGCCCGTACGGGTATCCGCCCGGCGCGAGTGCGCCGGAGCCGGAAGGGGTGGTTCGCGTGAACGAGACGATGGTGTGCGCGGTGGGCAATGTGGCGACGCAGCCGGTGTACCGGGACCTGGCGTCGGGGGCGTCGGCGAGGTTCCGCCTCGCGGTGACCTCGCGCTACTGGGACCGAGAGAAGAACACGTGGGCGGACGGACACACCAACTTCTTCACGGTGTGGGCGAATCGGGCCCTCGCGACGAATGTCGGGGCGTCGCTGTCGTTGGGTGAACCGGTGATCGTGCAGGGCCGGTTGAAGGTGCGCACGGAGATGCGCGACGGGCAGAGCTGGACGTCGGCGGACATCGACGCCGTGGCGATCGGACACGATCTGGCGCGGGGCACGTCTGCCTTCCGGCGCTCCGCCGGCCCGCTCAAGGGCGAGGCTTCGGGGACGCCACGTCCCGAACCCAGTTGGGAGACACCCGTGGCCGACGAGGGCGGCGGCGGGGCGCAACAACGGCGCGAGCCCGCCGCGGTGACGTGACACCAGACCGCGGTGAGCGTCGGCGCCGACCGAACTGAGGCTTATCGGTGAACTGACCGGCATCCAAATGATCTTGGCGATAACGATTCCGAGTCGGATCGGTTATTCGATGACATGACTGGGAAGTGCGGTCCGCCACGTCCCTAGGATGCCCGGCATAGCTCACGGGGCTTCTGATGCTGCTGGTGGGACCGCACCCCCACGTCAACGGGTCCTGCTCGAAGGGGAATTCTGTGTTTTCTTCGTTCTCCGCGCTGTCCGGGCGCGGGCGAGCGGCGGCGGCCCGGCTCGCCGCCGCGACGATGGTGTCCGGTCTCGCCGTCACCGGCGCGCTGGTCACCGCCGGTACCGCCGTCGCGGACGCGACTCCGCAGCAGCAGGGCGGGGCGACCGCCACCATAGGCGCGCTGAAGACCTACGGCGCGGCCGTCGTCCACGGGGACGACGGCGACCAGCAGCTGTCCGCGGGCCTGTTCGAGATGTCCGTCGACAACGGGGGCACGCTGCAGACGTACTGC
>NZ_AEJB01000386.1 GCF_000331005.1 Streptomyces turgidiscabies Car8
CACCCCGGGTCTGGCGGATCGTGGGCCTGCGGCGGTCAGCCACCGCCCAGGTAGCTCGCGAGGATCAGTCCCCGGTCCTCGGCGAGTTCGCGAGCGGGCCGTTCGATGGTGACCTCACCGTGGGACAGCACGTACCCCCGGTCGGCGATCTCCAGCGCCAGCTCGATGTGCTGTTCGACCAGCAGGACACCGCAGCCCGTGTCGTCGGCGAACTTCCGGATGACGGGAAGCAGTTGCTCCACGATCACCGGGGCCAGGCCGAGGCTCAGCTCGTCCAGCAGGAGCAGCCTGGGACGACGGGCGAGTGCCCGGCCGACGGCGAGCATCTGCTGTTCGCCGCCGGAGAGCAGTCCCGCACGCCGGTTCTTGAGCCGGGTCAGCGCCGGGAAGCGCTCGTAGACCTCGTCCGGGTCGAGATGTTCGCTCCGGTGGCCCAGTCGCAGGTGTTCGGCGACGGTGAGTCCCGCGAACACTCCGCGGCCCTCGGGGACATGGGCGATCCTCTGTTTCGCCCGGGCGCTCGGCGTGGCCTTCCCCAGCGGCTCACCTCCCACGGCGATGGTTCCGCTGAGGGGGCGGATCAGCCCGGAGACCGCCTTGAGCGTGGTGGTCTTGCCCGCGCCGTTGGCTCCGAGCAGGGCCACGACCTCGCCGCGTCCGATGGTGATGTGCACGTCTCTGACGACGGCGACACCGTCGTAGCCGGCGGTGAGGCCGTCGATGTGCAGAATGGGGTCGCTCATGATGCCTCCTGCTGTGCCGGGGCCGCCGCGCCACCGAGGTAGGCGGCGATCACTTTGGGGTCCTCCCGTACCTGGTCCGGCGGACCAGAGGCGATGACCTTGCCGAAGTCCAGCACCACGACGGTGTCGCAGACGTCGAGGATGAGGGCCATGTCGTGGTCGACCAGCAGCATTCCGGTGCCCGCGTCGACGACGGCACGCAGCCGCCGTCCCAGCCGGATGCTCTCCTCGCTGTCCAGACCGGCCGCCGGCTCGTCCAGGCAGAGGACGCGGGGCCGGCCGGCCAGAGCACGGGCGACGCCCACCAGCTTGCGTTCGCCCTGGGACAGGTCGACGGCCTGAGTGTCGGCGCGCTGGTCGAGGCCCACGACGGACAGTGCCTCGTGGATGTCGTCTCCAAGACCCGTGGGTCTGGTGAAGGTCTCCCGCCAGGTAGCCGCCCACCCTGAGCGCTGGGCGGTGGCCACGGCCACGTTCTCCGCGACGCTGAGTCCGTCGAACAGCTCGATGCTCTGCCAGGTCCGTGCGAGTCCGTGCCGTACCCGGGCGTGGGGGCGCAGCCGGCTGAGGTCCGTGCCGGTCAGTTCCACCCGTCCATCGTGTCGGGCGAAGCCGGTCACTGCGTCGATGAAGGTGGTCTTGCCCGCCCCGTTCGGACCGATGAGTCCTACGAGCTGACCCTCGGCGACGTCGAGGTCGACGCCCGACAGGGCGTGGACGCCTCCGTAGCTGACGCTGAGGCCGTGTACCGACAGCCCGTTCATCCGGTCACCCCCGCTGTGTGTGGTGCCGGACCGTCAGCCGGTGCCGGACCGCTGTCCGAGTCGGGTGGTGCCGCCCGGCGCAGACGCCTGTTGTGCTTGCTGCGGTGGCGTGCTCCCGCCACCCCGTCCGGGTTCATGACCAGGGTGATGATCAGGGAGACCCCGGCGAACAGCAGGGCCCAGGTGCCGCTGATCCCGACCCACTCCTGCAGGGCGTGCGGGATCAGCGCCTCGGTGGAGAGCAGTCCGGCGAACACCGCGCCCGAGACCATGGTGATCCCTCCGACATAGGCGAAGGCCAGGAGCCCGAGGGAGGCCAGCGCGGTGAAGCGGCCGGCGCTCACCGACGAGAAGTTGTAGGCGTAGAGCGTGCCCGCGGTCGCCGCGGTGAACGAGCTGATGGCGAACGCCGCGACCTTCACGTTGCGGACGTTGATCCCGGCCGCCGCCGCCGCGCGCTCGTTCGAACGCACGGCGAGCATCTGGCGGCCGAGCGAGGTGCGTCGCAGGTTCGCCACGTACAGGCCGATCGCGACCGTGACGGCCAGGACCAGGAAGCCGAACACCGGGCTGGGCTCGGAGCCGTCCAGACCGCGGAAGGAGGCGTCCGTGCCGAGTGAGATGCCGAAGACCTGCGGGGAGGGGACCTGGACACCGCCCAGGCCGCCGAAAGAGGAGTTGGCGAACAGCGCCTGTTCCATGGCCAGAGCAGCGGCCAGGGTGACCACGGCGAGGCTCACCCCGCGGACTCGCAGGGCCGACACTCCGATGGCCACGCCGAGCGCGGTCGCCACGACCACAGCGATCAACGGGCCGAAGGGGAAGGGGATATGGGCACCGGCGGTGAGATGGGAGAGCAGGAAGCCCGCCGTGCCGGAGAGGGCGAGCTGCACGACCGAGATCTGTCCGACATAGCCGGTGATCACGATGATGGACATGACGATCACGGCGCCGATCAGGGAGTTGGTCAGCGCCTGGCGGAAGTCGAACGGGAAGAGGACCAGCGCGACGACGCAGACGGCCGCGGACATCAACGCCGTCCGCAGGAGCCGTTCGGGAAGCGGTACGGCCGGCAGGCGCTGCTGTACGGCGTCGCCGCGTCCGGGCATCTCGGCCCCGCGCAGGAACAGCGCGATGGTCATGCAGGCGAAGACGAGGAGCTGCTGTACGCCGGGCATCGCGTTGCCGTCGTCGGTGGGGAACCAGCTCTGCGTCGACAGGTAGGAGAGCACCGACTGGAGTACACCGATGAGCAGGCCCGCCGTGGACGCGATGCCGAGAGACGTGAACCGGGCGAACAGCGCGGCTGCCAGCGCCGGCACGATCTGCAACGGCAGTGTGGTGGAGTCGAGTTGGACGATGGGGGCGGCCAGCACTCCGATCCCGCCCGCGACGACGCTGGCGATCAGCGTGCCGGCCAGGGAGAGTTCCTTCGTCGACAGGCCGGCGAGCAGAGCGGCCTGCTCGTTCTCCGATGCGGCCCGGGTGGCCAGGCCGAAGCGGGTCCACCGGTAGAGCGCGGCCAGCAGAAGCGTCAGGGCGACGACCACCCCGGCCAGGATGAAACGGTCGACCGGAATGATCGCCCCGAGAACGGTCACGGCCTGGTCGGTCAGCAGGCTCGGCATCTGCTGGGGCTCGGTGCCGAACCCGAGCAGCACGGCGGCCTGCGCCGTCAGCAGCAGCCCGAGTGAGGCGGCGAGCTTGGCCAGCGGAGGCGCGTTGCGCAGGGGCCGGAACGCGAGGTACTCGCTGAGCAGACCGGCGACCGCGGCGGCCACAAGGGCTCCGGCCAGCGAGAGGGCCGGACCCATGGAGACGCCGAAGTGGTCGGACCTGAGCGCCCAGAAGGCGTAGCCGGCCAGCATCGCCACCGCTCCGGTGGCGAGGTTGATCGTGCCGGACCCGCGGTAGGTGACAACCACACCGAGGGCCATTCCGGCGATGAGGGCGCCCTGTCCAAGTCCTAGCAGGGTGAAGAGCAGCAACTGATCCATGGACTGTGTCCGTTCGTTCGTGGGGCCTGATCAGGCCGGGGGACGCAGCCAGCCGGTGAGCGCGGTGAAGACGCCCTTGCCCTTGTACTGGTAGAAGCGGGCCTGGTCGTTGCAGACGGCGGGCGAGTCGGAGTACTTGCCGCACTCCACCTTCGGCGCGCCCATCACCACGGGGCCCTGGAACTTGGCGAGCTGGGCACCGACGGTGGCGGGGGTGATCTTGTCCGCGCCGACCTCGTTCATGACCTTCGCGTAGGCCAGCACGGTGCTCCAGGAAGTGGCGGCCCAGACCTTGCTCTGGTCCGCCTTGTCCAGCCCTGCTTCGGACGAGGCCTTGAGGTACGCCTGTACGTCGGGCGCCGTGTTGTCGGCAGGCAGGGTCTGGGCCACTCCGTACGTCCATGCGGGCAGGTCACCGCCGAGGCCCTGGGCCACGTCGGGCGACAGGCAGACCGGCGTGGAGACGACCGGCTTGGTGCTGCCCAGTTGCTTGAGCGCCTTGGCGATGCCGACGCAGCCCTGGCCGGCGGAGATCGGCACGATCATGTCGGCGCTCTGGCCGCCGGCCGCGGTGACCGGGCCGAGCAGGTCCGTCGCCTGGGCGTCGAAGCCCACGGACTTCACCTTGATGCCGGCCGACTCCATCGCCTTGCGGGCCGCCTCCGCCGCGATCTTGTCCGGTGGTGTGTTGGTGTGGAGGATCGCGGCCGTCTTGGCGTGCAGGGCGTCGCGGCCGTACGACCCCCAGGGACCCCACACGTGGGACAGGTCGCCGAAGATGATGAAGGTGTCCTTGGCTGTCGGCACCGAAGGGCCGGTGGCCACGCTGACCAGGACGGGCTTCTTGCCTTTGAGTACGGAGTTGAAGGACTGGTCACCGACGAAGACGTTCCCGAAGGCGACGGCCGACACGGCGGACTCGTTGAGCATCTCCTGCCCGCACCGTTGCCCCTCTTCCTCGGCCGTCGCGATCTTGCAGACCTGGAGGGCAAGCGGGTGGCCGCCGATCCCGCCGAGCTCCTTGTTGATGTAGTCCACGGCGGCCTGGGCGCCCTTGGTCGCCTCGGGCGCGCCGTTGGCGGTGCCCTCGACGTTCACCCAGCCGATGGTGACGGGCGGCTGATCCTTGTTCGCGGCACCGGCCTTGCCTCCCACGTAGGCGAGGTAGTCGGTCACACCGTTCTCCACGGCGTCACCCTTCGCGGCGCCGGTGGCGGCGGGCGCGGAGGCACCAGACGCGGCGGAGTTGCCGTTGCCGGAGGTGCCGGCACATGCCGAGGTCAACAGAACCGCCCCCACCACCGGTGCGAGCCAGCGCCGGTCGATTCTCGGCACTCTGGTGAACTGACGTGATGTCGGGCCCATGGCGGTCCTCCTTGGGACAGCGTGAGGAGCCCTGCACGGCTCCTTCACCGGATATGCGGCGGAGTCTAAGGAGTTATCGAATTCAGGAGGAACGCGACGGGGAGCGTGAATTTCGGGGAGTAATGGCGCGCTTCGACTACGTCATATGTCCCGTCGTCGTAGCCGGAGCACGCAAAGGAGCGG
>NZ_AEJB01000387.1 GCF_000331005.1 Streptomyces turgidiscabies Car8
CCACCCGCATACCTGTCGATATGCGTCCTGCTGTGTCCTACAGCGCGCTGAAGCCCACCTTGCGGGCCGTCGGCTCGCCCAGCTCGACGTACGCGAGACGGTCGGCCGGTACCAGGACCTTGCGGCCGTGGTCGTCCACGAGGCTCAGGAGCGCCGACTTGCCGGCCAGTGCCTCGGACACCGCCCGCTCGACCTCTTCAGCGCTCTGACCGCTCTCCAGAACGATCTCGCGGGGCGCGTGCTGCACGCCGATCTTGACCTCCACGGCTATGTCCCTCCGACGGTCAGTGAAGTGCGCGGGCGTCCGCGCCGTACCCAGCACACATTAGCCCGGTGAGGGGACGTACATGTTCCGCCCGGGAACGCCAGGAGCGAACAGCGGACGGGAACAAACTGGCGGTCAGTGGTGCTCGGTGCCGTGCAGCGGGAAGCCGGCGATGCCGCGCCACGCCAGTGAGGCCAGCAGCTGGACCGCCTGATCGCGCGGCACACTGCGGTCGCTGTGCAGCCAGGACCGGGCCACCACCTGGGAGAGTCCGCCCAGACCGGAGGCGAGCAGCATCGACTCCGAGCGGGAGAGACCGGTGTCCTCGGCGATGACCTCGCAGATCGCCTCCGCGCACTCGTTCGCCACCTTGTCGACGCGCTCGCGTACGGCGGGCTCGTTCGTCAGGTCGGACTCGAACACCAAACGGAAGGCGCCGCCGTCGTCCTCCACGTACGCGAAGTACGCGTCCATCGTCGCCCGGACGCGCTGCTTGTTGTCGGAGGTCGACGCGAGGGCCGTGCGGACCGACTCGATCAGGGCCTCGCAGTGCTGGTCGAGCAGCGCGAGGTAGAGGTCGAGCTTGCCGGGGAAGTGCTGGTAGAGCACCGGCTTGCTGACCCCGGCCCGTTCGGCGATGTCGTCCATCGCGGCGGAGTGGTAGCCCTGCGCCACGAACACTTCCTGGGCGGCGCCCAGCAGCTGGTTCCGTCGGGCGCGACGCGGCAACCGCGTGCCCCGCGGGCGTGCCGCCTCAGTTTGCTCGATGGCTGTCACGCCGCCTCCCAATTTCGTCCACATGCGGTGAGCGCCGCGCCGCCATCGTACTTTTCGGTAACCCTGCTGTGCGCGGTACGAGGGGAGAAATTCCTCGACCGAGCGACTGTATGTTCCGGTCTATTTGCTCAAATAGCAATAAATCCAGTGCGGGGTGTACGAGGTACGGGGTGCGTCGGCGGCTAGCGGTAGTCGTCCTCGTCGAGTTTCACGACGCGGGCCTGTTCCGCGAGGTCGGCCTCGTTGGCGCGGTCGGTGTTCTCGCCGGTCAGTGGGACGTCGTGCTGCGGGGTGACGTCCGTGCGCTGCTCGACGGCGTCGTCCGCGGGGGCTTCGACGTCGAACTCGGTGGCGTTGTCCTCGCCCTCGTAGTCCTCGTGGTCCTTCATTCCGAAGGTCTCGGGGTCGGTGGGGTCGACGGCCATGGCGGGCTCCCTTCCCGGGGATACGGTTTTCCTGCGGGTGCCCAAATACGAGCCTAGGAGACGCGGGATCGGGACGCCAGGTGGTCGGAGCTGCGGAAAACCGGCGCACCGGGTCTGTGATGCCGAACACACGAGCCACTGCGTGATCGTCTCGTAACATTGCCGCATGTCTTCGACCGAGCTGCCGTACGTGCCGGCCACCAATGTGCTCCCGAAGGTGGCGCCCGTCAGGGTCGCGGAGGGCGAGCGGCTGCGCTCGGTCGGTCTGCCGGGGGTCACCCTGACCGTGCGTTCGCGGCCCCCCGCGCGCGAGGGACTGCCGCCCGCGCTGTACGTCCACGGCCTGGGCGGTTCCTCGCAGAACTGGTCGGCGCTCATGCCGCTGAACGACGAGCTCGTCGACAGCGAGGCGCTCGACCTGCCCGGCTTCGGCGACTCCCCGCCGCCGGACGACGGCGACTACTCGGTCACCGGGCACGCGCGTGCCGTCATCCGCTACCTCGACGCGTCCGGGCGCGGTCCCGTGCACCTCTTCGGCAACTCGCTGGGCGGCGCGGTGTCCACCCGTGTCGCGGCGGTGCGGCCCGACCTCGTCAGGACGCTCACGCTGGTCTCGCCCGCGCTGCCGGAGATCCGTGTGCAGCGCACCGCGGTGCCGACCGCCCTGCTCGCCCTGCCCGGCGTGGCCCGTCTGTTCACCCGACTGACGGAGCAGTGGAGCGCCGAACAGCGCGTCCGCGGGGTCACGGCGCTCTGTTACGGGGATCCTGGGCAGGTGACGCCCGAGGGATTCAGCAACGCGGTCGAGGAGATGGAAAGACGGCTCCAACTGCCGTACTTCTGGGATGCGCTGGCGCGTTCCGCGCGCGGGGTGGTGAACGCGTACACGCTGGGCGGTCAGCACGGGCTGTGGCGCCAGGCCGAGCGCGTGCTCGCTCCGACGCTTCTCATCTACGGCGGCCGGGACCAGCTGGTCTCGTACCGCATGGCTCAGCGCGCGGCGCGCGCCTTCCGTGACTCGCGGCTGCTCTCGCTGCCGGACGCCGGCCATGTGGCGATGATGGAGTACCCGGAGACGGTGGCCTCGGCGTTCCGCGAACTGCTCGATGACGCAGGTGAGTTGCCGGCGGATGCCGGTACTGTGGCAGCGAGGACGGTCGGCAGCCGGGTCGACGCCGCGAACGCGGGGAGCTGAGACGCGAGGTGGGACGTCACAGCCGCCGCGGGCGAACCGGCGGCAGCGCGAGTACGGGCGACACGGCGAACACCCCCGTGGGTCAACAGGCTCGACAGACTCAGCAGGGTCGGAAACCTCAACAGGGGCAGGGCCAAGGGCAGGTTCAGGGGCAGGGCCAGGGGCGACAGGGGCAAGGGGCGCCGCGGTTCGCCGACGGTACACCGGCTCACGGGATGCCCCGTTTCCCGGTCCCCGACGGCACTCCCGCTCACGGCTTTCCGCGCCTTCCCGACGGCGCCCCCGCGCGCGGGATGCAGCGTCCCTCGGACGGAACCCCCGCTCACGGCTTTCCCCGGGTCCGCGGAGGCGGGCACCCCGAGCAGCGTGAATCCGGCGGCGGCTGGGGCGAGTTCGGCACCCGGGCCGGGACCGGCCCCGCCATACCGCGTCAACGTCCGGCCCCCGCGCCCGCGAACGGTTCCGGACCCCGGCAGGCGTACGTCGATGCCTTCGAGGAAGCAGGCACGTCCGGCGGCTCCGTCGCGGGCGGCGACCTCTTCGCACCCCGTGCCCGGACATCGCACCCGGCCGACACGCCCACCCCGCCCGCCGAGTCGGCGGGCAAGGGCAGGAGCGGCAAGGGGCGGGCGTTCACCGGGATCGCGGCTGCCGCCGTCACCACCGTGCTGGCGGTCGTCGTGGCCGGCCAGGTCACCCAGGGGCAGGACGACGACGGGGGCGTGCGGACGCAGACCGCGATCGGCTCGGGTCAGGACGTCCAGGGCTCCGGGGACTCCGCGGCGCGCACCGACGGCCTCCCCGCCGCGCCCGACGCGCCGGCCGTGGAGACGGCACTGACGTACGACCAGAAGATGGCCAAGACATACGCGCTCGGGGCGGCCCTCAAGGGCTCGGGGAAGTTCGACGCGATCCGCGGCTTCGCCAAGGCGCCGGGGGCGGGGCAGAAGTACACGTACCGGGTGGACGTCGAACAGGGGCTCGGGCTCGACGGGGAACTGTTCGCGCAGGCCGTGCAGAAGACGCTCAACGACAACCGGAGCTGGGCCCACAACGGCGGTCGGACGTTCGAGCGGATCTCCTCCGGCAAGCCCGATTTCGTGATCACCCTGGCGAGCCCCGGCACGACCGCCTTCTGGTGCGACAAGTCGGGGCTCGACACCACGGAGGACAACGTGTCCTGCGACTCGGCCGCCACCGACCGCGTGATGATCAACGCCTACCGGTGGGCGCAGGGTTCCGTGACCTACGGCGACAAGATCTACGCCTACCGGCAGATGCTGATCAACCACGAGGTCGGCCATCGCCTCGGCTACGGGCACGTGACCTGCGACAAGGACGGCGACCTCGCCCCGGTCATGCAGCAGCAGACCAAGTTCCTCAACCATGACGGGATCCACTGCAAGGCCAACCCCTGGCCGTATCCCGGGAGTTGACGCGTGGCTCAGAAGTCACGTTGACACAGGTGGAAAGTTCGTTCATATTTTTGCGCATGTGGTCTAGTCATGTTGCCGAACGCGCAGCCATCGAGCTGGCGCTGATCGGTGTGACCCCACTCTGCGTGGCAGACATCCTCTGTCGCTGACACCCGCCTGCGTGGCGTGTGTCGCGATGTTCCCCTTTGCCGCTGACGACTGACCTCCGTCCTCGACAGCGGCTCTCGAAGACCTGACGCGACCCGGCGCCCGGGCAGACGTGTGTCCTCTTCCGTCTCATCCCTTGTCGTCCCGTCTCATTATTCGAGAGGTCGTCTTCCGATGCGCCAACCGTCCGTCAGAACGCGCCGCGTGGCAGCGGTGTCCGTCAGCCTGGTCCTGGCCGCCGGCGCAGCCGCGTGCGGGCCGAAAGACAACGATGCCAAGGGCGCCGGGAGCGGCCACGCGGAGCCGCAGAAGGGCGGCACGCTCACCGTCCTCAACTCCCACCCACAAGCCGACTTCGACCCCGCCCGGCTCTACACCTCCGGCGGCGGCAACGTCCCCTCACTCGTCTTCCGCACACTCACCACACGCAACCGCGAGAGCGGGGCGGCGGGCGCGAAGGTCGTCCCCGACCTGGCCACCGACACCGGGCGCCCGAGCGAGAACGCGACAGTGTGGACGTACACCCTGAAGGAAGGGCTCACGTACGAGGACGGTACGGCGATCACCAGCGCCGACATCAAGTACGGCATCGAGCGCTCCTTCGCCCCCGAACTCTCCGGCGGCGCGCCCTACCTGAGGGACTGGCTGGTCGGCGCCGCCGACTACCAGGGGCCCTACAAGGGCAAGGGCCTCGACGCGATCGAGACGCCGGACGCCCGCACGATCGTCTTCCACCTGAACAAGCCCGAGGGCGAGTTCCCCTACCTGGCCACGCAGACACAGTTCACGCCGGTCCCGAAGGCCAAGGACACCGGCACGAAGTACGAGGAGCACCCGGTCTCGTCGGGCCCGTACAAGGTCGTCAGCAACGAGGGCGACGGTGAGCGGCTGATCCTGGAGCGCAACACCTACTGGTCGGCCGCCACGGACGTGGAGCGCAAGGCGTACCCCGACAGGATCGACGTACGGTCCGGGATCGACTCCTCGGTGATCAACCAGCGGCTGTCGGCGTCCCAAGGGGCGGACGCCGCGTCCGTCACCACGGACACCAACCTCGGCCCGGCCGAGCTCGCCAAGGTCACCGGTGACAAGGAACTGGCCGCGCGCGTCGGCACCGGGCACTTCGGCTACGTCAACTACATCGCGTTCAACCCGAAGACCAAGCCGTTCGACAACATCAAGGTGCGGGAGGCGATCTCGTACGCCATCGACCGCACGAGCGTCATCAACGCGGCCGGCGGCTCGTCGCTCGCCGAACCCGCCACCACCTATCTGCCGAACCAGAAGTCCTTCGGCTACACGCCCTACGACCACTTCCCGGCGGGTGCCTCGGGGGACCCGGCGAAGGCCAAGGAGGTGCTGAAGGAGGCCGGTTACCCGAACGGGCTGACCGTCACCCTGACGCACTCCAACGCCAAGGACTTCGAGACCAGCCCGGAGATCGCGACCGCCGTCCAGGACGCGCTCAAGAAGGCCGGCATCACGGTGAAGCTGAACGGGCTGGAGGACAACGACTACTCCGACACGATCCACGACGTGAACAAGGAGCCCGGGTTCTTCCTCGCCCACTGGGGTGCCGACTGGCCCTCCGGCGGCCCCTTCCTCGCCCCGATCTTCGACGGCCGGCAGATCGTCGAGGACGGCGCGAACTTCAACACCGGCTTCCTCGACGACAAGTCGGTCAACGCCGAGATCGACGCGATCAACAAGTTGACCGATCTCGACGCCGCCGCCAGGAGGTGGGGCGCGCTGGACGAGAAGATCGGCGAGCAGGCCCTGACCGTGCCGCTGTTCCACCCCGTCTACAAGCGGCTGTACGGCAAGGACGTCAGGAACATCGTGATCAGCGACTGGACGGGTGTCCTGGACATCTCCCAAGTCTCGGTGAAGTGACGACACCGTGAGCGAGGTCCTTCTCGCCTCCCAGGCCGCCGGAACGGGTGCGACACCCGTCCCGGCGGCCTCCGGGGCCCGTCAGTTCTGGCGGCGGCTGCGGGCGCAGCGCGCCGCCCTCGTCGCGGCGGTCGTCGTCGCGCTGCTCGTCCTGGTCGCGCTCGCCGCGCCGCTGCTCACCGCGATCGCCGGCCAGGATCCGACCACCTACCACCCGGCTCTCGTCGACTCCGCGCGCGGGGGAGTGCCTGTCGGTTCCTTCGGGGGCCTCAGCGGTGACCACTGGCTCGGCGTCGAACCGCAGACAGGGCGCGATCTGTTCGCCCGGCTCGTCTACGGAGCCCGGGTCTCGCTGGGCGTCGCGCTCGCGGCGACCGTCGTCCAGGTGTCGATCGGCGTCGTGGTCGGCATCGCGTCCGCCCTCGGCGGCCGGTGGGTCGATCAGCTGCTGAGCCGACTCACCGATGTCATCATCGCCCTGCCGCTCATGATCATGTCGCTGGCCCTGCTCGCGATCGTGCCCAGCGGTTTCCCGCGGCCCGTGCTCGTCGCCCTCGTCATCGGACTGATCGCCTGGGGCGGGATCGCGAAGATCGTGCGCGCCCAGACGCTCACTCTCAAACAGCTCGACCACGTGGCCGCGGCCCGGCTCAGCGGCTGGGGTTCCTGGCGGATCGCCCGCCGCGAACTGCTGCCCGGCCTCGCCGCGCCCGTCATCACGTACGCCGCGCTCCTCGTCCCGTCGAACATCACGGTCGAGGCCGCGCTGTCCTTCCTCGGCGTCGGTGTGCGGCCGCCGACGCCGTCCTGGGGGCAGATGATCACCGCCGCCGACGTCTGGTACCAGGCGGCGCCCCAGTACCTGCTGCTGCCCGCGGGCGCCCTCTTCGTGACCGTCCTCGCCCTCACCGTCCTCGGCGACGGCATCCGCACCGCCCTCGACCCCCGCGCGGCCTCACGCCTGCGCGTCGGCACAGGCCGCAGGCGCGAGGCCACGGTCGTGACGCAGAAGAACGCCGACGCGACGACGGCCGAGATGGGAGCAGGCGCATGAACATCTCCGGTTTCGGAGGCTTCGTCGCCCGGCGTGTCATCGGCGCGATCGTCACCCTCCTCGCCATCTCGGTGATCATCTACGTCGTCTTCTACGTCGCCCCCGGCAACGTCGCCCAGATCACCTGCGGCCCGCGCTGCTCCCCGGCCCAGGTGCACCAAGTCGCGGAGCAACTGCGCCTCGACGACCCGCTGTACCTGCGCTACTGGCACTTCCTGGAGGGCGTCTTCGCCGGCCAGGACTACTCGACCGGTACGTCCGTCCAGCACTGCTCGGCGCCCTGCCTCGGCCTGTCGTACCAGAGCGACCAGCAGGTCACCGAGCTGATCCTGGCGAAGCTGCCGGTCACCGGCTCGCTCGCGCTGGGCGCGATGGTGCTGTGGCTGCTCATCGGCGTCGGCACCGGGGTGCTCTCGGCCTGGCGGCGCGGCCGGCTCACCGAGCGCCTGCTGACCGGGCTCACGCTGGCGGGCACGGCCACGCCCGTCTTCGTCATCGGCCTGATCCTGATGATCGTCGTCTGCGGCCAGCTGGAGCTGCTGCCCTTCCCGCAGTACGTGCCCTTCGCCGACGATCCCGAACAGTGGGCCTGGAACCTGCTGCTGCCCTGGCTGTCGCTCGCCCTCATCGAGTCCGCCAAGTACGCCCGTCTGACCAGGGTGTCGATGCTGGAGACACTCGCGGAGGACCACGTACGCACCTTTCGCGCGTACGGCGTCGGGGAGCGGTCCGTCATCGGGCGGCACGCGCTGCGCGGCGCGGTGGCGCCCCTGATCGCCCTGAGTGCCACGGACTTCGGATCGATGTTCGGCGGCGCGGTGCTCACCGAGACGCTCTTCGGGCTGCCCGGTATCGGACAGGAGCTCGTCGAGGCGGTCAAGGTGGTCGACCTGCCGGTGGTCGTCGGCATGGTCCTGGTCACCGGTTTCTTCGTGGTCATCGCCAACGCCGTCGCGGATGTGCTGTACGCGGTGGCCGATCGACGGGTGGTGCTCGTATGAGCTTGGACAAGGCCTCAATTGAGGCTCAGGAGGACGGCTCGCAGGGCAGCACGGCTGACAGGGCTCTTGTGGGGGTCGACGGTCTGACGGTCGCCTTCGGCTCCCTGCTCGCCGTGGACGGGCTGTCGTTCCGGCTGGCGAAGGGCGCCGCACTGGGCCTGGTCGGCGAGTCCGGCTCGGGCAAGTCGACGGTCGCGTCCGCCCTGCTGGGGCTGCATCGCGGCACGGGTGCTGAGGTCGGCGGCAGGGTCCGCGTCGCCGGAACCGACGTACAGCGGGCGTCCGAGGCCGAGCTGCGGCGGCTGCGCGGGGCGAAGGCGGCGATGGTCTTCCAGGACCCGCTGTCCTCCCTCGACCCGTACTACGCGGTCGGTGACCAGATCGCCGAGGTGTACCGGGTGCACACGAAGGCGTCCCGGCGGGCCGCACGCGCGCGTGCCGTCGACGTGCTGGACCGGGTCGGAATCCCGGACGCCCTGCGGCGGTCCCGGTCCCGGCCGCACGAGTTCAGCGGCGGGATGCGCCAGCGCGCGCTGATCGCCATGGCGCTCGCCTGCGAGCCCGACCTGCTGATCGCCGACGAGCCCACGACCGCCCTGGACGTCACCGTCCAGGCCCAGATCCTCGACCTGCTGCACACGCTGCGCGCGGAGACCGGCATGGGACTGCTGCTCGTCACGCACGACGTCGGCGTGGCGGCGGAGAGTGTCGACGACGTGCTGGTGATGCGGCACGGGCGCGCCGTCGAGCACGGCCCGGTCTCAGCCGTTCTGGGGGCGCCCGCCGAGGCATACACGCGCGAACTGCTCGCCGCGGTACCGCGCGTGGACGTGCGACGAGTCCCCCAGGAGGCCTCCGACGCCCGCGAGGTGGTGCTGGAGGCAGCCGGCCTGCGGCGCGAGTTCGGGCGCGGGAAGCGGGCGTTCGCGGCCGTGGACGACGTGTCGCTGACCGTGCGCCGGGGCGAGACCCTCGGGATCGTCGGCGAGAGCGGCAGCGGAAAGACGACCCTCGGACGGATGCTGGTCGGACTGCTGGAGCCGACGGCCGGCGAGGTGCGCTACGAGGGGCACGTGCGGTCCGGGGCCGGGCCGGCCGTGCAGATGGTGTTCCAGGACCCGGTCTCCTCCCTCAACCCCCGTCGCAGCGTGGGCGAGTCGATCGCCGACCCGCTGCGGGCACGCGGCGAGAAGGACGAGAGGCGTGTCCGTGGGCGCGTGGGGGAGCTGCTGGAGCGGGTGGGGCTCGACCCGGCGCACTACGGCCGCTATCCGCACGAGTTCAGCGGCGGCCAACGCCAACGCGTGGGCATCGCACGGGCACTGGCCGCCGAACCCCGCGTCATCGTCTGCGACGAGCCGGTCTCGGCGCTCGATGTCACGACCCAGGCCCAGGTGGTCGCCCTGCTCGGCGAGTTGCAGCGCGAACTCGGCCTCGCGCTGGTGTTCGTCGCCCACGATCTCGCCGTGGTACGCCAGGTCAGCGACCGCGTCGCGGTGATGCGGCGGGGCCGGATCGTCGAATCGGGGCCCGCCGACGAGGTGTACGACAATCCGAGGGACCCCTACACCCGGCAACTGCTGGCCGCCGGACCCGCTCTCGACCCGGAGATCGCCGCCCGACGGCGCGCCGCCCGCCAGGAGTTGACCCCCGCCTGACCGCACGGGTGTTCGTCACCATTGGTGCTCGAATGATCTCTTAGCGCGACGGAACGCGATCCGCGCGGGAAAGTTACGACCGTTCACCCCTTTTGGTGGTGTGACGGACAACCGTCCGTCGCACCACCGTCATGTCCGCATACGTTCGTCCCGCTGCGAGCCGCCGGGTCAACGGCGGCTCCCCACAAGGGAGATCGGGGGTGTGCTCGTGCGCATCGGACTGCTGACGGAGGGTGGCTATCCGTATGTGAGCGGTGACGCCAGACTCTGGTGCGACCGGCTCGTGCGCGGGCTCGGCGGACACGAGTTCGACATCTACGCGCTCAGTCGCAGTGAGCGGCAGGAGGACGAGGGCTGGATCGAACTCCCGTCGCAGGTCAGCCGGGTACGGACCGCGCCACTGTGGACGGCCGAGGACGACGGCGTGGTGTACGGCCGCCGCGCCCGCCGCCGGTTCGCCGAGGCCTACGGAGAGTTGGCCGCGGTGCTGTGCGGCGGGCCCGACACGGGGAAGGCGACGGACGGATCGACCCCCTCCACCGCTGAGGCGGACCGTTTCGGCAGCGCGCTGTACGGTCTCGCCGAACTCGCCCGGGACGAGGACGGACTGGTGGGAGCACTCCGCTCCGAAGCCGCCGTACGCGCCCTTGAGCGCGCCTGTCGTGCGCCCGGCGCCCCAGGAGCGGCGCGCGAGGCGCGCGTCCCGGATCTGCTCACCGTCGCCGCGCAACTGGAACGCGCTCTGCGCCCCCTCTCGCTCGACTGGTACGAGGACGACGGGCTCGGCTCGGTCGACCTCTGCCATGCCGCGGCCGGCGGCCCGGCGGCACTCCCCGGACTGCTCGCCCACCACTTCTCCGGCGTACCCCTCCTGGTCACCGAGTACGGAGTCCCGCTGCGGGCGCATTACCTGGCCTCGGGCGCCGACGACAGCGCCCCGGCCGTACGGTCCCTGCTCGCGGCCTTCCACGGCCATCTGGCCTCGGAGGTCTACCGGCGGGCCGAGCTCGTCACCCCCGGCAACACGCACACCCGCCGCTGGCAGGAGAGATGCGGGGCCGACCGGGAGAAGCTGCGGACCGTGTACCCGGGCATGGACGCGTCCCACTTCGCGGAAGTGGGCGAGTCGCCGGAGACCGCGGACCCCGACACGCTGATCTGGGTCGGCCGTATCGAGCCCGCCAAGGATCTGGTCTCCCTCCTGCACGCCTTCGCGGAGGTCCGCAAGGAGGAGCCGAAGACCCGCCTGCGCATCATCGGCGCGGCCACGGGAGCCGAGAGCGAGGCGTATCTCGGTCACTGCCGGGCGCTGGCGGCGCAGCTCTTCCCCGACGAGGCCGAGGGCATGCACGCGGTCGGCGACAACCCGGTGTCGTTCGAGGAGATCGGCGGCCCCGAGGCGCCGACCCTCACGGAGGCGTACGCGGCGGGCGCGGTCGTCGTCCTGTCGAGTGTCGTCGAGGGCTTCCCGATCAGCCTGGTCGAGGCCATGTTCTGCGGCCGGGCGACCGTGTCGACGGACGTCGGCGCGGTGGTCGAGATCATCGGCGGAACGGGGCTCGTGGTGCCCCCGCGCAACCCGAGGGCGCTCGCGGAGGCGTGCGTGGCGCTGCTGCGCGACCCGGCGCGCCGCGAACGCCTGGGCGCCGCCGCCCGCGCCCGTGCCCTCGAACTGTTCACCGTCGAGCAGAACGTCGAGGCATTTCGCGGCATTTACCTGGAGGTCGTCTCGCGCTGTCCCGTCAGCAGAGTGGTCCTCGACCACGCCGGCGAGCCGCTCCCGTTCGCCGTCCCGGCGGAGGCCCACGTCCCCGGCCGCTGGACGCAGGCCGGCATAGGCGTGGTGGCCCGGGGCGGGCCCAGCTGGGCGACAGGACGCGCTTCCGCACCGGTACAGGCGACCCCCGTGCCGGCCGGGGAGGGCGTGCGATGAGCGAGCTGGGAGAACTGGACCGCCCGGGGACACCGGACAGCCCCGGAGGCTGGGACGAGCACTCGGAGGAGTGGCTCATGGGCGCCGCCGAGACGAACGCACGGGAGACGCAGGAGCAGACACAGACGACCACGTCCAACCCCCGTGCCGCGCGCCGAGGGACCGGGGACCCCGTGAAGGCGCTCATGCACAGGCACCGTGAGCTGTGCGAGCGGGCGGTGGATCCGCTGGAGATCGCCGCAGGCCTGGAAGCCCACGGCATGACGGACCGGACGGCCGCCCGCTTCCGACACCGGGACGTGTTCTCGCTGGCCGAGGAGTTGTACGCCCGCGTCTCCCGGGAAACGGAAACGGCACCCCGGCCCACCCCGACGCCCGCACCCCGCGTCCGGGCCGACTGGGTGCTGCTCTCCCTGCTGCCGGGTGCCCTGTGCGCGGCGACGGTGGCGGGCCTGCACCTCACCGAGGGCCGGGTCCGGCCGGCCGTGGCGACGCTGGGCGCCCTGGCCGTCGCGCTCGCCGTACGCGCGGCACTGGGCCGGGGGCCACTGGGCCCCAGGTCCCACCCGGCGGCCCCCGGCACGTACGGGAGCCACACCCCGCCCTCCACGCGCGCGTGCACCTACTGGCTCCTCGCGTACGCACTCCTGGGCGACGACCTGCTCACCGCCGCGCTGACGGGCGGCCCCGGCGGATTCCCGACCGCCGTCCGGGACCTGTCGACCGCACCTGTGCTGGCCCTCACGCTGGCCTGTGCGCCGGCTGCCTGGTGTGCCCACCTCTTCGCGGCGGGAGCCCGGCGCAAGCTGGCCGCCAGCCGCGGCCTGGCGGACTTCACCGCAGCCGTGAAACCCCTCCTCCTGGGCGCCTTCGCCCTGTTCCTCTGCGCGTCGGCGGCGCTCGTCGCGCTCTCCGCGACGGTCCTGCGCGCACCGGCGGCCTACACCACGACAGTCACCCTCGGCGCCCTGCTCCTGCTGGCCCGCCTCCTCACGGCTCACGGCTTCACCCGGGCCCCGGCAGTGGTCCTCGGCGCGGCGACCGTGACGGAGGCGGCGGCCCTGGCCTGCGCCTTCGCGTCGCACCTGCCCGGATGCGCCTTCCTGGCCGCCCCCGTGGACACGGTCGTGGCCGCCTGGAGTCCGGCAGGCATCCCGGCCGCGACCTGCGCGGGGGCCGCCCTGGTCCTCCTGTTCCACGCCACCCGCACGCTGACCAGGGCGTCGGCGCACGCGATGCCGGGTGAGGCCGGATGACGTCCCGGACCACGACCACGGCAGGCGCCCGCTTCCGCGATGCCCGGCCCTCCACCACCAACGACACCCGTAATTCCCGAAGGAGTACACCGATGATCACCTCCCGACTTGGAGCCGGAGAATCCGCCGAGGGAGCCGTCCGATGAGGGTTCTGCTGATCGGAGCCAACGGCTACCTCGGCCGCTTCGTCGCCGACCGACTGCTCGCCGACCCGGCCGTGCAGCTCACCGCCCTGGGCCGCGGCGACGACGCCGACGTCCGGTTCGACCTCGCGTCCGGCAGCCCCGGCGCACTCACCCGCTTCCTCGACGCGGTCCACCCCGGAGTGGTCGTCAACTGCGCGGGCGCCACCCGAGGCGGGGCCCGCGAACTCACCCGGCACAACACGGTCGCCGTCGCCACCGTCTGCGAGGCACTGCGGCGCAGCGGCTGCGGCGCCCGTCTCGTCCAGCTCGGCTGCGGCGCCGAGTACGGCCCCAGCCAGCCCGGGTCCTCCACGGCCGAGGACGCCGTCCCCCGCCCCGGCGGCCCGTACGGCGTCAGCAAACTCGCCGCCACCGAACTGGTCCTGGGGTCCGGTCTCGACGCCGTCGTCCTGCGCGTCTTCTCGCCGGCCGGGCCCGGCACGCCCGCCGGCTCACCGCTCGGCCGCCTCGCCGAGGCGATGCGCCGCGCGATGCAGTCCGGCGACGGCGAGCTCAAGCTCGGCGGCCTGGGCGCGCAGCGCGACTTCATCGACGTACGGGACGTCGCACGGGCCGTCCACGCCGCGTCGCTCTCGGCCGCGCAGGGCGTCATCAACATCGGCTCCGGCCGCGCCGTGCGTCTGCGGGACGCCGCGTCCGTCCTCGCCCGCGTGGCCGGGTACGGCGGCGCGCTGCACGAACTCGACGGGCCGCCCGGCCCCCTGCGGGCGTCCATCGGCCACCCCCGACCCGACCCGGACCACGCGGCCCCGGTCGCGTACCCGTACCCGGACGGCTGTGGCAGCTGGCAGCAGGCCGATGTACGCACCGCACGCGACCGGCTCGGCTGGCGGCCCCGGATCAACCTGGAGGAGTCCCTCGCCGACATCTGGATGGAGGCGGCATGCCGCATCTGACCAGTGCCAAGGCAGGCACCGCCAGCACCGGCGTACGCACCGGCTTCGGCATTCCGGGTTTCGCGCATCCCCTCGTCGCGCCGACCGAGTGGGGTGAACTCGCCCGCCCGGGAATGCCCCTGCACTGGGTCGTCCTCAACGTCGCCGACGGCCCGGGAAGCCGCCCCGATCCGCACTGTCTGGAGGCCGCCGGGCGCCTGCGCAACGCGGGTGTCCGTGTCCTCGGCCACCTCGACACGGCCAACGGCGCCCGCCCGCACGGTGAGCTGAGCGCCGAGGCGCAGCGATACCGCGACTGGTACAAGGCGGACGGCTTCCTCCTGGACCGCTGCCCGACCGACCGCGCCGCGCTCCCCGAGATCCGCCGCACGGTCGGCACGCTCCGCGCGGCGGACGGCGACGCGCACATCGTCCTGGGCCACGGCGCCCATCCGCATCCGGACTACGCGGAGCACGCCGACCAGCTCGTCACGTTCTCCGGCCACTGGAGTGACTACCGCTGGTCGCAGGTGGCCGAGTGGACAGCCGACCATCCGCCCGAGCGGTTCTGCCACTTCGTGCACGGGCTGCCGCTCGGTCATCTCGACGAGGCGCTGCGTATCGCCCGCTGGCAGGGCGCGGCCACGATCTGGTTCACCGACCGCACGGACCGCGGTGGCCGCGCCGAACCCTGGGAGACCATGCCCGGCTACTGGGACGACATCGTCTCGCGCCTCGGAACGGGTGTCTCGGAATGAAGAAGGGCGTGGCAGTGTTACGGGGAGAACAACTGTAGTGATTGACCGACCAACGGAGTCCCCGTGTCGCTGCCACCCCTGGTTGAGCCCGCTGCCGAGCTCACCGTAGACGAGGTCCGCAGGTACTCCCGCCACCTGATCATCCCCGATGTCGGGATGGACGGGCAGAAGCGGCTGAAGAACGCCAAGGTGCTCTGTGTGGGCGCCGGCGGCCTGGGTTCGCCGGCGCTGATGTACCTGGCCGCCGCGGGCGTGGGCACGCTCGGCATCGTGGAGTTCGACGAGGTCGACGAGTCGAACCTGCAGCGCCAGATCATCCACAGCCAGGCGGACATCGGCCGCTCCAAGGCCCAGTCCGCCCGCGACTCGGTGCTGGGCATCAACCCGTACGTCGACGTGGTCCTTCACGAAGAGCGGCTCGAGGCCGAGAACGTGATGGAGATCTTCAGCCAGTACGACCTGATCGTCGACGGCACGGACAACTTCGCGACCCGCTACCTGGTCAACGACGCGTGCGTGCTGCTGAACAAGCCGTACGTCTGGGGTTCGATCTACCGCTTCGACGGCCAGGCCTCCGTCTTCTGGTCCGAGCACGGCCCCTGCTACCGCTGCCTCTACCCGGAGCCCCCGCCCCCCGGCATGGTTCCCTCCTGCGCCGAGGGCGGCGTCCTGGGCGTGCTGTGCGCGTCCATCGGTTCCATCCAGGTCAACGAGGCCATCAAGCTCCTCGCGGGCATCGGCGAGCCCCTCGTCGGCCGTCTGATGATCTACGACGCCCTGGAGATGCAGTACCGCCAGGTGAAGGTCCGCAAGGACCCCGACTGCGCGGTCTGCGGTGAGAACCCGACCGTCACCGAGCTCATCGACTACGAGGCCTTCTGCGGTGTCGTGTCCGAGGAGGCCCAGGAGGCGGCGGCCGGCGCGACGATCACTCCCAAGCAGCTCAAGGAGTGGATCGACGACGGCGAGAACATCGAGATCATC
This sequence comes from Streptomyces turgidiscabies Car8, assembly GCF_000331005.1. Classification (GTDB taxonomy): domain Bacteria; phylum Actinomycetota; class Actinomycetes; order Streptomycetales; family Streptomycetaceae; genus Streptomyces; species Streptomyces turgidiscabies. The sequence goes on from NZ_AEJB01000387.1 coordinate 15,864, forward strand.
GACGTCCGCGAGATCAACGAGTACGAGATCGTCTCGATCCCCGGCGCCAAGCTGATCCCGAAGAACGAGTTCCTCATGGGCACCGCCCTGGCGACCCTCCCGCAGGACAAGAAGATCGTCCTGCACTGCAAGACGGGTGTCCGCAGTGCGGAAGTCCTCGCGGTCCTGAAGTCCGCCGGCTTCTCGGACGCGGTCCACGTCGGCGGCGGTGTGATCGGCTGGGTCAACCAGATCGAGCCGCACAAGCCGGTCTACTGACCCGCGGTTCACCTCAGCGTTCACCGCGTTCG
>NZ_AEJB01000388.1 GCF_000331005.1 Streptomyces turgidiscabies Car8
GCCCCCACGGGCCCGCACTCCGACATCACGCCAGCAGCCCCGAAGACCTCCACAGCCGTCGGCCGACACCCCGCAGCACCCCGATGTCGTCCAGGAAGTCCGTCAGCTTCTTCGCGCCGGTCTGCATGACCTCGCGTCGATGCCCGCTGGCCTGCACCTGGGCCACCGCCTCCGCCCGGTCCAGCCCCACGTTCGCGTAGACGTCCGGGTTGACGAAGGCGACCGAGAACACGCGGGCGAACTCGCCGGACGTGACGCGGGTGTACTCCTGGGACCACCTCGGGGCCGTCACCATCTGGCGGCGGAGTTCCTCCCGGGCGTAGCGGACGTGGCGGGCCTCCTCCACCACATGGATTCTCGTCACGCCCCTGATCAGCGGCTGGACGCGCTCGTCCGGGAACGTCAGGCGCTGCATCCAGTCGAGGACCTCCTCGCCGAGCAGGGTCGCCGTGAAGGAACCGGGGGTGGTCGACACCGTCTTGAAGAAGCGGCCGAGGTTCTGGTGCGCCCGGCTGACCTGGTAGTAGGGGGTGCCGCCGCGGCTGATCAGACGGGCGAACATCTTCGAGTGACGGCACTCGTCCTCGATCTCCGTCAGGGCGTAACGGACGTGCGCGCTCGTCGCCGCCTTGTCGTAGATGTGCCGTACGAGGAGCTGCATCAGGATGATCTCGAACCAGATGCCGAGCGAGGCGAGCGCCGCCGCCTCGTGGCGGGAGAGCAGGATGCGCTGCTCCTCGCTCATCCGTTTCCACAGCGGAGTGCCGTACAGGGAGACCAGCTCGGGCGGCCAGAACCACTTGCCGTCCTCGAAGGGGGCGTCCCAGTCCAGTTCCCTGTCGGGGTCGAAGGAGTGTTTCGCGGACGCGTCGAGGAGGCGCTCGGCCACCTGCTCGCGGTCCTTCAGCACCCCGAGGGCGTCGCGGAGTATCTCGGCTTCGGTCACTGTCGTCACATTCTTATGAGACCGCTTGTCAGCAAGTCGGTCAATCCCCTGGACGTACTCGCGCGTAGCCTTATGCGAGGCTTACGCGGTCACCCGAGTGCAGTAGCGTTCTGGCGTGTCCACGACTCCGCCGCCCCAGCCGCCCGAGAACCCCTATGGCCCGCCCCCGACGCCGGGCCCCTACGGCCAGCAGCCGCCTCCGCCGCCGTATCAGGCCCCGCAGCCGGGTCCGTACGGCCAGCAGCAGCCTCCGCCCCCGTCCCCCTACGGGCAGCAGCAGCCCTACGGCGCGCCCGCCCCCGCTCCCTGGGGTGCGCCGGTGCTGCCGCCCAGGAAGAGCCGGCTCGGCCTGATCCTCGGCATCGTCGGCGGTGTCGTCGTGCTGGCCGTGGCGGGCGTGGCCGGCCTCTACTGGATCGGCGCGAAGTCCGACACCGGGTTTCCCGACGCCGAGTACAAGCTGACGCTGCCGCAGAAGGTGCTCGACGACAAGTACGAGCTCGCGAGCGACCTCTCCGGCGCCGAGGGCAAGACCATCGAGGACGAGGCTGACGGTGCCTGGGACGCCCGGGACACCAAGGCGGTGGTCGGTCAGTACAGCCTCGGCGGTGACCAGGCGCAGGGCACGCTGGTGATCTCCGGCATGTACGGGCGGTTCAAGAACACCGGCCTGGCCCGCGACAACATGATGGAGGGCGCGGCCGGCGGCAAGGGTGCCAAGGTCGCCGTCAAGCCCAAGGACTTCAAGCCGGCCGGCTCCGACGTGACCGTGACCTGCGAGGTGCTCGTCCAGACCCAGCTCGGTACGGAGATCACCATCCCCGTCTGCGGCTGGGTGGACGGCAACACCGGTGCCTCCGTCGCCGAGATCACCGCCGACACGGTCACGAAGAAGCCCGCTCAGGTGGACCTCGCGGCGGCGGCCGAGACCGCCGTCAAGATCCGCGAGGAGATCAGGAAGCCGATCGGCTGAGCGACTCCACGCCCGGGTCCGACGCCGGGCTCGCGGGGCCCGGCGGGAACGACGTACGCAGGGTGAACGCGTACTCGGTCGGTCCGTGCGCACGCAGATGGAGGAGGCGGGTCTCCGCCTCCTCCACGGTCGGCCGGTGTCCCGCCGGCACCCACCACAGAGCCGTGACCGCCTCCGCCAGCCGCTCGAAGAACTCCCTCCGGCGCGCCAGCAGTTCCCGGTGCTGCCCCTGGTACATGAACGCCGTGAGCGCGTTCGTGTCCCGCCACACCGACATGTTCACCAGGATCCACTCGTCGTCGAACATGTGCGTGTCCGTCGCGTCACCCGTCTCGCCCTGCAGCCTCCAGACGAACCCGTCCGAGGCGTCGGCGACGGCGTTGACAGGATCGAGGCCGTCGGCGAACGGCTTCAACTGCGCCGATTCCAGAGGGGCTTTGAGACGACCGATGTTGACCTGGGCCAGTTCGTGGGCGAGTCCGTACGCGGCTTCCGTTGATGGCGTCATGGCCGCACGGTAGGTCGGGGGACCGGCCCTCGCACCCTCATATCTCACCTGCCGAGCACCGCCTCCATCACCGCCCGGGCGATCGGCGCCGCCGTCCCGCCCCCGCTGATGTCCGTACGGTCGGCGGAGGCGTCCTCGACCACCACCGCGACGGCCACCGTCGGCTCGACGTCCCCTCCGCCCTGCGCCCATGACACGAACCAGGCGTACGGCGTACCGGAGTTGCCGATGCCGTGCTGGGCGGTACCGGTCTTGCCGCCGACCACGGCCCCCCGGATCGCCGCGTTGGTGCCGGTACCCCGTTCCACGACGTCCCGCATCAGCTCACGCATCCGTACGGCCGTCGACGGACTCATCGCCCGGAGCCGGCTCCGTACCCCCGGTGTGGCAACCGTCGTGCCACGAGCGGTGGTTGACCGGTCCACCAGGTAAGGGGACGGCACCTGACCGCCGTTGGCGACCGCCGCCGCGACCAGTGCCATCTGCAACGGCGTGGCCCGCGTGTTGTACTGGCCGATCGCGGACAGCGCCAGCTGCGCTCTGTCGACGTGCCGGTCCAGGGTGCTCCGCGCGACCGAGAAGGGGATGCGCAGCCCCGAGTCGTTGAAACCGAAGCCGTCCGCCGTGGCCGCCAGACCGGCGACCCCCACGTCCACGCCCAGCTTGGCGAAGACCGTGTTGCACGACCAGGTGAACGCCTCCCGCAGCGAGGCGTCCGCGCAGCCGTCGCCCTCGTTCGTCAGCACCGTGGACGTACCGGGGAGGCGGTACGGGTCGGGGGAGCGGGTCGGCTCGTCCAGATCGGTGATCACCCCGGCGTCGAGGGCCGCCGCCGCCGTGACCACCTTGAACGTCGAACCCGGCGGATAGGTCTGCCGCGCCGCCCGGTTGAGCATCGGCTTGTCGGGATCGCCGTTCAGCCGCCGCCAACTTCGTTCCACGGAACGCCTGTTGCCGGACAGTACGGCGGGGTCGTACGACGGCGCGGAGACCAGGGCGAGGATGCGCCCGGTCGACGGCTCCACGGCCGCCACCGCGCCCTTGCGCCCGGCGAGCCCCTCGAAGGCGGCCTGCTGAGCGGCCGGGTCGATGGTCGTCACCACCTTGCCGCCGGGGTTCCGCGCCCGTGTCACGTCGTTCCACAGCGGGAGCGGGGAGAGCAGCGGATCGGTGCCCGACAGGACGCCGTCCTCCGCGTGCTCCAGGAACGTCGTGCCGTACACCTGGGAGGCGAAGCCGGTGACCGGGGCGTACAACGGGCCGTTCTTGTACGTCCGTTCGTAGCGGAGCTGCTCCCCGGTGTCGGTGGACCCGGTGACCGGCCGGCCGCCGACCAGGATGGGTCCGCGTGGCTGGCCGTAACGGGCGATCACCTGGCGGCGGTTGGCCGGGTTGTCGTCGTAGCGCTGGGCCTGGACGACCTGGACGCGGGTGACGTTGACGAGAAGGGCGAGGAGCAGCAGGGCGCAGAAGAGGGCGGCGTGCTTGATGCAACGCGTCATCTGCCGTGGTTTTCGCGCCCGTTCGGGCTGTCTCGTCATGGTGTGGTCCGCCCGTCGTCGTCCGTGTGCCGGCGGCGGGCCGAGTCGCTGATCCGGATCAGCAGCGCCACGATGATCCAGTTGGTGACGACGGACGAACCTCCCTGCGCCAGGAACGGCATCGCCATACCGGTGAGCGGGATGAGGCCCGACACCCCGCCCGCGATCACGAACACCTGGAGCGCCACGATCGAGGCGAGGCCGACCGCGAGCAGCCGGCCGAAGGGGTCGCGCAGCGAGAGGCCGGCCCGGTAGCCGCGCTCCACCAGAAGGGCGTACAGGATGACGATCGCGGCGAGACCGGCCAGCCCGAGTTCCTCGCCGGCCGTCGCCAGGATGAAGTCCGACTTGGCCGCGAAGCCGATCAGGATCGAGTGGCCGCGCCCCAGCCCGGTGCCGAGCATGCCGCCCGCCGCGAACGCGAACAGCGACTGGGAGAGCTGGTTGGGCCCCTGACCTGCCTCGATCGTCGCGAACGGGTGCAGCCAGTCCTCGACCCGGCTGTGGACGTGCGGTTCGAGGGTGCCGACGGCGAAGGCGCCCAGCGCGGCCAGCGCCAGACCGACCGCGATCCAGCCGGTGCGGCCCGTGGCCACGTACAGGAGGACCACGAAGAGGCCGAAGAAGAGGAGCGAGGTGCCGAGGTCGCGCTCCAGGACCAGCACGCCGACGCTGATCAGCCAGATCGCCACGATCGGGCCGAGGACCCGTCCGGTGGGAAGCTGGAGAAGGCTGAGCCGCCAGATCTGGCGGCCGGTGTACGCGAGCGCGTTCCGGTTGGCGGCTAGGTACGCGGCGAAGAAGACCGCCAGCAGCACCTTCGCGAACTCGCCCGGCTGGATGGAGAATCCGGCGATCCGGATCCAGATGCGGGCCCCGTTCACCGACGGGAAGAAGATCGGAAGGGTCAGCAGGACGAGGGCGGCGGCCACACAGACGTACGCGTACCGCTGGAGGACACGGTGGTCGCGCAGCAGCACGACGACCACGACGAACAGTGCCACGCCGACCGTGGACCAGACGAGTTGGGCGGGGGCGGCCCGGTGCCCCGGCGTCTCCAGGTCGAGCCGGTGGATGAGGACCAGACCGAGGCCGTTGAGCAGCACGCCGATGGGCAGCAGGAGCGGGTCGGCGCAGGGGGCGCGCCGGCGTACCGCGACATGGGCGAGGAGCGCGAGCACGCCGAGCCCGGCGCCGTAGCCGGCGGCGCCGGGCGGGACGGTGCCGTTCCTCGCGAGGCCCACATCGCAGTAGCCGTACACGCAGAGGAGGACGGCGACGACGATGAGGGCCAGCTCGATGCCACGGCGCCGGGGGACGCGCGGGGCGGGATCGGAGGGATCGGCGGGCTCCGAGAGCCAGGGCTTCGGGGATTCCTCGTACTCCGCCGCCACGGTGGTTCCGGGCTTCGTCATGTCCGGAATCTACCCAAAGCTCACGACTTATCGGTCAGCAGAAGCGTGGCGCGGCGCCGATGTTGTCGATGTAGCGGGCGGCGCCCCAGGCCCAGGTGCCGTCCGTGAGGAGGTACCAGAGCGAGTTGCCGTCGACGTTCTCACCGCCGACCTTGCAGAAGATGGTGACGATCGCGCCCTTGGGGACGACCCGGATGATGGCGCTGCCGCGATTCGGCGCGCTGCGCAGCCGCAGTCCGCTGGTGGCGGTGACGATCCCCTTGTAGAGGACGGTGTTGCTGCTGGTGTTGTTGTGCTGACCCCAGTCGCCGTTGCCGCTCTGCTGGTTGCCGCCCTGCTGGTTCCAGCTGCTGTTGCTCTGCTGTTGCTGCCCGCCGCCGCCGTTGTTGTTCGGATTGTTCTGGTTGTTCTGATTCTGGTTCGGGTTCTGATTCTGGTTGTTCGGCGGCTGCTGGTTCTGGTTCTGGTTCCAGCTGCTGCCCCAGTCGTCGTCGGCGGGGCTCGCGAGTGCCGGGGTGACGGCCCCGAGGGAGAGCGCGGTGGCGGCGGCGGTTATGCCGAGGCGGGTCAGGGTGGTCCGCGGTGACATGTGGGCTCCTTTGGCCGGACAGAGCTGACTAACCGCCACGCTAGGAGCCGGTCGTGTAAGGCGCCCGTCACGCTGGGCCGTTGGTGGCGAGCCCCCGCGATTCGGCCAGGGTGAGCGTGGCCAGAGCGCCGCCGCCCGCACTGTCCGGCATGTTGGTGAAGGTCAGCCGGGCGCCCAGTACCTCCGCCTGGCCCAACGCGATCGTCAGCCCCAGCCCGTGTCCGGTCGCCCCGCCCTCCGTACGGAACCGCTGCGGCCCGTGCTCCACCACGTACTCCGGGAAGCCGTCACCGTGGTCCCGCACGGTCACGACCGGCCCGTCGATGGTCAGCGTCACGGGCGTACGGCCGTGCCGGTGGGCGTTGGCGACCAGATTGCCGAGCACCCGTTCGAGCCGACGTCGGTCGGTGTCGACGCGGGTGTCCCGGACGACGACGATCTCCGTGTCGGATCCAGGGGCCCCCGCACTCCCGGAGGTCGCCGGCTGCGCCGAGTTTCCCGAGGCACGCACGATCCGCACGACCCGTTCGGCGAGGGCGCCGAGCGCCTCGGTGTCGACCTCCAGCCGCTCCTTGCCCGTGTCCAGCCGGGAGATCTCGAGCAGGTCCTCGGTGAGCGTACGCAGCGCGGCGACCCGGTCCCTGACCAGCTCGGTCGGCCGCCCGGGCGGCAGCAGTTCGGCCGCCGCGTGCAGCCCGGTGAGCGGGGTGCGCAGTTCGTGGGCCACGTCGGCGGTGAAGCGCTGCTCGCTGAGCAGTTTGCGCTGCAGCGAGGCGGCCATGGTGTCGAGCGCGGCGGCGACGGCGGCGACCTCGTCCGGCGAACGGTTCGGATCCTGCGTACGGGAGTCACCGACGCGGGCGTCCAGGTCGCCGGCGCTGATCCGGCGGGCCACCTGGGCGGTCGCGTGCAGCCGACGGGTCACCCGGGTCACCGCGAACGCGCCGACCAGCAGCGTCGCGCCGATGGCGAGGCCCGACGACCACAGGATGGCCCGGTCGAGGCCCTCGATCGTACGGGCGCTCTGCGAGTAGTCGAGCGCCACGGCGAGCGCGTGCCCGCCGTCCGCCGGACCGGCCGCCCACATCGTCGGCACCCCGTCGTGGTCGGTGACCATCGTGCCGCGCTCCCCGGCCGCCGCGAGCGCCCGCAGCGCCTTCGGCAGCCCCTCGGGGTCGATGCCGGTGTGGGGCCGGAGGGCGTCCCCGGCCTCGTACGCGTCCGTGGCCTCCACCAGTCGGGACAGGGCGCGGTCACGGGCCTGGTCGACGGTCTGATGGGTCACCGAGACATGCACGAGGACGCCGAGCAGGGCGGCGAGCGCGCAGCACATCCCCGTGATGAACAGCGCGGCCTTGGCGGCGAGAGTGCCTGCCCATCCGGGCAGCGCGACCCTCACCGGGCACTCGCGGACGAGGAGCCCGACGAAGCGGCGGAGGTGGAGGCCGAGGACGACGCCACGGGGGCGTGGGCGCGCTTGGGTTTGCCGGTGCGCAGGAACTCGTCCCGGGTGAGCAGCATCGCCTTCTGGTCGGCGTCCCAGGTCCACTGGGTGCGGTACTCGTACCCCGGGATCTGCGACGGCGAGCGGATGATCACGGCCCGGCCAGCCAGTTCCACGGCGGTCACGGCGTCGTCGTTGGCCATGATCTGCACCAGCTTGTGCCGCTGGAAGGTGTACACGCGTACGGCCGTCCCGTTGCCCGGCAGCAGCCGGAAACCGAGGGCCATGTCGTCGCGGCCGTCGCCGGTGAGGTCGCGGTAGTAGGCCTTGAGGACGGGACAGGCGCCGGTCCCGCTGCCGCCCGTTTCGCCGGTGCCCGTACGGCCCTTCCGGCCGCAGGCGGCCATACGGGCGGCCGTCCCGGCGTACGGGGAGTTGTCGGCGGTGTACACGTCGTGGTGGGTGGCGATCTCCGCCCGTACGACGGCCACCGGGTCGACCTTGTGGATGTCGTCACCGGGGGCGGTGATGCCCTTCACGGTCTCGGTCTCGGCCTCGCCGTAGTCCCAGGCGGGGCTGGAGGCGGCGGGCAGGTCGGGCCAGAGCCGGGCGGGGCTGACGGCGGTGGCGGTCGGCCCGGCGCCCCGCAGCCCGCCGGCGTCACCGCAGCCGGAGGCGAGGACGGCGAGGGTCAGAGCCAGGGCGGCGAGGGGGACACGGGAGGAGGCGCGGCTGCGGTTCACCGAGGTCCTCCGAGGATGCCCCGGCCTTCAGGCCGGGGAGGAATCGGACTCCTGCGGAGCAGGGCAGGAAACGGGGTCTCGCCTCCAGGGCGAAAGACCGCCCACGTGACCGGGTAGGCTGCCCGGCTTGCGGTGCGAGAACTGAGCTCCGTACGTGTGCTGATCGAGAACCAAGACAGCACATGCACCTCCTAGCTTTGCCGTACCAAACCGGGCAGGTTTCGTCCCGGCTGGTGTTGATCGTGGAAGACCTGTCGAGTCGTTGACCCGCGGGCAGCGTGCGCCAGGAATCCCCTGCTTCAGCTGGGGGAGGATTCAATGCACTCCTGTGTCGGGCGGGGACGGGCGGGGCGGGCGGGGTCGCCTCGTCCACGACACCTTATTCGCAGGGAAGTCGCATTTTCCGGGCGGGCTGATCGGGCTGACTGGGCCGGCCTGGCGGCTCGGGCGGTCCTCACCGTTTCAGATGCCGCCTACTCGGCCAGCTCCTCCAGCAGCCGGGCCGTGGGCAGGCCCGTCCGCAGGTACTCGACGAACAGCTGGTTGTGCAGGGCCCAGGGGGAGCGGCGGGATCTGATGAGACGGATCGCCTCGTCGGTGCTGTGCCCGTCGTGAACGAGGGCGTGCGCGACGACGAGCCCCGAGCGGTTGTACCCGCTGTAACAGCGCACCAGCACACTGCGCCCGTCCTCCAGCGCGGTGCACACCGTCTCCGCGAGCCGGATCACACCGGCGAGCTGGGTCCCGTCGAGCGGCCCGTCCGGAATCGACCACACGTGATGCTCGACGCCGGGATCGGGCCCGTACCCCGGCAGCCTCAGCAGGGTCACGACCAGGTCGAACTCATCGTGCACCACGGCGAGTTCAAGCTCTCCAGGGCGACGCGTGAACTCGTGTCCACCCATCCACAGCCCGGGCACGATCTCGCTCCAGGGCTCGCCAGGGGCCGGTACGTCGGGCTGTTTCCTGCGGGTCCGCAACTACGCCGCCTCCCCACTCGGGCAACCGACTCCACCCCAACTTTCCCCAAAGGTAGCCGGGTTCTTGCCCCCGCAGCACCCCGCCTGTTCCCATGGCCATGCGGGGATTGGGGTGATGGTGGATGAGCGGACTGCGCGTCGTACCGGCCTGGCGCCAAGGCCACGAACGGCTGTACGTGTGTCTGACGGACGGGCGGAACGTCGCCTGGTACGACCGTGAGTCGTCCCGGGTCAACCTGCTGAGCGACGACCTCAGAGGGGACGTAATGGAAGCCCTGGGCCCGTTCCTGACGGGCCCGGTGACGGTGGGCCCGCCCCCGGTCCCGACCCCGGCGGAGCTGGCCCGGCTCTCCCTCCACCCCGACGACGACCTGGCCCCGAACCGTCCCGGCGAGGCCCTCCAGATCGCCCTGGACCGTGACCCGGGCCCACCGCACCGCCTCCGCCCGGACCCCCGGAGGCGTGCCCTGGCGGCGGAGCAGGCGGTGGGCGGGGCCCTGGAGGCGCTGGAGGGCGCGGGCTGGCACACCCTGCACTCGATCCCGCTCCCCGGCGGTGACCGGGTCCACCACCTGGTGATCGGCCCGGGCGGCCTCTTCGCGGTCCACACCCTGTACGCCCGTAAGCAGCGGGTCCTGGTGGCCGACCCGATGGTCTCCCTGGGCCGCCGCGACCCCCTCCCCCTCCTGCGCCGGGTCCGCTCGGACGCCGACCGTGCCTCGTACGCCCTGACGGCGGAGGTTCACCCCGTGCTGGCCCTGGCAGGCCCGGCCGATCTGAAGGTGACGGTGCCGCTGAGAGAGGTCAGGGTCCTCGTGGACACGGACCTGTCGGGGCTGGCGCGACTGGGGGGCGTACTGAAGCCGGCGGACGTGGAGGCGTTGCACGCGGTGGCCCGGGACCGGGGGACCTGGGCCAACTCGTCGTGAGCGGGGCGCCGTTGATATTCGAGTGAACTTACGCGGCGGCCTGCGTAGGGTGCCGGACGTGGACCCAGCTGACTTCTACACCGGCATCGTCGCGGAGCTCTACGCACCGCTGAAATCCTTCTCCCAGGACCCCGAGCCCTATGCGGCCTTCATCCAGCGAGCCGGCCTGCCGGCACTGGAGCTGGGGTGCGGGGACGGTGATCCGCTGCTCGAACTGCGCCGGCGCGGCCTGGACGTCGACGGCGTCGACTCCTCCGCCGACATGCTCGAACGTCTCGGCCGCCGGGCGGACGAACAGGGCATCGCCGCCACCGTGTTCCATCAGCGCATGGAGGCTCTGGACCTGCCCCGCCGCTACCGGGCGATCTTCCTCGCCGGACCGACCTTCAACCTGCTGCCCGACGACGACACGGCGCTGGCCGCCCTCCGCGGGGTTCGCGCTCACCTGGCGGAGGGCGGCACCGCCCTGGTGCCGCTCTTCACCCCCGCGCCGACCCCGGCCGAACAACTCGGCGACGTGCGCACGACCGTCGCACCCGACGGCGCGGAGCTCCGCTTCTCCGTCGTCGCCGAGCAACGCGACGAGACGGCCCGGACACAGACGACCCTGCTGCGCTACGAACGCCACCACGGCTCGGACAGCAGCGTCGAGGACCGCCCGTGGATCCTGCACTGGTACACCCGGGACGGCTTCGAGAAGCTGGCCACGACCGCCGGCCTGACCGTGACCACGGTCACCGACCCGGACGGCAAGCCCACCCCCGCCACCGACACCGACCTGCTGCACTTCTGGCTCCGGGCGACCTGACCGCGTCCCCCTTGTGATGGTCAGTGACGGCCCACCCGGATCAGGGCGGGCAGTTCGTCGAGGCTCTCGATCCTGAACGTCGGGAGCTTCTTCGCTTCGTCGGTCTGCCACTGGATCGTCGCCCACGGCCCGCGACGCACCAACGCGGTGTGCATGCCTGCGGCTACGGCCGGACGGAGGTCGTTGTCGACTCGGTCACCGACGTACAGGATCTCGTCGTCGGCGAACGGGACGACTTCGGCGACGCGATGGAAGAACTCGGGGTCCGGTTTGCTCGCGCCCCAGTCGTCCGACGTTCCGATCAGATCGACGTCGTCGCTGAACAGCTCGCGGAGGATCTTCCCGGCCCGGACCGTCTGGTTGCCCGCGATGCCCAGCCATAGTCCGTCGGCCCGGAGTTGGGTGAGTACCGGCCGTACGTCCTCATAGAGGTCCGTCTCGTCGAACGCTTCGGGATGTCCGGCGCCGGCCCGCTTCTCGCGCTCCACGTCCAGGTCGAAACCCGGCCGGAACTCCTCGAAGGTCTCGTCTCCCGGTAGTCACGCCCCTGGGCGATGACCGCACCAAACACGGCGGCGAAGGTGTGGCGGGGCACCTGGAGCCAGTCGGCCCAAGTGCCGTACTCCCGTGTCTCGTCCACGAGACACTCGCCGACGTCGAAGACCACCGCGCGAATCATGAGCCTAAGTATCCACTGCGTGACCCGCCCGCAGACCGGTTCGCCGGACTGACTGCGGCCGGTCCCCGCACGATCGCGGCGCGGTGTCGGTTTGATCTCCATCCGTGATGTTTGCAGTCATGAATCGGCGATGGAAAGGTAGAGAGGGGTTGCCAAGGCTCAGGGCAACCCCAAGGAGCAATCACCACATGCCTTCTCAACCACAGTCGGAACCATTTGATCCGATTCCTCGCGTGACGAGCATGCTTTGATCCCCTACGCAGGCTTGACCGGTGTGTGCAGCCGTACATAGGGGGAACCGCATGATCACGAGGAAACTCGCTCTGCCGGCGGCGGGAGTCTGCACCGTCGCTGGGCTCGTCGACGTACCCGCTTCACAGGCGGCAACCGGGGATCCGGTGGCGTTCACCGGGCAGGTCGACACCTAGATACCGCTGGACCGGGCTCGGTTCACGTTGCGCGCCGACCTGTCCGCCGTAGAGACGGCCAATCTCGCCGACGGCGAGAAGGTCCCCATGCTGAAGCTGCCCACCACGGGGATCAGCACCACCGGCAACTCGTTCAGCGTCGCGGTCGCTCCGGCCGATGTGCCGGACCGCTACATCGGCTCGAACGGCCTGGTCTCGCTGGAGCTGGAGATCCACGACCCGCAGAGTGACAGTTGCGCGTGGACGACCCAGTCCGTGCGTCTCGTCGGCGACGTGGCGGCCACCCGGTCCGCCTCGGCCCGGAGTTGGGCCGACCCGCTCGCCTCCGGCCGCAGCGCGACCGCCCGCTCCGCCGTGAGCCGGGCGCCCAAGGCCAATGTGCATCTGGGCAAGGCCCCGAAGGGGGCGAAGGCCGCGTTCATGTCCCGCGCCGACACCTGCACGACCACGAAGATCGGCCAGAACGACGCCTGGGCCACCATCGGCGAGGGCTTCCCGGCCGCCCCGGGCTACGGCACGAAGCGCGGCACGAAGTGGTCCGCCTCCGGCAGTGCCGCAGTCGCCAACACCAAGGGCTTCAACTTCCAGTGGGATCCGGACACCAACCCGAACATGGCGTACCGGGCCGAGGCGCGCTACTACAGGTACAAGTACGATTGCGGCGGCGTGATCATCAACCGCAAGTTGAAGGCCGTCTCGGAGACCGGCGGAGTCAAGACGATCCACGTGGACGCCAACCCGCCGAACTGGCTGTCCCGTGCGAAGTGCGTCTTCGACATGCCTGCCGGTACCTGGACGAAGAGCACCGGCAAGGCGTACTCGAACTCCGGCGGCGTCAAGTTCGGTTCGGTGATCGGCATCGACCTGAGCACTTCGCGGGTCTACACCAAGGGCTCCACGCTCAGTTACAAGATGGACGCCGGACACGACTCGTTGTGCGGCAACACGGACAAGCCGGGCTATGCGCCCAAGGTCCAGCAGTTTTACAACCGCATCCAAGAGGAACTGTGACCAGGAGTTCCACGCGCGAGGAAGCCGCCGTGCCCGCACGGCGGCTCCGTCGCGGACGCAAGGGGAAGAGCGTACTGATCCTGGCCGCCGCCGCGACGGCCGTGGCCGTGACGGTATCGCTGCTGACCGGTTGGCCGTTCGGTGACAAACGGGTGGAGCACGTCAGCGGGGACGGCCCGCTCCAGTCACACACCGACACCGGTACAACTTCGGTCTACGCGCCGAAGAAGGCTCCGTGGGCTGTGACGTTCGGCAGCTATCTGCTCTGCTCGACCGACGGGGATCCCATCACCGTCGACGGCATCCGTTACCGCGCCCCGGTGAAGCCGAAGTCGGTGTCCCTGAAGCTGCGGACCGTCACTCCGCAGCTGTGGAGGTCAACTGTCGACGCCGGCCAGATCGGTGCCGCTTTGGGCGCACCACCGCACTTCCAGCAGCGCAAGGCGCCCGGTGATTACAAGGACGCCCGGGCGGGCAGCCGCATCACCCAGAGCTGCGCGGACCAGGACAAGGAAGGAACAGGCTTCACTGAGCTGCTGTTCGTCCTGGACGTGGGTAGGCAGGGCGGCTACATCGACACCGCGTGGATCGACTACCACGTGAACGGAGACCCGTACACGCTGCGGCTCGACTGGAGGATGGTCGCCTGCGGCTCGCGGATCCCTCACACGCTGGACGGCACCGTCGTATGCGAGGGAAAACAGAGCTGAAGACGCGGACCCCCTGGGCGGAACCAGCACGCTCATGGTGCCTGCGGTTGCAGGGGTGACATCAGATCCCCGTGCAACCGCAGCCGGGCCGCGATGTCCCCCGCCCTGAACGTGAGTTGGGCGGGGTTCGTACACCCCGCTACCTCCTCCCACGTCACCGGTGTCGACGCCGTCGGTTCGGCGCGGGCGCGGAGGGTGTACGGGGTCGCCGTGGTCTTCCTGGCCGCGTTCTGGCTGTAGTCGACGAAGACCTTTCCTGGGCGCAGGCTGCGCGTCATGCGGTGGACGACCAGGTGAGGGAGGGTGCGTTCCGCCTCGACCGCCAGTTCCTTCGCGTACGCCGTGATCTCGCCGGACGGGGTGCGGGTCGCCGGCGCCGTCAGGAGGTGCAGGCCCTTCGAGCCGGACGTCTTCGCGTACGCCTCGATCCCGTCCGCCGCCAGCCGCTCCCGTAGCCAGAGCGCCACCTCGCAGCACTCCACGATCGTCGCCGGATGGCCGGGGTCCAGGTCGAGGACCATGCGGTCGGCCTCGCCGGGGGCGTCGATCAGCCACTGCGGGGTGTGGAACTCGGTGACCAGGTTCGCCGCCCACATCAGCGAGGGGAGGTCCTGGATCAGGACCATGCGGGCCGGCCCCTCCGAGCGCGGCACGTGCGCCGTCGTCACCCAGTCGGGCGTACCCGGCGGCACGTTCTTGGCGAAGAAGACCTGGCCGTCGGGACCGTCCGGGTAGCGCAGGAAGGACACCGGGCGGTCGTGGAGGTGGGGGAGGAGGACGTCGGCCGTGGTGGCGTAGTAGTGCAGCAGCTCACCCTTGGTGAAGCCGGTCGCCGGGTGGATCACCTTCTCCAGGTTGGAGAGGGCCACCCTTCGCCCCGCCACCTCCGTGATCGGCGTCATACGATGAGAATCCCACGAAAACAGGGCAAAGACGCCACCGGAGGAAGGTTCACCCCGTGCGATCCATATGGAACGGCGCCATCTCCTTCGGGCTGGTCAGCATCCCGATCAAGCTCGTCAACGCCACCGAGAGCCACTCGATCTCCTTCCGGCAGATCCACGTCGAGGACGGCGGGCGCATCCGCTATCGCAAGGTGTGCGAGCTGGAGGACCGCGAGGTCAGAAGCGACGAGATCGGAAAGGCGTACGAGGGTGCCGACGGGGCGATGATCCCGATCACGGACGAGGATCTGGGGTCGCTTCCCCTGCCCACCGCCAAGACCATCGAGATCGTCGCCTTCGTGCCCGGCGACCGTATCGATCCGCTGCAGATGGACACCGCCTACTACCTCTCCGCGAACGGGGTCCCGGCCGCCAAGCCCTACACCCTGCTGCGCGAGGCGCTGAAGCGCAGCCAGAAGGTCGCCATCGCCAAGTTCGCGCTCCGGGGGCGGGAACGGCTCGGGATGCTGCGGGTCGTCGACGACGTCATCGCCATGCACGGGCTGCTCTGGCCCGACGAGATCCGGGCCACGGACGGGGTCGCGCCGGATACCGGCGTCACCGTGCGGGACCAGGAACTCGATCTCGCCGACGCCCTCATGGCCACCCTCGGTGAGGTCGACCTCGCCGACCTCCACGACGACTACCGCGAGGCCGTCGAGGAACTCATCGCCGCGAAGGCCTCCGGCGAGGAGGCCCCGCACGCCCCGGCACCCAGCGGTGGCGGCAAGGTGCTCGACCTGATGGCCGCGCTGGAGAAGAGCGTGCGGGAGGCGAAGGAATCAAGGGGGGAGCAGGTCGAGAGGGCCGCCGAGGACGAGCCGGGCGGGGCGGACGGGCAGGTCAAGCCCCTGCGTGGGCCTCGTACGGCGTCCAAGGCCGCGCCTTCGAAGGCCACCCCCAAGGCCGACGCGGGGAAGAAGTCGACCTCCACTGCGAAGAAGGCCGCCACCAAGAAGACCACCACCGGCAACAAGTCGACCGGCGCCGCCAAGAAGACCACGGCGAAGAAGGCCGTCGCCAAGAAGGCCGTTGCCAAGAAGGCTGTTGCCGAGAAGGCCGGTGCCAAGAAGACGGCCACCCGCAGACGTTCGGCGTGATCTCCCTCGCTTCTCGCCGTTCGCCCTTCGCCTTCCGCTCCTCGCTCCAAGCGCGAACCGCCTATCCGGTGAAGCGCTCACGCCGTAGCGCGAGCACCGCGTTGTGGCCGCCGAAGCCGAACGAGTTGCTGAGGGCCAGATCGCCGTGGTCGGGCAGCGGACGTGGGGCGCCGCGCACCACGTCCAGGTCGATCGCCTCGTCCTGCTCGCCCTCCGCGCAGCCGATCGTCGGCGGGATCGTGCCGTGGTGCAGGGTCAGAACCGTGGCCACCGCCTCCACCCCGCCCGCGGCGCCCTGGAGGTGGCCGAGGTGGCCCTTGAGGGCCGTGACGGGGACGCGGGGCGTGCCCACCGCGCCCAGTACCGCCCGCAGCGCGTGCGCCTCCGCGAGGTCGCCGTCGATCGTGGCCGTGGCGTGGGCGTTGACGTGGATCACGTCGGCGGGGCGGCCTCCGGCGTCGCGCAGGGCGCGGTGGAGGGCCAGGGCCACGCCGGTGCCCGAGGGGTCCGGCGCCGCCATGTGGTGGGCGTCGGCCGACAGGCCCCAGCCGGCCGCCTCGCAGTAGACGCGGGCGCCCCTCGCCCGGGCGTGCGCCTCGGACTCCAGGAGCAGGAAACCCGCGCCTTCGCCGTTGACGAAACCGTTCCGGTCCCTGGCGAAGGGGCGGGACGGCAGCTCCCCGGCGGGATGGGTCGACAGGGCGCGCATCGCGGCGAACGACGCCATGATCGCCGGCGTGACGACAGCCTCGGCGCCTCCCGCGAGGGCGACGTCGACATGGCCGTACCGGATGCGGTCGATCGCCTGGCCGATCGCCTCCGTGCCCGACGCGCAGGCGCTGGTCACCGTGCGGGCCTCGCCCGTGATGCGCAGGGCCAGCGAGATCTGGGAGGCCGCCTGGGACGGCACCGTCATGGGGGTGGTGAGCGGCGAGACCGCTCGGGGACCCTTGTCGCGGAGTCTGCGGTCGCCGCCGACGAGGACCGACGCGTCACCCAGGATCGCGCCCACCGACACCCCCACGCGCTCGGGTGACAGACCGCTCGCCGCCGTGCCCGACCCGTCGAAGCCCGCGTCCCGCCAGGCCTCCCGCGCGGCCAGTACGCCGAACTGCGCGGCCCGGTTCATCCGGCGGGCCTGGGGGCGGGGGAGCAGTCCGGCCGGGTCCACCGGGACCGTGCCGGCCACGCGGACCGGTAGCCCGCTGAACTCCTCGCCTGTCAACTCCCTTATGCCGCACCGGCCTTCGAGGAGGCCTCGCCAGAGGTCGGGAACTCCGACGCCGAGCGGGGTGACAGCGCCCAGACCGGTGACGACGACCCGGCGGGGCGCAGGGTGGCGGGACGGTCGACGGTTACGGGGGTCCGGCTCGGGGTGCATGACGGGGCTGCCTCCCGGAGTACGGCGCGGGACGGTCGGCGCACCTCAACTCTGCCCATGCCAGAGGCAATTCATGCCGAGATGGTTCACGCTTCAAGTGTGAACGGTCGTTCACCTCTTGTCGGTCGCGCCGCTCAGTCGCGCGGCCACGGCCGGCCGTCCAGTCGCTCCACGTCACGGTTGAGGCGGCTCAGATGGGCGGCGAAGTCCGCGACCTCCTCGGCCGTCCAGTCGACCACCACCTTGGCCAGCCCCTCCCGGTTCCCCGTGCGGTCGGCCGCCAGGCGCCGCTCGCCCTCCTCCGTCATCGCGAACTTGCGCGCGATGCCGCCCTCGGGGTCGGGGATGCGTTCGACGATTCCGGCGCGGACCATCGCGGCGGTCTGCCGGTTGAGCGTGGACACGTCCAGGCCGAACGCGGCGCTGAGTTGGCCGATGGACATCGGCCCCTCCACCTGGATGCGGCTGAGGACGATGTACGCGCTGCGGTCGAGCCGTCCCACCGCGCCCCGCGCCGTCGGTGACAGCAGGTGCATGTACCGGCCGAGCAGCATCATCTCGAACTCGACCAGATCAACGGGTTTGTCCATGCGGCTGCTTCCTTCGGCTCCTGAACGGGCCTTCCCCTCGGTGGGCCCCCTCCAAAGTTAGTGCGTTCACCGGCGATATGTATGATGCACTTCTCGTGCATTATGCACATCGCGATATTCGCACCCGCCTTCGCACCCTGCACTCGCGCCTGCATCCCCATCCCCATCCCCATCCGCTCCGAGGAGTGACCCAGTGGACAGTTCCAAGCCCGACGCCGGCTCCGGCAGAGTTGTCGGCATCCTCGCCTTCGCCGGCATCGTGGCCGCGATCACGCAGACCCTCGTGGTCCCGCTGATCGGGGAGCTGCCGACCCTGCTCGACACCTCCGCCTCGAACGCTTCCTGGGTGATCACCGCCACCCTGCTCGCCGCGGCGGTGATGACCCCGGTCGCCGGCCGGCTCGGCGACATGTACGGCAAGAAGCGCATGCTGCTCGCCTCGCTCGTGCCGCTCATCCTGGGTTCCGTCGTCTGCGCGCTGTCCTCGTCCGTGCTCCCGATGATCGCCGGACGCGGACTGCAGGGCATGGGCATGGGCGTCGTCCCGCTGGGCATCAGCCTGATGCGTGACGTCGTACCGGCGGAGAAGCTCGGCTCGTCCATCGCGATCATGAGCGCCTCCATGGGTGTCGGCGGCGCGCTCGGCCTGCCGTTCTCCGCGGCGATCGCCGAGAACGCCAGCTGGCGGGTGCTGTTCTGGGTCGTGGCCGCGCTGGCCCTCGCCGTCGCCACGCTGATCTCGGTCTTCGTGCCCGACGGGCGCGAGAACACCGACGCCGGGCGCTTCGACGTGCTCGGCGCGATCGGGCTCGGCACCGCGCTGATCTGCCTCCTCCTCGCCGTGTCGAAGGGTGCCGACTGGGGCTGGGGCAGCGGCACCACCCTCGGGCTGTTCGCCGCAGCCGTGGTCGTGCTGCTGGCCTGGGGCTGGTGGGAGCTGCGCAACACCGAGCCGCTGGTCGACCTGCGCGTGACCGCCCGTCCGCAGGTGCTGATGACCAACGCGGCCTCGATTCTCGTCGGGTTCGCGATGTACGCGCAGGCCCTGGTCATCCCCCAGCTGATGCAGCTGCCCAAGGAGACCGGGTACGGGCTCGGCGAGTCGATGCTCGCCATGGGGCTCTGGATGGCTCCGGCCGGCCTGATGATGATGGTCATGTCGCCGCTCGGCGCCATGCTCTCCGCCAAGTCCGGCCCCAGGATCACGCTCTCCATCGGCAGCCTGGTCATCGCCGTCGGGTACGGCATCTCGCTGCCGATCGTCGGCACCGGCTCCACCTGGGGTCTGCTCGCGGTGACCATCGTCTGCAACACGGGTGTCGGCTTCGCCTACGGCGCCATGCCGGCGCTCATCATGGGCGCCGTCCCGCAGTCCGAGACCGCCTCCGCCAACAGCTTCAACACCCTGATGCGTTCGATCGGCAGCTCGGTCTCGGCCGCTGTCATCGGCGTCGTCCTGGCCCAGATGACCACCGACTTCGGCGGCTTCGCGCTGCCCTCCGAGGCCGGATTCCGGGCCGCCATGATGATCGGCTGCGGTGTCGGACTCGCGGCCGCGGTCGTCGCCTTCCTCATCCCGGTCCGCCCGGCGGAGGCCGTCGCGGTGGCCGCGCCGGCTCCGGAGGCCCACGCTCCGGAGGCGTCCGAGGCCAAGGCCTGACCGCCGACCGGCCTTCGCAACGAGCCGACCTCCCGGGTTTCCGCCGGGAGGTCGGCTCGTTCTGTCGTGTCCTGCCTCTTGTTCTGACAGGGGGTGTGGAATTAGATGGTCTGTCAGTGTCGCCGGGCAGCGGCCTTTGGCCATGCCGAAGCGGCGACTTCCGCATGCCCGGATTCAGCCGTCGCGATGCGTACGCGAGGAATTTACAAGGTTTACATCCCCTGCCCGCCGTGTTTCCGAGGCGTGAGGCAGAAGTGAATTCACCTGGTTGTCTGACGGCTTGCTGACATCCAGAGGTACGCCGCCAGTCTGCGGCGACGTCGAAACTGATTGGAATTGGGCGGTTTTTCGGGACTTGGTACGGCTGCACGGTGGTGGCCGAATGGAATCGGCCGCATACGGAATGTTCCACGCCATGTTGACTCGTGAGTAATGTCGGCGCTAGCTTCCCCGTGGTTTCCCTCTCAGGTGAAGTGCTTCCGCGCCACAAAACCCCCACCGTGCAGTTTCACCGAGTATTTCGGAGAATCATGACGTCTGTCGTGCGCGCCGTTGACATGATCATTGGAGTCACCCCCTTCGGCGAGCCCGACGCGCGGCTCGCCGCCGCCGTGAGCCGCGCGGGCGGCCTGGGCGTACTCGACCTGGGCCTCGGTGACCGGAGAGCCAGAGACGCGCTGGCCCGAATACGCCACCTCGCCGCCCCCTCCGCCCCCGGCTTCCGCTACGGCGTACGGATCGGCCCCCACTGCCGGCTCACCCCCACCGATCTGGTCGGCGACGGCGCCCCCGACACCGTGATCCTCGCCCCCGATGCCGCCGACGCGTTCCGGCCGGTCGCCGAGGTCGCCGCCCACCACCGCGTCCTCGTCGAGGTCACCGACCTGGAGGAGGCCCTCGCGGCCGTCCGCGCCGGTGCGCACGGGCTGATCGCCCGGGGCAGCGACGGCGGCGGCCGGATCGGCGACCTCAGCACCTTCGTCCTCCTGCAACGGCTCCTCGCCGAACCCGGCATCGGCCTCCCTGTCTGGGCGCGCGGCGGCATCGGCCCCCGTACGGCCGCCGCCGCCGTCGCCGGGGGAGCGGCGGGCGTCGTGCTCGACAGCCAACTCGCCCTCCTCGCCGAGTCCTCGCTGCCGGAGTCGACGGCAGCCGCGCTTCGCTCGATGGACGGCTCGGAGACCGTCGTCGTGGCCGGTCACCGCGTACTGCACCGGCGTGGCCCCGACGCCCCGCCCGTTCCAGCCGGTGATCCGGCGGCGGTCGCGGCGATGCTCGGCGCCCAGGACCCGCGCACCCAGCTCCTCCCGGTCGGCCAGGACGGCTTCCTCGCCGCCCGCTTCGCCGACCACTGGGGCGACACCGCCCGCACGGTCCGCGCCCTCACCGACGCGGTCCGCGATGTCGTACGGGACGTCGTACGGGACGACGCGTGGGATGGTGCACGGGACGGTCTGCGGGATGGAGTGCGAGGCGCGGGGCCTCTGCGGGCGTTGCGCGCCGGTTCTCCGATGAGCCGGGCTCTGGGTACTCAACTCCCGCTCGCCCAGGGGCCGATGACCCGCGTCAGCGACCAGGCGCGATTCGCCGCGGCCGTCGCCCGGGGCGGTGCGCTGCCGTTCGTCGCGCTGGCCCTCGCCAGTGGTGAGCAGAGCCGGGCCATGCTGGCCGAGACCCGGGAAGCCGTCGGGGACGACGGGCCCTGGGGTGTCGGCGTACTCGGGTTCGCGCCCGAGGAACTGCGAAACGCCCAGCTCGAAGCCGTACGGGAGCTGCGGCCCACGCACGCCGTCATCGCGGGCGGCCGTCCCGCCCAGGCCGAGGTGCTGGAGCGGGCCGGGATCAGCACCTTCCTGCACGTGCCCTCGCCGGGCCTGCTGAAGCAGTTCCTGGAGGCCGGGACACGCCGGTTCGTGTTCGAGGGGTCGGAGTGCGGCGGGCATGTCGGACCGCGCGGCAGCTTTCCGCTCTGGGAGGCCCAACTTGCCGTCATCGAGGACTACTTGGCCGGAGCCGGGGAGGGTGCCGCCGAGCGGATCGAGGTGTTCTTCGCGGGTGGGATCCATGACGAGCGGTCGGCCGCGATGGTCGCCGCCCTCGCCGCTCCTTTGACTGCGCGCGGTGCGTCGATGGGCGTACTGATGGGCACCGCCTACCTGTTCACCGAGGAGGCGGTGGCCTGCGGGGCGGTCCAGCCGCTCTTCCAGCGCCAGGTCGTCGATGCGACCAGTACCGCACTGCTGGAGACGGCGCCCGGTCATGCAACCCGCTGCGTACCCAGCCCGTTCAGCGACAACTACCGTGAGTTCGAGGCGGAGTTGCGGGCGAGCGGGGTGCCCGAGCGGCAGATCTGGGAGCGGCTGGAGCGGCTCAACGTCGGGCGGCTGCGCATCGCCAGCAAGGGCGTCGAGCGGGGCACCGAGGGCGAGTTGGCGGCCGTGGATGAGCAACGGCAGCTCGCCGAGGGCATGTTCATGGCCGGGGAAGTGGCCGTACTGCGGTCGGCGACCACCACCATCGAGGCGCTGCACCACTCAGTGGCCGACGGCGCCGCCGACTTCCTCACGGGGCGGGCGGCCGAGCTGCGGGAGCGGCTCGGTGTCCCGGCGGCCGAGGAGGACACCGAAACCCCGCCGCCCGCGCCCCTCGACGTCGCCGTGGTGGGCATGGCCTGTATGTTCCCGGACGCCCCCGACCTCGCCACCTTCTGGGCGAACGTCCTCGGCGGTCACGACGCGGTGGCGGAGGTGCCGGCCGACCGCTGGGACCCCGCCGTGCACTACTCGGCCGGGAACGGGGACGGTGGCGTCACGCCCTCCAAGTGGGGCGGCTTCCTGCCCCGCATCCCCTTCGACCCGCTGTCCTACGGCATTCCGCCCGCCTCGCTCGGCAGCATCGAGCCCGTCCAGCTGCTGGCCCTCGAAGCCGCCCGCCGGGCCCTGGCGCACGCCGGATACGGCGAGCGGGGGCGGGAGTTCGACCGCTCGCGCACCTCGGTCGTCTTCGGCGCGGAGGCGGGCAGCGACCTGTCCAACGCGGGCACACTGCGGGCCGTACTGCCCTCCTACTACGGCAAGGTGCCGGACGGGCTCGCGGATCAGCTGCCCCGGCTCACCGAGGACTCCTTCCCCGGCATGCTCTCCAACGTGATCTCCGGCCGGATCGCCAACCGCCTCGACCTCGGCGGCGCCAACTACACGGTCGACGCCGCGTGCGCCTCGTCGCTTGCCGCCGTCGACGTGGCCTGCAAGGAACTGGTCGGCGGGACCAGCGACGTCGTGCTGTGCGGCGGCGCCGACCTGCACAACGGCATCAACGACTACGTGCTCTTCTCCTCCGTGCACGCCCTGTCCCCGACCGGGCGTTCGCGCGCCTTCGACAGCTCGGCGGACGGGATCGCGCTGGGGGAGGGCGTCGCGTGTGTCGTGCTGAAGCGGCTGTCGGACGCCGAGCGCGACGGCGACCGGATCTACGGGGTCATCAAGGGAGTCGGCAGCTCCAGCGACGGGCGTTCCCTCGGGCTGACGGCACCCAGGCCCGAGGGCCAGCGGGCCGCGCTGCAGCGGGCGTACCGCAACGCCGGCGTCTCGCCCGCCGAGGTCGGACTCGTCGAGGCGCACGGCACCGGAACGGTGGTCGGTGACCGCACCGAACTCACCATCCTGAGCGAGGTGTTCAGCGAGGCCGGGGCCGAACCGGGGGCGGTCGCGCTCGGTTCGGTCAAGTCGCAGATCGGGCACACCAAGTGCGCCGCCGGGCTGGCCGGCCTCATCAAGACCGTGCTCGCCCTGCACACCGGGGTCAAGCCGCCGACCCTGCACGTCAGCAGGCCCAACGCCGCCTGGGACGAGGCGAGTAGCCCGTTCGCGTTCCACGGACGGACCCGGCCCTGGGCGGCTCCGGCGCGTGAACGACGCGCGGGGCTGAGCGCGTTCGGCTTCGGCGGCACCAACTTCCATGTGGTGCTGGAGGCCTACGCCGACTCGACCCCGCCCGCGCACACGCTGGACGCCTGGCCCGCCGAACTGTTCACGTTCCGGGCGGCCGATCCGGCCGGTGCTCGGCGAGCCATCGAGGACGTGCTGAAAGCGGCCCAGGACGAGCAGTCCTCCTGGCGGCTGCGCGACCTCGCGCTCGCCGCATCGCGCCGCTCCGACGCCCGCCACGAGCCCGTACAGGTCGCGGTCGTGGCGACGGACACGGCAGGCCTCGTCGGGCAGTTGCGGCGGGCACTGGCGGGTGAGCACGATCCGCGCGCCGGCGTCCACCTCGCGCAGCACCAGCAGCAGGAGGATGCGT
>NZ_AEJB01000389.1 GCF_000331005.1 Streptomyces turgidiscabies Car8
TCGGCGCCGTCGAGGAGACCACCGACGCCGAACTGCGCGACCTGTTCGCCCTGCATGTGTTCGGCCCCGCCGCACTCGTACGGGCCGTGCTGCCGCACATGCGACAGCGGGGGTCGGGCGCGATCGTGCAGATGAGCAGCGTGGGCGGGCAGATCTCCGCCCCGGGCTTCGGGGCGTACAGCGCGACCAAGTTCGCGCTGGAGGGCATGTCCGAGGCGCTCGCGGTGGAGGTCCGGCAGTTCGGGATCAAGGTACTGATCGTCGAACCCGGCGCTTTCCGGACCGAGTTGTTCGACCGCGGCCGAGCGGGCGCCAGCCGGGACCTCGGCGTCTACACCGGTACGGTCGGCGCTACCCGCCGGATGGTCGCGCAGGGCGACGGCTCCCAGAGCGGCGACCCGGCGAAGGCGGCGGCCCTGATCCTCGCCGCCCTGGACGCCGACGCCGAGCACACCCCGCTGCGCCTGCCACTCGGCGACGACGCGGTCACCGGTGTACTCGGCCATCTGGAGCAGGTACGGGGTGATGTCGCCGGCTGGGAGAAGCGTGCGCGGGCGACGGGTTTCGACGACGACTGACCCAGCGGTGACCGGTTGTCAGGCCGGTGCCGCCAGGCCCGTCTTGAGTCCCGCCCCGCACAACGGCACCACCGCCGTCCGTGTCCCGAGCGCCCCCTCCCGTACCGCCGCCCAGCAGGCCACCCCGGTCGACTCCACGTACAGCCCCTGGGAGGCCAGGTCCCGCTGCGCGTGCCGGATCTGATCCTCGGTCACCGTCAGGAACGTGCCGCCCGAGTCACGGACCGCGCGCAGGATCTGGCGGGCCCGGGGCGGGTCGGGGATCGCGATGCCCTCCGCGAGGGTGGGGGACACCGGGGGTACGGCGAGGCCGGTCAGGTCGCTGGCGCCCTCCGCCCAGGCGTGCGCCAGCGGGGCGACCGCCGCCGACTGGACGGCGTACAGGGCGGGCCGTCGGTCGATCAGCCCCGCCGAGTGCAGCTCGGCGACGGCGAGGGCCGCGCCCAGCAGCAGGGTGCCGTTGCCGACCGGCACGACGACGACGTCCGGGAGGCGGCCCCCCATGTCCTCCCACAGCTCGTGGACGTACGTCTTCGTGCCGTGCAGGAAGTACGGGTTGTAGACGTGGGAGGCGTAGAACGTGCCCGGCGCGTCCGCCGCCTCGCGAGCCGCCGCCGCGGCGGCCTCCCGGTCACCGTCGATGACCCGCACCCTCGCCCCGTGGGCCCCGATCTGCTCCAGCTTCTTCGCGGAGGTGCCCTCGGGGACGTAGACCGTGCAGGGCAGCCGGGCGCGGGCACAGTACGCGGCGATCGCCGTCCCCGCGTTGCCGCTGCTGTCGGCGACCACCTGGTCCGGCTTCAGCCGGAGAGCCAGCTCGGCCAGGAGTACCGCGCCCCGGTCCTTGAAGGAGAGGGTCGGCATGAGGAAGTCGAGCTTGGCCGAGACGCCGTCGCGCAGCTCTACGAGGGGGGTGCGGCCCTCGCCGAGAGTGGTCGTGGGGGCGGCCAGGGGGAGTGTCTCCGCGTAGCGCCAGAGGGAGTTGGCCCTGCCGGTGAGGGACTTGAGAGGCGCCGGGGTGGGTGCGAAGTCGAGATCCAGGGGACCTCGGCACAGGGGGCAGCACCAGGCGAGGGTCCCTGCGGGGACGCGGGTGCCGTCCACGGGGCAGTAACAGTCCGGCAGAGGGGTCATGTACGCAGAGTAGTTGGGCACGTGGTTTCCCACCCGCCCACGCGAATCCAGCCCGTCCGGCGCTTGAGGACAAGGCCCGTTCGGGGCCGGCAGGGGGGTCTGGGGGCGCAGCCCCCAGGGATGGGACGGGTAGGGGCGGCGGGGGCGAAACTCCCTTACCATGCGCCAAGTCGCACGCCAGTTCACATCACCCGACGAGGAGCCCGGCACTCGTGGCCATACCCCCGCCCCCTGGACCCGATCAGCCGCCGTACCCCTCGTATCCGGGCCCCTCCCAGAGTCACCCCCAGTACCCCCAGGCTCACCCCCAGTATCCCCAGCCGTACCCCCAAGGCCCCTACGCCCCCTGGTCCCAGGGCTACTCCCCGTACAACCGCCCGACCCCCGTCAACGGCGTCGCCATCGCCTCCCTCGTCCTCGGCATCCTCTGCTTCCTGCCCGCCCTCGGCCTGGTCCTCGGCATCGTCGCGCTCGTGCAGATCCGGAAGAACGGCGAGCGCGGAAAGGGCATGGCGATAACCGGCTCCGTGCTGTCGACCGTCGGGCTCCTGCTCTGGGCCCTGCTGCTCGGCACCGGCGGCCTGTCCTCCGCCTGGGACGGCTTCAAGGACGCCGCGAAGGAGGACAACAGCAGCTTCTCCCTCGCCAAGGGCGACTGCTTCGACTCCCTGGACGGCTCCCTGGAGGGACTGGCGTACGACGTCGACCCCGTCCCCTGCTCCGGCGCGCACGACGGCGAGGTGTTCGCCAGTTTCCGGATGCCGGCCGGCGCCTACCCGGGCGACGACCGCGTCACCGAGGTCGCCGACGACAAGTGCTACGCCCTTGAGGACCGGTACGCGATGGACGCCTGGGCCGTGCCCGACGACGTCGACGTCTACTACCTCACCCCGACCAGCCAGAGCTGGCGCCTCGGCGACCATGAGATCACCTGCGTCTTCGGCAACGTCGACGCGAACGGCAGCCTCACCGGTTCGCTGCGCAAGGACGAGACGACGCTCGACGCCGACCAGTTGACGTACCTCAAGGCCGCCCACCTCCTCAACACGGCGATGGACACGGCGCCCGACGCGGAGTTCGTCGAGGACGACCTGCCGGGACACAAGAAGTGGGCCCAGCGGGTGGCGGACGCCCTCGACGAGCAGACGCGTCTGCTCACCGCACACCGGTTCGCCGCCACCGCCTCTCCCAGCGTCGCGGCGCTCGTGAAGGACCTGCGCAGCGCACGTCAGGAGTGGGCGAAGGCGGCCCGGGCCACCGACGCCGACACCTTCTACGACCACTACGACACCGGCAGCGAGCTGCTCGACGTCGACCGTACGGTCACCCCGCGCAAGGCTCTGGGACTGGCGACCACCCCGCCCTCGTACGAGCAGAACGGTGACGGCGGCGGCAGCGGCGACGGCGATGGGGGTACCGGGGACGGCGGGGAAGGCGACGCCGGGATCGAGGTGTGATGACGGCGGGAGGGGGCTGCTACCCGGCGTATCTGCCCGCCTCGTGCCTTTTCGATGCCCCCGGCGGGACGTGTCATCACATCGAGTGATTCTCTGGCCTTCGCTTGCATGTCACAACCCATGGTTGCCAGGCTGTCGCTGTCTGTACAACCTGATGGGAGCGGCCCGTGACATTCGGTGAGCAGCCGGCCTACCTGCGTGTCGCGGGTGATCTACGAAAGCAGATCGTCGACGGTTCACTCCCACCGCACACCCGCCTTCCCTCCCAGGCCCGGATCCGGGAGGAGTACGGCGTCTCGGACACGGTCGCGCTGGAGGCGCGCAAGGTGCTCATGGCCGAGGGTCTCGTCGAGGGCCGCTCCGGATCGGGCACCTATGTGCGTGAGCGCCCCGTGCCGCGCCGGATCGCCCGCTCCGGTTTCCGTCCGGACGGCGGCGCCACACCGTTCCGCCAGGAGCAGGCCGACGCCGAGGCGCGCGGCACCTGGGAATCCAGCAGTGCGCAGGCCGCGGCGAGCGGTGCCATCGCCGAGCGGCTCGGCCTTCTGCCCGGCGACCGCCTGATGTGCACGAAGTACGTCTTCCGGGACGCCGGCGAGGTGATGATGCTGTCCACCTCCTGGGAGCCCCTCGCCGTGACCGGTCGTACGCCGGTGATGCTGCCCGAGGAGGGCCCGCTCGGCGGGATGGGTGTCGTCGAGCGCATGGCGGCCATCGACGTGATCGTCGACAACGTCACGGAGGAGGTCGGCGCCCGCCCCGGCCTCGCCGAGGAACTGCACGCTCTGGGCGGTGTGCCCGGGCATGTGGTGATCGTCGTGCAGCGCACGTACTACGCCTCGGGGCGCCCGGTCGAGACGGCCGACGTCGTGATCCCCGCGGACCGCTACCAGGTGGCGTACCACCTGCCGGTGAAGTGACCCCGCCGCCCCCGGACTTGGTGAAGTAGCCCACCCCCGGGGGCGGTTGATCTCCCGAACGCTCCCCCTCCACCACCGCCCCGCCGGCCACCGCAGCCCACCGGGCCGGTGGATTCTGGCCGTTCTCGCAGGTCGTCCCAAGGGGCGCGCTGTGCCGCTGACCGGACACACCGTGCTCTTTCGACGGCGCGTTCGACGTCGTGCGCCCCTCACCCCTGGCCGGTTGGCGTACCTCTTTGTGAAAAGCCGTATTCGCTGCGTGAAGGTTAGGCGTAGGGTCGGGCATATGCGGATTGCGGTTTCCTTAGCGGGCGGGGCGCGGCGCAAGCCGGGGGCGGGAAGTGGAGGGGCGCCATGAGCGACGGGACGATCACTCTTCCCTGGCTCGTCATACGGCAGGACGACAACGGCAATCGCTACCGCGTGGGCCGGTACGCGACCCGTGCGGAGGCCCAGAAGATCGCCGACAGCCTCGACGAGCGTGGCCACAAACAGCTCTACTGGGTCGAGCGGATCGGGCAGAACGGAACCCGGTGATCCGGGTCCGCCGAGTGCTCCGGGCCGTCCGGACCGAGCGATCCGGCTCCCGTAGGCTCCGGCACATGACGGAACGGACGGAACCGGCGACTGAACGAGCGGTGCGACCGGCGACGGGAACGGCGGCTGAGCCGGAGTGCGTGGCCGCCGAGCAGATCGTGGTCGTGGGTGCCGCGCTGCTGCGCGACGGACTCCTCCTCGCCGCCCGCCGCAGTGCGCCCCCCGAGCTGGCCGGCCGCTGGGAGCTGCCCGGCGGCAAGGTCGAACCGGGTGAGGCGCCGGAGGACGCCCTCGTGCGCGAGTTGCGTGAGGAACTGGGCGTCGACGCGGAACCCGTCGAGCGCATCCCCGGGGAGTGGCCGCTGCGGGCGCCGTACGTCCTGCGTGTCTGGACCGCGCGGCTCCCGGCCGGCTCGGCCGAGCCGAAGCCCCTCCAGGACCACGACGAACTGCGCTGGCTGGCCCCGGCCGACATCTGGGACGTGGACTGGCTGGATCAGGACGTACCGGCGGTGCGGGAAGCGGCCCTCCGGCTGGGGTGACGCTCCCGGGTGGTTGTGAAGTCGCCGTGAGTTCGACGTGAGGCCGAGACGCGAGCCGAGGCCGATCGATGTGCCGGCTCGTGAGGCGTGTGAGGTCTGTGGGGCGCCCGGTGCGCGCGCCCCATACGCCGTTCGTGCCACAGTGCGCCCTCAAGGGCGGTAATCGGCACCGAATACCGGGTATGTGCCCATTAACCCCACGAAAACGGACATGCGTGGGTCGCTGGCCTGGGAAGTGATCGGCGTGATCGACACCGAAGGCGACTGTGCCGAGTGGAGCTTTCCCGCTGAGCCCGGCGCAGTCCGCGGAGCCCGCGCGGTCGTCCGCGGACAACTGCGCAGCTGGGGGCTCGACTCCCTCGGTGACCTCGCCGCGCTGCTGGTCAGCGAGCTGGTGACCAACTCGCTGCGGCACGCCACGGGGCCCATCGGGGTACGGCTGGTGCGGCCCGTCGGGATCGCGGCCACGCTGCTGGTGGAGGTCTCCGACCCACTGCCCGACCCGCCCACGGAGCGTGCCGCGCGCCCCGACGAGGAGGGCGGACGGGGGCTCCAGCTGGTCGCCCACTCGTCCAGCCGCTGGGGCACCCGCCCGGGCGACGCGGGCAAGACGGTGTGGTTCGAACTGTCGGTGCCGGGATGAGATCCGACCGGGCGGGGAACCCGGCGTGGTGACGACCGTGGACCGTGCGCCGGAGTGAACTGCGGCTGTACGTCCGCCCCCGCTCTGTCGACCATGTGGTTCAGGCCACTGGCAGTTGTCATGGATCGGGGTTCGACCGGTGGTCCCCTGGTTAGAAGACTGGGAGTGTTGTCGCGGGCCGGTCCGAAAAGCATCGGGATCGTCCTGTGATCGTGAACACCGTGTTGTGGGGCGCCGTAGTGCTGGATACTGCGGGCAGCCGCCCCCGGTGACTGGTGCCGGACGCGGTGAGCTGGAGGGGACGGTTCGCGTGAGCGAGATACCAGCGAAGGCCACGGAGTCCAAGGACCCGTCGGGCGGCGCGAGTGCGAGGGCCACGGGTGACGCCGCGGCCGGTGCGCCACGCCGTGCGTCGGGTGTCAGGGGTCCCGCCGACGGGGACGCGATACGCGATGCGACACGTGAAACCGCGCGTGGCACCATGGGCGATCCGGTGCGCGATACGACACGTGACACCGCGCAGGACCACGCGCGTGATGTGACAGGTGACCCCATGTGGCAGAGCAGCCCACCCGGCTCGATCTACGACTACATCAAGGTGGCGTCGTTCTCCATCGGCGCCGACGGTCTCGTCGACCAGTGGAGCCTGCGTGCCGAGAAGATCTTCGGCATCTCCGCCGCGCGCGCCGTGGGCATGGACCCCATCGAGGCCTTCATCGACCCCGATCTGCGCGAGCGCGGCCAGCGGAAGATGGCGGAGATCCTCGACGGCCGGGAGTGGACCGGCGTCGTCCCGTTCCGCGTCCGCGATCCCGAGCTGGGCGAGGAGGGCCGGCGGGAGGGGCTCGCCGAGGTCTATGTGATGCCGACGCGGACGGAGGAGGGCGAGAAGGCCGCCGTGTGCATCGTCGTCGACGTCCGGACGTTGCGTCAGATCGAGACCGACCTTGCCGCCTCGCAGGCGATTTTCGGCCAATCGCCTTTCGGTTTCCTGCTGATCGACACCGATCTCCGGGTCCGGCGCGCCAACGAGCGCTTCGCCTCCATCTACGGGGGCACGGTCGACGACCACCGGGGACGCGGTGTCTACGACTACCTGATCTCTCCCGAGGCCGAGCGGGTGTCGGCGACGCTCCGCCGGGTCCTGGAGACCGGTGACTCGATAACGGACATGCACATCACCGGCCTCGTGCCCGGCTCCGACGAGCGCCGGCACTGGTCGATCAACCTGTATCGCGTGCACAGCGGCACCGGCCGCCCCATCGGTATCGCCTGGCTCGGCCTCGACATCACCGCCCGCCGCGCCGCCGCCCGCGAGGCCGCCGCCGCACGGCGCAATCTCGCCCTTCTGAACGAGGCCGGGTCCCGCATCGGGAACTCCCTGGACCTGGAGACGACAGCGCGCGAACTCCTCGACGTCGTCGTCCCCGGCTTCTGCGACCTGGCGACCGTCGACCTCTACCAGGGGCTGCTGGCCGGCGACGAGACACCGCCGGGGCTGGCCGACGGCAGCGCCGAACTGCGCCGCGTCGCCTTCGCCAGCGCCGTCTCCGACGCGCCCTTCGAGGGTGGCGGGGATCCGGTCTCCATGGGCGCCGTGCACCACTTCCCGTTCAACTCGCCCTGCGCGGACGCCCTGCGCACCGCCCGCCCGCAGCTAGTCCCCGCCGAGGACAACGGCGCCATCCTGTCCACGCTGGCGGTCCCGATGGTCGCTCACGACACCGTGGTGGGCCTCGCGCAGTTCTCCCGTACGAAGGGCAGCGAGCCGTTCGGGGAGCGGGACCGGGCGCTGGCCTGGGAGTTGGCCGCGCGGACGGCCGTCAGTATCGACAACGCCCGGCTGTACCGGCGTGAGCACGAGCGCGCGCTGATCCTCCAGCGCTCCCTGCTGCCGCCGGGCGACCCGGAGGCCTCCGGCCTCGACATCGCCTGCCGCTACCTGCCGGGCAACGCGGCCACCGAGGTCGGCGGTGACTGGTTCGACGTCATCGAACTCCCCGGCAACCGGACCGCGTTGGTCGTCGGTGACGTGATGGGACGGGGGCTGCGCGCCGCCGTCGCCATGGGTGAACTCCGTACCGCCGTCCGCACCCTGGCGCTGCTCGACCTCGAACCGGCGGAGGTCCTCTCCGCGTTGGACGAGATCGCGCGCGGCCTCGGCACGCCGGGCGGCGTCCAGCAGGCCACCCGGGCCGCCCGCCAGCCCCGCGACGCCGACCTCTCCGAGGTGTACCTCGCGACCTGCATCTACGCGGTCTACGACTCGGTGACCCGCAGGTGCACCTTCGCCAACGCCGGCCATCTGCCGCCCGTGCTCGTCGAACCGGGCGAGGACGCGCTGATGCTCGACGTGCCGCCGGGCATGCCGCTCGGCGTCGGCGGCGAGCCCTTCGAGGAGGTGGAGGTCGAACTACCCGAAGGTTCGCTGTTGGCGCTCTACACGGATGGACTGGTCGAATCCCGCGACCACCCCCTCGACGAGGGCCTGCAGGCGTTCGTCGGCGCCCTCCGCGACCCCTCCCAGCCGCTGGAGGACGTCTGCGACCACGTCCTCAGCACCCTCGACACCCACCACGGCGAGGACGACATCGCCCTGCTCATGGCCCGTGTCCAGGGTCTGCCCGCCGATTCCGTCGGCGACTGGACGCTCCCGCGCGAGCCGCGCAGCGTGGGCCGCGCCCGCGAGTACACCCGCACCCAGCTCACCGCCTGGGGCCTCGAACCCCTCATCGACACCACGGAGTTGCTGGTCAGCGAGCTGGTCACCAACGCCCTGCGGTACGGCGAGGGCGAGATCCGGCTCCGGCTCCTCCTCGACCGCATGCTGGTGTGCGAGGTGTGGGACGCCGGCCTCGTCCAGCCGCGCCGGCGCCGGGCCCGCGACACCGACGAGGGCGGACGCGGACTCCAGCTGGTCGGTCTGCTCAGCGCGGCCTGGGGCTCCCGCCGGACCCCGCGCGGCAAGACGGTGTGGTTCGAGCTCCCGCTGCCGGACGGCGGAACGGTCCTCGCGGACCCGGCGGAGGCACTCCTGAGCCTGTTCTGACTGGGGACGGAACAGGCTCGCACCCGGCTCCGCCCGGCCCCTTACGGAACTCACGGCGAGTTCTTAAGGAGCGAGACCCCGCCGCGCACGCGTGGCGGGCCCGCCGAACGAACCCGGCGCACCGCCGGTCAGCGCCTCGGCCTCCGCGTCCGGCAGATCGCCGAGCAGGATCCCGCCGAGCACCGCTCCGGCGACCCCGTTCGTGTGCTCGGGCCGGCCGCCGTACGGATTGCCGTGCACGCGGACGTCCCGCTCGGCCAGTTCCCGGGCCTGCCGGGCGAAGGCGTCGGCCTCCGCGGGGTCCTGGTCCAGCAGTCGGCGGGCCTCGGCCAGCCGGGTCCGGGCCTCGGCGCCCACCGCACCCCGGTGCGTGCCCACGAACCCGTCAGCGGCTTCGGTGGCCCGGCGCGCGACGAGCCGGACGGCGCCGGGCACCGTCCCGAGGGGCGCGGACACCATCGCGACCCGGCGCAGGGCCTCCAGCGGGTCGTAGGACCCGGCGGCGGCCTCTTCCCGTACGGCGGCCAGCGTGGCCCGGGCGCGGCTGACATGCCCCTCCAGTGCACCCACGGGCACCTCCTCCGCCGTACCCTCGGCCAACCGCTCCTGTGCCTCCACGACGGCCGCCTCCGCCTCGTCCAGCGCGTCCGGAACCGCCTGTGCGGCGGCGGCCAGCGCGGACGCGAGACGGTCGACGCCGTCCACGAACACCTCGGCCTGCGCGATCGCGCCCTCGGCGGCGCGCAGTTGCAGCACAGCCCTGTCGGGGCGGGCCAGGTCGGCGGACTGACGGGCCCGGTTGAGCCCGGTCGTGGCGAACACCAGCCGGTCCTTCGCCTGTTCGACCTGGCCGGAGACGAGGAGCGAGGCGGTCGGCGCGTACCGCTCGCCGAGGTCGGCGATGGTCGCCTCCGCCGCACTCGTACGAGCGGTCAGCTCCCGGAAGCGCACCTCGGCGTGCCGGAGCGCTCCGGTCATGTCCTGCTCCAGGGCGCGCAGTCGGTCGAACCCGGCGGCCTCCGCGTCCAGTCGCCGACCTGCGTCCACACAGCGGGCGACGATCTCGTCGAGGCCGGCCCGGGAGGCGTCCGTCGGGTTGTCGTCGTAGGCCTGGCGCAGTTGGAAGGCGGCCGACAGCTCGGCCTCGGCGTAGCGCACGGCCTCCGTGAAGGGCGCGACGGCCTCGCTCCCGACCAGCCCCTCCACGAAGCCGAGTTCTTCCCGGCTGGTGCGTACGCAGTCGTCGGCGGCGACCAGCGACTTGCGGGCCTGCCGGTCGAGTTCCGGGGTCGTGGGCCGCGCGACAGGAGGCAGCACGGAGGGAGTCGTAGGGGTCCCGGCACGGCGGCTGCGACGGGCGTAGCTGTAACCGGCCACCGCGACCGCCGCACCCGCCACCACGAGCGGCAGGACCAGATCACCGGCGGAGGTCTTCTCCTCGGAGTCCGCGACGGCCGGGGCATCGGACACGCCCGGTGCGCTGCCGACCGCCGACACGGGGACCTCGTAACCCTCCTGGTCCGCCGTCGCCCCGGGCAGCACCAGCCACAGCACGCCGATCATCCCGCCGAGGGCGGTGTGCGCCACGCGCACGGGTATGTGGGAGGCGGCTCGCCGCGGCCGGCCCCTGGTAAGGGAGGGCGTCACGTTTGTGAGCGTATGGGGGTGATCGCGCTCCCGCGACCGGGACGGGGCAGGGGTGGCGGGAGAGGGCGAATGGGTAAGGTCCCCGCAGACGTGTTCGAAGGGGGCGGGGGATGCACTGGCACCGGTATCTGTCGGGGGCGTTCATGCTGATGGCCGGCGCGCTGGTCGTGTGCGGTGCGGTGGGGGTCCGAACGGGCCGGGTGCTGCCGTGGCAGCGGCGTCGCGTCCTGCGCCCCGTCCTGTGGGGTTACGGGGCGATGCTCCTCGGCGCGGGCCTGCTCGTGCAGACGGGGTACGAGGAGTGGACCGGGACCGTCCACCTGCGGCACCTCGACGGCGCCGTCACCGTCACCGGCCTGCTGCTGATGGTCGCGGGCTTCTGGTTCCAGCTGCTGTCCGAGCGCGAACAGGTCGACGCATGACCGGCACGACCCGCCGGGAACTCACCCGCACCGACCTCGCCCCCCTCGCCCGCGCGGCTCTCGGCCGGAACCGTCTCCTGACCGGGGTCACCCGGGTACGCGGCGGCAGCAAGAAGGGCGTCTACCGGCTCGCCCTCGACGACGGTACGACCGTGATCGCGTACGTCTGGTCGCCGGACGAGGACCTGTGGGACGCCGGCCCGGTCGACCACCGCGACCCCCTCGCCCACGCCACCGGCCTCGACCTGTTCACGGCGTCCCACGACCGCCTCGCGGCCGTCGGTGTCCGCACCCCGCGCCTTCTGTACGCCGACCCCGCGCACACCCACCTCCCGGCGGACGCGGCGGTCGTCGAGGACGTACGGGGTCACCCGGGCGGCGGCGACCTGGAGGTGCTCCTCGAACGCGACCCGGAGACCGGCGCCCAGGTCCTGGACCGCCTCGGTGACCTGCTCGGCGCGCTGCACAGCGCCACCGGACCCCGTCTCGGCAAGGTCGGCGTCGTCGACAAGGGCGGGGTGTCCCACGGGAGTTCGTGCGAGGGCATCATCACGGACCGTGCGCTGCACGACCTGGACGACCTCGTCGTACGGCAGCCGCGAGCCGCCGCTCGGCACGGCGAACTGGCCGCGCTGGTACGGCGGCTGGCAGCCGAGGTCCGCCCCCGGACCGGCCCGCTGTCCCTCATCCACGGCGAACTCGGCCCGGACCACGTCCTGGTGACCCCGGACGGCGAACCGGCGCTCATCGACATCGAAGGCCTGCTGTACTTCGACGCCGAGTGGGAGCACGTGTTCCTGCGCCAGCGGTTCGGGACGCTGTACGAGAGCCTGGCCACCCCGGACCTCGACCTGAACCGCATGCGCCTCTACCGGCTCGCCATGCACCTCTCCCTGGCCACCGGCCCGCTGCGGCTGCTCGACGTCGGCGCGTTCCCGGACCCCGCCTTCATGCGCGGGATCGCCGAGCACAGCCTCGACCAGGTCATGAACTTTCCGACCGTCTCCTGATCTTCGAGCCCAGCCACACCAGCGGGTCGTACTTTCGGTCAACTGCCCGTTCCTTCAAAGGAATCAGCGCGTTGTCCGTGATGTGGATGCCCTCCGGGCACACCTCGCTGCAGCACTTGGTGATGTTGCAGTAGCCGAGGCCGTGTTCGTCCTGGGCGGTGCGCTTACGGTCCAGGCCCGACTCCGCCGCCGCGTCCAGGGGATGCATGTCCAGCTCCGCGACGCGCATCAGGAAGCGGGGTCCGGCGAACGCGGGCTTGTTCTCCTCGTGGTCGCGGACCACATGGCAGGTGTCCTGGCACAGGAAGCACTCGATGCACTTGCGGAACTCCTGCGACCGGTCCACGTCCTCCTGCATCATCCGGTACTCGCCGGGGCCCACCCCGTCCGGCGGCACGAAGGCCGGCACCTCGCGGGCCTTGTCGTAGTTGAACCCGACGTTGGTGACGAGGTCCCGGACAACGGGGAAGGCCCGCAGGGGAGTCACGGTGATCGTCTCCTCACGGGTGAACACCGACATCCGGGTCATGCACAGCAGCCGGGGACGCCCGTTGATCTCCGCCGAGCACGAACCGCACTTGCCCGCCTTGCAGTTCCAGCGCACGGCGAGGTCGGGGGCCTGGGTCGCCTGGAGCCGGTGGATGATGTCGAGGACGACCTCGCCGTCGTTCACCTCGACGGCGAAGTCCTTCAGCCCGCCGCCCTTCACGTCACCGCGCCACACCCTGAAGCGGGCCTCGTAGCTGCTGCTCACGCTGCTGGTCACTCGTAGAGCTCCTCGTCGGTGAGGTACTTGACCAGCTCCTCTTTCTCGAAGAGGGCGAGCAGGTCGGGGCGGACGGGGTCGGTGGTCTCGCGGGTGAGGGCGATCAGGCCGTTCACCGGGTCGGTCGCCGCCAACCCGCTCGCGGGATCGGAGAGTTGGCACAGCAGGTTCACGTTGCGCCACTCGCGGTCCATCACCGGATGGTCCTCACGGGTGTGGCCGCCCCGCGACTCGGTGCGCTCCAGCGCCGCCAGCGCCACGCACTCGCTGACCAGCAGCATGTTCCGCAGGTCAAGGGCGAGATGCCAGCCCGGGTTGAACTGGCGGTGCCCCTCGACTCCGGCGCGATGGGCCCGTACCCGCAGCTCGCCCAGCTTCTCCAGCGCCTGCTCCATCTCGCCCTCGCGGCGGATGATGCCGACCAGGTCGTTCATGGTCTGCTGGAGCTCCTGATGGAGGGTGTACGGGTTCTCCGCCGGGCGGCTGTTCTCCCCGCTCGGGGTCGGTTCCTCCGCCGAGAAGGGACGCAGCGCCTCCGCCGCGGCCGTGTCGATCTGGTCGTCGTCCACGGGGGAGCGGGCGCCGGCCGAGCTCGCGTACTCGGCGGCGTGCAGGCCCGCACGGCGGCCGAACACCAGCAGGTCGGAGAGGGAGTTGCCGCCGAGCCGGTTGGAGCCGTGCATCCCGCCCGCGACCTCACCGGCGGCGAAGAGACCTGGTACCCCGCGTGCGGCGGCGGTGTCGGAGTCGACCGCGATACCGCCCATCACGTAGTGGCAGGTGGGCCCGACCTCCATCGCCTCGGCGGTGATGTCGACGTCCGCCAGCTCCTTGAACTGGTGGTACATGGAGGGCAGTCGGCGCCGGATCACCTCCGCCGGCATCCGCGTCGAGACGTCCAGGAAGACACCGCCGTGCGGGGAGCCACGGCCCGCCTTGACCTCCGAGTTGATGGCGCGGGCCACCTCGTCCCGGGGGAGCAGTTCGGGGGGCCTGCGGTTGTTGTCCGGGTCCTCGTACCAGCGGTCGCCCTCGGCCTCCGACTGGGCGTACTTCTCCTTGAAGACGTCCGGGATGTAGTCGAACATGAACCGCTTGCCCTCGGAGTTGCGCAGCACCCCGCCGTCGCCGCGGACGGATTCCGTGACGAGGATGCCCTTGACCGACGGCGGCCAGACCATGCCCGTCGGATGGAACTGCACGAACTCCATGTTGAGCAGCGGCGCCCCGGCGAGCAGCGCCAGCGCGTGGCCGTCGCCGGTGTACTCCCACGAGTTCGACGTCACCTTGAAGGACTTGCCGATCCCGCCGGTCGCGACGACCACGGAAGGGGCCTCCAGGACGAAGAAACGGCCCGTCTCACGCTCGTAGGCGAAGACACCGGAGACGACGTCGCCGTTCTTGAGGACGCGGGTGACCGTGCACTCCTGGAAGACCTTCAGCCGGGACTCGTAGTCGCCGGTCTCCTTCTTGTCCTGCTGCTGGAGGGAGACGATCTTCTGCTGGAGCGTGCGGATGAGTTCGAGTCCGGTGCGGTCACCGACGTGCGCGAGACGCGGGTACTCGTGGCCGCCGAAGTTGCGCTGGGAGATCCGGCCGTCGCGGGTGCGGTCGAAGAGGGCGCCCCAGGTCTCCAGCTCCCAGACCCGGTCGGGGGCCTCCTGCGCGTGCAGCTCCGCCATCCGCCACTGGTTGAGGAACTTGCCGCCGCGCATGGTGTCGCGGAAGTGGACCTGCCAGTTGTCGTGGCTGTTGACGTTGCCCATGGCGGCG
Organism: Streptomyces turgidiscabies Car8; assembly: GCF_000331005.1. Lineage (GTDB taxonomy): Bacteria > Actinomycetota > Actinomycetes > Streptomycetales > Streptomycetaceae > Streptomyces > Streptomyces turgidiscabies. The sequence continues at coordinate 14,479 of NZ_AEJB01000389.1, forward strand.
GCGATCCCGCCCTCGGCCATCACGGTGTGCGCCTTGCCGAACAGCGACTTGCAGATCACCGCCGTACGGGCGCCACGCTCGCGTGCCTCGATGGCGGCGCGCAGTCCGGCACCACCGGCGCCCACCACGACAACGTCCCACTCCTGGCGGTCGACCACGGACATCAGAACAACCTCGGATCGTCAAAGGCACCGGACGCGACCAGATACACGTAGAAGTCGGCGAGCGCCACGCTCACCAACGACGCCCAGGCGAGCAGCATGTGACGGGCGTTCAGTTTTCCGACCCACTGCCAGGCGCGGTACCGCACAGGGTGCTTGGAGAAGTGCTTGAGCTTGCCGCCGACGATGTGCCGGCAGGAGTGGCAGGAGAGCGTGTACGCCCAGATCAGCGTGATGTTGAGCAGGAAGACGAGGGTGCCGAGGCCCATGTGGCCCCACTCGTAGTGCTCGTCGCGGAAGGAGAGCACCGTGTCGTACGTGAGGATGCAGGCGACCAGCAGCGCCGCGTAGAAGAAGTAGCGGTGGATGTTCTGCAGAACGAGCGGGAAACGCGTCTCACCCGTGTACTTCTTGTGCGGCTCGGCCACCGCACAGGCGGGCGGGGACGCCCAGAAGCCGCGGTAGTAGGCCTTGCGGTAGTAGTAGCAGGTCAGACGGAAGCCCAGCGGGAAGATCAGGATGATGATCGCGGGGGAGATGCCCCACCAGCCGCCGAAGAGGTCGGCGTTGGGGCCGTGCCGCATGGGCGCGCAGTTGTCCGCCAGACAGGGCGAGTAGAACGGCGAGACGTACGGGGCCGCGTAGTAGTCGGCGTTCGCGAACGCCCGCCAGGTCGAGTACACGATGAACGCCAGCAGACCGGCGGCGGTGGCGGCGGGCGCCAGCCACCAGCGGTCGGTCCGCAGGTGCGGGGCGTTGATGGCGGCGCGCGTAGGGGTTCGTACGCCGCCGCTGTTCGGATGGGGGTCCGTACCCGGTGGTTCGGTACCAGTGGCCAAGGAGAGCTCCGGTCGGATTCTCAGGGGGCGTGCCGGTCGCGGGCGCCGAGTCCTTCGTCGTCCGAGTCCGTCCACAGCGTGTTGTCGTACGGGGTGTCGGAGATGGAGACGAGGTCGGGGCGCCGGGACTGCGCGAGCCCCGGGGCGGCCTCGCGGAGCAGCCCGAGGCTTTCGCGCAGGTGGTTGGCGTCGCTGCGGAGGCGGCGCAGTTCCAGGCTGCCCTTGCCGATCTGCTGTTCCAGGCGGCCCATTGAACGCAACAGGTCGTCGAGGCTGCGCTGGATGGATGTCAGTTCGTCGTTCACGGACATGACGTGACCTCACTTCGTAGGCCGGGGCCTTGGACGGCAACGTTCATGCGCCTGCGAGTGTTGCGCGTCACACCTGCCGGTGGGAAGGGATGTGCACCGATTGGCCGAGGCGTATCGGTGCATCCAGTGGTGCGCTGCGCCGCACGGGTGGGCTTCCCGGCCGTTGCCGCCGTGTCGCGACCGGTTGCCGAACCCTTTCCTCTTCAGTGGCCGGATACATGCGATCAGCTCCATATCCCACCAAAAGTGATCATAACGCCCGCGGCTCCCGGAGGTAAGCAGATGTCCCACCACGGCGTCGGACTGCGCGCGGTGACGCGCTCGGTCGCCTTCCTCACCGCCGGCGTGCTCGCCGTGCCCCTGGTCACCGCGTGCAGCGGTGACCAGGACGAAGACAGCAAGCCGCTCGCCGGGCAGGACATCGCGCCCGCCGACCGCGCCCAGCTCGCCGACGGCGGCACTCTGCGCTGGGCCGTGGACTCCGTACCGGAGACGCTCAACACCTTCCAGGCGGACGCCGACGCGACGACCACCCGTGTCGCGCAGGCCGTGCTGCCGTCGATGTACCGGCTCGACGCGAACGGGCGGGCCAAGCGCAACGCGGACTTCCTGGAGTCCGCCAAGGTCGTCGACACCGAGCCCAAGCAGGTCGTCCTCTACAAGCTGCACCAGCAGGCCGTCTGGAGCGACGGCCGGGAGATCGGCGCCGCCGACTTCGCCGCCCAGTGGCGTGCCCTGTCCGGCAGGGACTCGGCGTACTGGACCGCCCGCAACGCCGGGTACGACCGCATCGAGAAGGTGCAGCGCGGCGCGAACGACCTCGAGGTCAAGGTCACCTTCAGCCGGCCCTACGCCGACTGGAAGTCGCTGTTCTCGCCCCTGTACCCCAAGGAGGTCATGGGGACCCCGGACTCCTTCAACGACGGGGCGCGGCGCAAGCTCAAGGTCACCGCCGGGCCGTTCAACCTCAAGAAGGTCGCCAAGGCGGAGGGCGACGTCGTCCTCGTCCGCAACCCGCGCTGGTGGGGGCGTACTCCCCGGCTCGACGGGATCGTGCTGCACGCCGTACCGCGCGACGAGCGCGCCGAGGCGCTCGCCGGCGGCAAGGTGGACGTGGCAGAGATCGACCCTGCCGAGGCCGAGCGGATCATGCTCGCCTCACGCGGCAAGGCCACCCCCCTCCAGGGCCCCGGCGCCGCGCTCACCCCGGCCCGCGCCCTGCGTTCCTGGGCCCTCGCGCACGGCTCCGACGACGAGGCCGCCGGAGCGGAGAACAGCGCCCGGCGCAAGCAGCGGGACGAGGTCACCAAGTACGCCGAGCAGCAGCAGTCGCTCAGCGCGTTCGAGGTGCGCAAGTCCCTCGAACCGGCCTACACGCAGCTCGCCCTCAACGGCGCCGAGGGCCCCCTCGCCGACGAGCGGGTCCGGCGGGCCGTCGCCCGCGCGCTGGACCGCGAGGAGCTCGTCGGCCTCGTACTCAAGCCGCTGGGCCTGCCCGCCGTACCGGTCGGCAGCCATCTCGCGCTCTCCGGACAGGCCGCCTACGCCGACAACAGCGGCGCGCTCGGCGGCCAGGACACCGACGAGGCCGAGGCGCTGCTCGCCGACGCGGGGTGGGTGCCGGGCGGCCCGCTCGGGAAGCCGAAGAAGAAGGACGGTGAGAAGGTCGCCGGGGGAGAGGGCAGGAAGGCCGGCGTCGAGTCCGCCAAACCCAAGCCCAAGGCAAAGGCCTCCCCGGACGACGGCAAGGACAGCGGCACCGACGACGGCACCTATGTGGTCGGCGACGACGACAAGCCGTACGGCGAGCCCGTCCGGGAGAACCACCAGGACCCGCAAAGCCGCCAGGGGCATGACAACGATTCGGGTAAGAAGAATCTCGCCCAGGACGGCAAGCAGTCGCTCCAGAAGCACCCCGAGCGGGGCGGTGCGCCCGGTGCCTACGCACCCAAGGGCACGCCCGCTCCCGCCGGGGCCGCCGGGGCGCTCGCCAAGGACGGCAAGCCGCTGACCCTGCGGTTCGTGCTGCCCTCGGGGCCGGGGTCCGCCACACTGCGGGCCGTGGGCGACCGGATCGCGCGGATGCTGGACCGGGTCGGTATCCGTACCGCCGTCACCAAGGTGTCCGACGACAGCTACTTCAAGGACCACATCGCCAGCGGCCAGTACGACCTGGCGCTGTACTCGTGGCCCGCGTCCGCCTTCCCCGCCACCGACGCACGGCCCATCTACGCCAAGCCGGTGCCCGCCGCCGACGGGTCGCTCAACGTCGAGCAGAACTACACCCGCGTCGGCACCGACCAGGTGGACCAGCTCTTCGACCAGGCCATCTCCACCCTGGACGAGGGCAGGTCGGCCTCGCTGGTGCGGAAGGCCGACGCCCGGATCTGGGCGGCCGGCGGTTCCATCCCGCTCTTCCAGCGGCCCCAGCTCACCGCGGTGAGGAAGAACGTCGCCAATGTGGGCGCCTTCGGCTTCCAGACCCCCCTCTACGAGGACATGGGGTTCCTGAAGAAGGGCGTGACACCGGGCAGCAAGGCCTCGCACCGACCGTGACGGTCGCCTCACCCGTACGGCCCGGCGAGCCCCTACCGCGCCGGGCCCGTACGATGGGGTAAGGCCGTGGCATGTTCAGCCCGGCAGGGTCCGCGTAACACAGATGTACGCGCAGGCCATCCACTCAAGCCGGGAGTACGCCGCAATATGGCCACGCGCCACGACATCCGCAACGTCGCCATCGTCGCCCACGTCGACCACGGGAAGACGACCCTGGTCGACGCCATGCTGAAGCAGGCCGGTGCCTTCGCCGCGCACGCCGCCGAGTCGCTCGACGACCGCATGATGGACTCGAACGACCTGGAACGTGAAAAGGGCATCACGATCCTCGCCAAGAACACGGCGGTGAAGTACCACCCGAAGAGCGGGGGGGACGTCATCACCATCAACATCATCGACACCCCCGGCCACGCCGACTTCGGCGGTGAGGTCGAGCGCGGTCTGTCGATGGTGGACGCCGTCGTTCTGCTCGTCGACGCCTCCGAAGGGCCGTTGCCGCAGACCCGGTTCGTCCTGCGCAAGGCGCTCCAGCAGCGCCTGCCCGTCATCCTGTGCATCAACAAGACGGACCGCCCGGACTCCCGGATCGACGAGGTCGTCAACGAGACCTACGACCTCTTCCTGGACCTGGACGCGGACGAGGAGCAGATCGAGTTCCCCATCGTCTACGCGTGTGCGCGTGACGGTGTCGCCTCGCTGACCAAGCCGGAGGACGGTACCGTCCCGGCCGACAGCAACAGCCTGGAGCCGTTCTTCTCCACGATCCTGTCGCACGTCCCGGCCCCGTCGTACGACGAGGAGGCCCCGCTCCAGGCGCACGTCACCAACCTGGACGCCGACAACTTCCTCGGCCGTATCGCGCTGCTCCGTGTCGAGCAGGGCGAGCTGCGCAAGGGCCAGACCGTCACCTGGATCAAGCGTGACGGCACGATGTCCAACGTCCGCATCACCGAGCTGCTGATGACCGAGGCGCTCACCCGCAAGCCCGCCGAGATGGCCGGCCCGGGTGACATCTGTGCAGTCGCCGGTATCCCGGACATCATGATCGGTGAGACCCTCGCCGACCCCGAGAACCCGATCGCGCTGCCGCTCATCACGGTCGACGAGCCGGCGATCTCCATGACCATCGGTACGAACACCTCGCCGATGGTCGGCCGCGGCGCGACCGGCAAGGGCGCGGACAACAAGGCCGCGGTCAAGGACCGCAAGGTCACGGCCCGCCAGGTCAAGGACCGCCTCGACCGCGAGCTGATCGGTAACGTCTCGCTGCGGGTCCTCGACACCGAGCGTCCCGACGCCTGGGAGGTCCAGGGCCGTGGTGAGCTGGCGCTCGCCATCCTGGTCGAGCAGATGCGCCGTGAGGGCTTCGAGCTGACCATCGGCAAGCCGCAGGTCGTCACGCAGGTGATCGACGGCAAGGTCCACGAGCCCGTCGAGCGCATGACGATCGACGTGCCCGAGGAGCACATGGGCGCGGTCACGCAGCTCATGGGTGTCCGCAAGGGCCGGATGGACAACATGTCGAACCACGGCTCCGGCTGGGTCCGTCTGGAGTTCGTCGTCCCCTCCCGCGGTCTCATCGGCTTCCGTACCGAGTTCCTGACCGGTACGCGCGGCACGGGCATCGCCCACTCCATCCACGAGGGCCACGAGCCGTGGTTCGGCACCCTGACGACCCGTAACAACGGTTCGCTGGTCGCCGACCGCTCGGGCGCCGTCACCGCCTTCGCGATGACGAACCTCCAGGAGCGCGGTGTGCTGTTCACCGACCCCGGCACCGAGGTGTACGAGGGCATGATCGTCGGCGAGAACTCGCGCTCCGACGACATGGACGTGAACATCACCAAGGAGAAGAAGCTCACCAACATGCGCTCGGCCGCCGCCGACTCGTTCGAGGCGATCGTGCCGCCGCGCAAGCTCTCCCTGGAGCAGTCCCTGGAGTTCTGCCGCGACGACGAGTGCGTCGAGGTGACTCCGGAGGCCGTGCGTATCCGCAAGGTCGTGCTGGACCAGAAGGAGCGCGGTCGCACCGCGAGCCGCGCCAAGCACGGCTGACGCGGCGCTGATGTGATGTCATGAGGACCCGGTTCCCGCAGGCGGGGGCCGGGCCTCAGGCGTGTCCGCGATGTCCCGCCGCGTACAGGTTCGCCCCCCTGCCGGTATCCCTGTCCGTGCGCTGTGCAACGCTGTTCGCATACCGGTGAACCAACGATCAAGTTTCGGACATGTAAACAGAAACCCATCCCTTTATGTCCGTTTGGTGGATTTACTGTTTGACGTGTCAAGCGCGCGCAGGTGTCAATCTTTGCAATTTTTGCTCAAAATTTCGACGGTAGGGAGATCCCTATGCCTTCCGGCCTTGACGCGCGTTGACTTACTTGGCGAAAGTTCCCCCAAACCACAGAACCCGCCGGTATCTGTGCTGCGCTCAACTCTCCAACCCCCCGGGGGAAGAACACACATGACCAGTCCAGCCAAGGCCGAAGGCGCCGGGCCCTCGATCGCCTTGGACCCCGAGCTCGATACGAACGCCGAGCCGTCCAAGGGCGTGCAGAACCTCGAGGGCCGTTCCCCCGGCCAGTTGATGTGGCAGCGCTTCAAGCGCGACCGTACCGGTGTGATCTGTGCCGTGGTAGTGATTTTCTACTTCGTCATCTCCCTCGCGGCACCGCTGCTCGTCAAGCTGAGCGGGACGAACCCCTACACGCTGTACGGCCAGGACCCCACGTACGCGGACAGCCCCGTGCTGGACGAGTTCGGGCTGCCGCTGGGCTACTTCGGCGGCATCTCGGGGACCCACTGGTTCGGTGTGGAGCCGCAGTACGGGCGTGACCTGTTCGCCATGCTGATGTACGGCATGCGCACCTCGCTGTTCATGGCGGTCGCCGTGACGGTGCTGGTGATGATCACCGGCGTGCTCATCGGCCTGATCGGCGGCTACGTCGGCGGCCGTACCGACTACTGGATCGGTCGGGTCACCGACTTCTTCCTCTCCTTCCCCTCACAGCTGTTCTTCATCGCCTTCATGCCTGTGGTCACGGCGTTCTTCGTCGACCCCCGGGAAGAGACCCCCACCTACTTCCGGGCGCTGGCGATTCTCATCGTTCTGTGGGTGCTGGGCTGGATGGGCATGGCGCGCCTCGTGCGCTCCACGGTGCTGTCCCTGCGCGAACGTGAGTTCGTGGAGGCCGCGAAGGTCTCCGGCGCATCGCCGTGGCGGATCGTCCGCAAGGAGATCCTGCCCAACGTGGTCTCACCGATCCTGGTGCAGTTCACGTACCAGCTGCCCAGCACCATTCTCACGATCGCGTTCCTCTCGTTCGCCGGTGTCGGGTTCGTCGAGCCGACCCCGGACTGGGGGCGGCTGTTCGCGGCCGCCGCCGGCTACGCCAAGCAGGATCCGGCGTTCATGTTCTTCCCGGGCACGGCACTCGTGATCTTCGTCCTGTGCTTCAACCTGCTCGGGGACTCCGTTCGGGACGCGTTCGACCCCAAGTCCGGACGCTGATCGTCCATAGGTGGGGGGTGACTGCCGCCCCCGCGTCGGCCTACCAGCCGGGCGTCAGGCAGTACTCATGGATAACAACCGACAGGTAGGTGCTTCAGCCTCATGAAGTCGTTCAACTCGCGCAGAACGCGGGCCATCGTGGTCGCCATGGCGGCCGGCTCCCTCGCTCTCACCGGCTGCTCCGACAACAAGGGAGGCAGCTCCGGTAAGGACTCCAAGAAGGACCAGGCGGAGGCCTCACAGCAGTCGAAGGCGGTCGTCTACGCCGACGCCGCCGCGTCGGCCGGTCCCGCCGAGGATGTGCCCGGCGCCAAGAGCGGCGGCACCATCCAGGTCTACCAGGAGGCGGGCCTCTCGCACCTGGACCCGGGCCAGATCTACGTCTCGGACGCCGGCCAGGTCGCCAACCTGCTCTTCCGCGGTCTGACCAACTTCGAGGAGGACGGCAAGGGGGGCACCTCGGTCGTCGGTGACCTCGCGACCGACTCGGGCAAGTCCTCGGACGGTGGCAAGACCTGGACCTACACGCTGAAGGACGGCGTGAAGGACCAGAACGGCAACGTGATCACGTCCGCCGACATCCGTCACACGGTCGAGCGCCAGTACGCGCCGTTCATCTTCGACGGCCCGACCTACCTGCAGACCTGGCTGAGCGGCCCGAAGTACCGCGACGCGCTGAAGGACGGTGGCTTCGGCTCCAAGCACCTGCCCGCCACGGTTCTGGACACCCCGGACCCGAAGACGGTCATCTTCCACTTCGACACTCCGCGTCCCGACCTTCCGCAGACGCTGGCCATGCCCGGCTACTCGGTCGTCCCCGCGAAGGGCGACACGAAGGCGAAGTACGACACGGCCCCCGTCTCCACCGGCCCGTACAAGATCGCCGAGTACAAGGCCGGCAAGTCCATGAAGCTCGTCAAGAACGAGAACTGGGACGCCAAGACCGACCCGGTGCGCCACCAGTACGTCGACGGCTGGAACTTCGACTTCGGTGTCACCGAGTCGACCCAGACGAGCCGCCTGATCGCGGACCAGGGTGACTCCAAGAACGCGATCCAGTTCACCGGCTCCGTCGACTCCACCCAGATCCAGGACGTCATCAGCAACCCCGCTGTCAACAAGCGCACGATCAAGGGCTACCAGCCCTACGTCATGACGCTGACGTTCAACCTGGACCGGGTGAAGAACAAGGCGGTCCGCGACGCGGTCACCTACGGCGTGAACTCGAAGTCGCTCATCGCCGGTGAGGGCGGTGTCTACGGTGGCGACGCGGCCCCGAACCTGTTCGCCCCGACCCTGCCGGGCTACGAGGCCAAGTACGACCCGTACGGCCGTCTGAAGACGCCCGCGGGCAACATCGCGAAGGCCAAGGAGCTCCTCAAGGGCGTTCCGGCCGCCGAGAAGAAGCTTGTCTTCGCCTACTCGAACAGCGAGGCCGGCCAGAAGCGCAAGGTCGCGATCGAGGACGCGCTGACCAAGATCGGCATCGACGTGGTGGCCAAGGAGATCGACTCCGCGAGCTACTACGAGCAGATCGGCAAGGTCAAGAACCCGTACGACATCTACATCTCCGGCTGGGGCCAGGACTGGCCGTCGGCGGCCACCGTCATCACGCCCATCTACGACGGTGACCAGGTCGCCGACGGTGCGCCGAACTACTCGCACATCAACGACCCGAAGGTCCAGGAGCTCATCAAGAAGGCCCTGACCCAGGAGCCGACCGAGGCAGCCAAGACCTGGACGGAAGCGCACCACTACATCCTGGAGAAGGTCAACCCGGCCGCTCCGCTCTGGTACACCAAGCAGTTCCAGCTCTACGGTTCGAACATCGGCGGTGGCCGCTACAGCACCGAGTCGAGCTACATCGACGTGACCCGACTGTTCCTGAAGTCGTAACTCTGTACG
>NZ_AEJB01000390.1 GCF_000331005.1 Streptomyces turgidiscabies Car8
GTGGTGTAGTCGAAGATCGTGTCGTCGATGTCCCAGACCACGGCTCGGATCGTCATGACTCCGACGGTACCGCCCGAGCGGCCGGGGCCCGGCTCAGAAGGCCGTGGTCGTCCCCGTGAGGTTGAGGGCAGGACCCTGGGCGTCGTCGGGTGCGGCGGTCAGTTTCCAGGTGTAGGTGCCGGAGACGCGGCGGCCGTCGGACCACAGGCCGTCCCAGGAAGCACGCACCGCAGCCGCGCTGGTACTGCCGGTGAGAGTGCGGACCGTCGTTCCGACACTGTTGGCCAGGGTCAGGGTCCACGTCGCGGGCTTGTTGAGCTGCCAGACCGGCCGCCAGGGGGACAAGGTGCTGGCGCCGCCCGGCTGGGGGTCCGTCTGGGCCTCCGTCTGGGCCAGCGGCGAGGTCGGGACCGCGCTGTCGACGAGCGCCACCTGACCGTATGCGGAGGTGAGGTAGGCGATGTCTCCACCGAACCGGTCGACCGCCCAACGGCCGTTGCTGCCACCGGAGTTCTGGTCCGCCGTGGGCAGTACGGCCACCGTACGGGTGGTCGCCGTACCCGTGTGGAAGTCGGTGAGCAGCAGTTCGTGGGTGCTGCGGTTCTCGCGGAGGAGGTAGCCGTCGGCGAGGCGGGCCGGTGCCTGGTCGGACGGGACCGGGATGTTGCGGTTGGTCGCCCGGTCGTAGACGCCGGCGGGTCCTGCCGTGCCGCAGGTCCAGTACAGCCAGGTGTTCACGGCCTGGATGTCGGTGGGGGTGCAGGGCGCGCCGGTCGCGATGTTGGCCACGGTCTGCTGCGTCTTGAGGTGGACGCCGACGACCGAGCCCTGGGTGCTGCCGGTCGTCCACAGGACCTGGCCCCAGACGGCCGCGGGGGTACGGGGGCGGTTCAGCGCGACCGTGCCGGCGGTGGCGGCGCGCGGGAAGTCGACGACCTTCTGTACGCCGGCGCTGCCGCCGTTGTAGAGGACGTAACGGCCACTGGCACTCGGGATGCGGCCGCCGACGTCTCCTGTGAAGTTGCTGACGGTCGCGGTGGTGTCGAGGCCGACCGTGATCACGGACTCCTCACCGTTCGCGTTGGTCCACAGGTATGCGACCCGGCCGTCGCCGAGGGCCTCCAACTGGGGGCAGGCTGCGTCGCCGGCCAGACAGGTCGTCGAGTTCAGGGCCGGGCTGCGCGGGGTCTGCCCGCCCACGGGCTTGGCCGTCGCGTCGAGTTGGAAGCTGCTGTACCGATTGTATCCGCCCCCGGTGGTGACGCCGAAAAGCATCAACTCGGCGCCGGCCAAGGCCAGTCCGTCCACCCTGGTCGAGTAGGGAGGGAGGTTGACGACTTTCTCGGTGGCCGTGCGGCCGTCCTCGGTGGGAGTGACGCGGTGGACGCTCCAGTCGAGACTCGACGGTCCGGCGGTGACGAGCGCGCCGCCGTCCGGGGTCGGGGTGAAGGTGCCGGACGACTCGGCCAGGGCGGTGTACGTCGCGCCGGTGACGAGCGATAGGGCGGTCAGTTCGGGTTTGATGCCGCCGGTGACGAAGTCCGGGTTACCGGTGAGGAGTTGGTCGCCGACGACTGCTTCGAGCTTGGCGCCCCGTCTGGTGAGGGCGGTGGGCGCGGTGCCGGGCTCGGCGTCGACGCGTATCGACTTCCAGTCGGCCACCAGCCAGCGGTCGTTGAAGCGGACCGGAGGGTTGGCCTCCAGACCGGTGACGTAGGTGCGGAAGGTGCCGTCCGCGAGGTCGACGAGGCCCACGGACGTCACGCCGTCCAGGGTGTAGACGATCGCGACGCGGCGGACCGAGCCGCCCTTGACGTAGGTGACGGGCTCGGCACCCGCAGGAAAACCGGTGACCGGTATGTCGGCGGTGGTGTGGTCGGCGGCGACGCGCAGGACGTGCAGGGTGCCGGTGGTGTCGCGGGTCAGCACGCTCCAGCCGGAGGCGATCTTGTAACTCTGGCCGGCCCGTATGGCGACGGTGGCGGTCACTCCCGTGGAACGGTGCCTCTGCATGACCGTGGGGCCGCTGACGGCGTTGATGACGTCGGTGCCGCTGGCAAGGTCGTCCGGGCCCGCATGGTCGGGCGGGACCGCGCCCGGATAGTCGGCCTCCAGGGCGGCACCGGTGCCGGTGTACTGGAAGCCGGACGAGCCGACCCACCGGTAGGTGACTTCGGCCGGCTTCTCCGTGGCCAGCCGGACCGTGCCGGCCGGCGGGTCGACGGCGGGTGCCGCCTGCGCCGGGGTGGTCATCGTGGTGCAGGACAGCGCCACGGTTGTGCCGAGGACGACGTTGACGAGTCTTCGCGAACGGCTCATTCTTCTCCCCCTGAAACCCTTCGGCACCCCGTCGTCGGAGTGCGCACACACATCATGCGCACAACACGAAGGGCGGCGCCCGAAACGGACGCCGCCCTCAAGTGCCTTTCCTACGCGGCCAGTTTGGCCAGTGCCGCGTCGATGCGGGTCAGCGTCTTCTCCTTGCCCAGGATTTCCAGGGACTCGAAGAGGGGCAGACCGATCGTGCGCCCGGTGACGGCCACGCGGACCGGGGCCTGGGCCTTGCCGAGCTTGAGGCCGTGGGCCTCGCCGGCGGCCAGGACGGCCTCCTTCAGGGACTCGGCGGAGGACCAGTCGGCGGCCTCCAGCTTCTCCCTGGCCGTGATCAGCAGCGCGTCGCTGCCCTCCTTCATCGCCTTCGCCCAGGAGGCCTCGTCGGAGGCCGGCTCGGGCAGGAAGAGGAAGTCGACGTTGTCCGTGATCTCGGAGAGGACCTTGAGGCGGGTCTGGGCGTGCGGGGCGATCGCCTGCCACTTCACCTCGTCGAAGTCCTCCGGCGCCCAGGGCGCGAAGGGGGCCCGGAGCCAGGGTGCGCAGCGCTCCGTGAAGTCCTTCACGTCCAGCAGCCGGATGTGGTCGGCGTTGATCGCCTCGCACTTCTTCAGGTCGAAGCGGGCCGGGTTGGGGTTGACGTCCGACACGTCGAAGGCGGCGACCATCTCGCCGATCGTGAAGATGTCCTGGTCGGCCGAGAGCGACCAGCCCAGGAGGGAGAGGTAGTTGAGGAGGCCCTCCGGGAGGAAACCGCGCTCCCGGTAGAGGTTCAGCGACGACTCCGGGTCGCGCTTCGAGAGCTTCTTGTTGCCCTCGCCCATGACGTAGGGCAGGTGGCCGAAGGCGGGGACGGACTTGGCGACGCCCAGGTCGATCAGCGCCTTGTACAGGGCGATCTGCCTCGGGGTCGACGACAGCAGATCCTCGCCGCGCAGGACGTGCGTGATCTCCATCAGCGCGTCGTCGACCGGGTTGACCAGCGTGTACAGGGGTGCGCCGTTGGCTCGTACGATCCCGTAGTCCGGGACGTTCTCGGGCGTGAAGGTCAGTTCGCCGCGGACCAGGTCCGTGAAGGTGATCGTCTCGTCGGGCATGCGGAAGCGGACGATCGGCGTACGGCCCTCGGCGGTGTACGCCGACACCTGCTCGGCTGTGAGGTCGCGGCAGTGGCCGTCGTAGCCGGAGGGCCGGCCGGCGGCGCGGGCGGCGTCGCGGCGGGCGTCCAGCTCCTCCGTGGAGCAGTAGCAGTGGTAGGCGCGGCCGGCTTCCAGGAGCCTGGCCGCCACGTCCTTGTAGACGTCCATGCGCTGCGACTGGCGGTACGGGGCGTGCGGGCCGCCGATCTCGGGGCCCTCGTCCCAGTCGAAGCCCAGCCAGCGCAGCGAGGTCAGCAGCTGCTCGTACGACTCCTCGGAGTCGCGGGCCGCGTCGGTGTCCTCGATGCGGAAGACGAACGTGCCGCCGGTGTGGCGGGCGTACGCCCAGTTGAACAGCGCCGTGCGGACCAGGCCCACGTGGGGGTTACCGGTGGGCGACGGGCAGAACCGTACTCGGACGGCGGGGTCGGGTGCGCTAGCCACGCTTGACAACCTTGTTGGTGAGAGTGCCGATGCCTTCGATGGTGACGGCGACCTCGTCGCCGACGGTGAGCGGTCCGACGCCTGCCGGGGTGCCCGTGAGGATCACGTCGCCGGGGAGCAGCGTCATGGCCTCGGTGATGTTGACGATCAGGTCCTCGATGGAGTGGATCATCTCGCTGGTGCGGCCCAGCTGGCGTTGCTCGCCGTTGACCGTGAGCTGGATCGTCAGGTCGGACGGGTCGAGGTCCGTCTCCACCCAGGGGCCGAGGGGGCAGCTGGTGTCGAAGCCCTTGGCCCGCGCCCACTGCTTCTCGCGCTTCTGGACGTCCCGCGCGGTGATGTCGTTGGCGCAGGTGTAGCCGAGGATGACGTCCTTGACGCGCTCGCGCGGGACCTCGCGGCACATCCGGCCGATGACCACGGCGAGTTCGGCCTCGTGGTGCAGTTCCTCGGAGAAGGAGGGGTACTGGATGTCGTCGCCGGAGCCGATCACCGAGGTGGACGGCTTGAAGAAGGCGAACGGGGCGTCGGGCACCTCGTTGCCGAGTTCCCTCGCGTGTTCCGCGTAGTTGCGGCCGTAGGCGACGACCTTGTTGGGGAGCACCGGCGGCAGCAGGCGGACCTTGTCGAGGGGGACCTTCGTGCCGGAGAGCTCGAAGTCGGCGAACGGGATGCCCTTGATGATGTCGAGGACTAGTTCGTCCGGCTTGTCGCCCTCGACAGCGCCGAAGGCGACGTTCCCGTCGATGGAGAATCTGGCGATGCGCACGGGATTCCTGCGCCCCTTCGCTGGTCCGGCTGGAGTCTGACGGTCCAGGCTAACGCGCCGCGGGCGGGCGCCTCGCGCAATAAAGCGAGGGCGCCCATGACCTTCGTACGGCCGGGAACCGGGTACGAGGGACAGAGGCGCCCTTGACAGGCTGACATTCGTGGCGCCCGCCCTGAGTGGCCGGGCGGTGCTCGCGCGTACTACTCCGCGACGGAGGCCGCGACCGGGGCGTCCATGAGAATGGTGCGACGGGGGTTGGCGGTCTGCGTGGGGAGGTCTACGGAGTGCTCCGGCTGCTCGACGGGCGTCAGTTCGTCGGCGTCCGTCAGGTGCGCCAGCGTCGTGCGCCGCGGGTTTGCGATGTTGCGGAACATCGTCGTCGTCTTCACTGTTGTAGTCCTCGACCCTGTCGTGTCCGGGCGCTCGGCGGGGCGGGAAGCCGCCTTCCGCGCGCGGGTTGTCGGATTTGCCATCTCTGTAAAGCGTCAGGCTAAACATGCGCTTCCCCGGGGAAGTCACGGGGACCCCCTGAACAGCGTGTGAGTTTGCTCACGAATCCATGGGCAAACCGGTCAATTCCGGCCCCCAACCCCCCTCCACGAAACGGACATTGCTTTACTGAAGCCCTCATTCCGCTCCTGATCATGGCGACCTGGACACCGCGACTATCCATGTGACTCGTGGATTTTCGTCCGGTATGTACCGAATCGCTTTCTACGCCTCGTGACACGGCGCTCACGAGGCGTCATCGTCGTCACACCGTGACCCATTGGCCTTGTTGGAGATCCGGCACTGTGCTGGAATTCCACGGACCGCCGCGGGACACGAGCCGGCGCACAGGGGGCGCGAAGCAGCGCCGAGCGGCGGCACGTGAGAGGGGAACCGCGCCAGGTCACTCACGACCACCATGAGGGGCGTTTTTCAGGGCGCCCCTTATACGCCGACACCGTCCGTCCGTTCACGCGGAAGGACGCCTGGTCCAGAGGTTGCGACGCTAGTGCAGGGACGTTTCAAGAGGGATGGCAGCGCTTCGGCGGAGCCGGAGCCACACAACGGAGCCGGTAACGGTTCCTCCCCCCAGCACGCCCAGAACCCGGGCCAGGCAGCTCTGACCGGCGACAACGGCGAACGCTCGGCGCGCCTCGGCAGTGGTGCGCCCGGCGGCAAGGGCACGGTCACCGGCGGTACCGCCGCCACACCGCCCGTGAAGCCCGCCAAGGGCCCGAGCGGCCCCGGAACGCGAATAGCTCTGCGGAACTGGCGCATCTCGACCCGCCTGGTCTCGCTGCTCGCGCTCCCCGTGGTCGCGGCGACCTCGCTGGGTGCCCTGCGCATCAGCGACAACATGGACGACATCCAGCAGCTCGACAACATGCGGCTGCTGACGGACATCACCAAGCAGGCGACCGAGCTCTCCGCCGCGCTCCAGGAGGAGCGCGACCAGTCGGCCGGTCCGCTCGCGCACGGTCAGTCGGCGAACGACTACAGCGTCAAGGGCGTACGCGACAAGACCGACCGCGCGAGGGCCAACTTCATCGACAGCTCGGAGGAGATCGACTCCGCCAGCCGCAACGGCAACCTCGAGGGTGTTCGCGAGAGCCTCGTGGGTCTCGTGGCCCAGCTGAACAACCTCGACGAGATCCGCAAGAGCGCCTACGAGGACAAGGACAACTCGACACAGACGGTCGAGGCCTACCACCGGCTCGTCACCCAGCTGCTCGAACTCTCCCAGGACATGGCCGAGGCGACCAGCAACCCCGAGATGATCACGCGCACCCGCGCCCTGGCCGCCTTCTCCTCGGCCAAGGAGTACGCGTCCGTCCAGCGCGCGGTCATCGCGGCGGCACTGCCCGAGGACAACAAGTCGGCCGGCCGGCTGTCGGAGAACGACCGGCTCTACGCCGATTCGGCGCTGAGCAGCCAGGGCTCCGAGCTCGACAGCTTCATCAGCATCTACGGCAACGGCTCCGAGGAACTCCTCAAGCCGATCGACGACGGCAGCCCGACGATCACGGCGGCCGACCTCTACGCCAAGCGCATCCTGCAGAGCAAGGAAGGCATCCAGGGGCTGCAGCGGCGCTCCTACAAGGACTGGGTCGACGCCGACTCGTCGAAGATCCAGCAGATGAAGACCATCGAGATCACGCTGCTCAGCGAGATGGAGCAGAAGGCTCGTGAGCTGCGCAACGAGGCCGAGCGGGAAGCGATCATCTCGGGTGCGCTGATCCTGCTCGTGCTCGGTGTCTCGCTGGTCGGCGCCTTCGTCGTCGCCCGGTCCATGATCCGCTCGCTGCGCCGCCTCCAGGACACCGCTACCAAGGTCGCCCAGGACCGGCTGCCCGAGCTGGTCAAGCAGCTGTCCGAGTCCGACCCGCAGGACGTCGACACGTCCGTCGAGTCGGTCGGTGTGCACTCCCGGGACGAGATCGGCCAGGTGGCCGCGGCCTTCGACGACGTGCACCGCGAGGCCGTCCGGCTCGCCGCCGAGCAGGCTCTCCTGCGAGGCAACGTCAACGCGATGTTCACCAACCTCTCGCGCCGCTCCCAGGGCCTCATCCAGCGTCAGCTGTCGCTCATCTCCGAACTGGAGTCCCGCGAGGCCGACCCGGACCAGCTGTCCTCCCTCTTCAAGCTCGACCACCTCGCGACCCGTATGCGCCGGAACGGCGAGAACCTTCTCGTCCTCGCCGGTGAGGAGCCCGGCCGCCGCTGGACCCGTCCGGTCCCGCTGGTCGACGTGCTGCGTGCCGCCGCCTCCGAGGTGGAGCAGTACGAGCGCATCGAGCTCTCCTCGGTCCCGACCACCGAGGTCGCCGGCCGAGTGGTCAACGACCTCGTGCACCTGCTCGCCGAGCTGCTGGAGAACGCCACGTCGTTCTCCTCCCCGCAGACCAAGGTCAAGGTCACCGGTCACGCGCTGCCCGACGGCCGCGTCCTGATCGAGATCCACGACACCGGCATCGGCCTCTCGCCCGAGGACCTCGCGGCGATCAACGAGCGGCTCGCCGCACCGCCCACCGTGGACGTGTCGGTCTCCCGCCGCATGGGTCTGTTCGTGGTCGGCCGTCTCTCGCAGCGTCACGGCATCCGTATCCAGCTGCGTCCGTCCGACTCCGGTGGGACGACCGCGCTGGTCATGCTCCCCGTCGATGTCGCCCAGGGCGGCAAGAAGCCCGCTCCGGGCAAGGCCGGTCAGGGCGGTGCCCCCGCGGGCGGTCCCGCCGCCGCGCAGGCCGCCGCCGGTGTGGCCGCGGCCCGCCGCGGTGGTGGTCAGGGTGCTCCCGCCGGTGGCGGGCTC
>NZ_AEJB01000391.1 GCF_000331005.1 Streptomyces turgidiscabies Car8
TGTGGGGCATGAGGTTGTGGGGCGGGTGCTGCGCCGTCGTGGCTTGTCGCGCGGTTCCCCGCGCCCCTAAAGGCAAAAGCCCCAGCCGGTGCCCCTCAGAACTTGTTCCTCGGGGTGATGCCCAGCGACATGCCCGACAGGCCCCGCTGCCGTCCTCCCAGTTTGCCCGCGATGCCTCGCAGGGCCGCGCCCGCCGGGGAGTCGGGGTCCGTCAGGACGACCGGCCTGCCGTCGTCGCCGCCCTCGCGGAGGCGGACGTCGATCGGGATGGAGCCGAGGACCGGGACCGTCGCTCCCGTCGTCCTGGTGAGGCCGTCCGCGACGCTCTGGCCGCCGCCCGTGCCGAAGACGTCGACCATCTCGCCGCAGTGCGGGCAGGGCAGGCCGGCCATGTTCTCGACCACGCCGACGATCTTCTGGTGGGTCTGTACGGCGATGGCGCCCGCGCGCTCGGCCACCTCGGCCGCCGCCTGCTGAGGCGTCGTCACGACCAGGATCTCGGCGTTCGGGACCAGCTGGGCCACCGAGATCGCGATGTCGCCCGTGCCCGGCGGGAGGTCCAGCAGAAGCACGTCCAGGTCGCCCCAGAACACGTCCGACAGGAACTGCTGGAGGGCCCTGTGGAGCATCGGGCCGCGCCAGACGACCGGGGCGTTGCCCGGGGTGAACATGCCGATGGAGATGACCTTCACGCCGTGCGAGGACGGCGGCATGATCATGTTCTCGACCTGGGTCGGAAGGCCCTCGACGCCCAGCATGCGCGGCACGCTGTGGCCGTAGATGTCGGCGTCGACCACGCCCACCTTGAGGCCGTCGGCCGCCATCGCCGCCGCCAGGTTGACGGTGACCGACGACTTGCCGACACCGCCCTTGCCGGACGCGACCGCGTACACGCGCGTGAGGGAGCCCGGTTTCGCGAAGGGGACCTCGCGCTCGGCCTGGCCGCCGCGCAGGGCGGACGCCAGTTCCTTGCGCTGGTTGTCGCTCATGACGTCCAGCTCGACGTCGACGCGGGTGACACCCTCGACCCGCGAGACCGCCTCCGTCACGCTCTTCGTGATCGTGTCGCGCATCGGGCAGCCGGAGACCGTCAGGTACACGGCGACCGCGACCGCTCCGTCCGCGCCGATCTCCACCGACTTCACCATCCCCAGTTCGGTGATGGGTCGCTGGATCTCGGGGTCGTTCACCGTCGCCAGTGCTTCACGCACCGCGTCTTCCGTAGCCATGACCCCGATGGTACGGGGCCGCACACCGCCCCCGGAAAGCCCGTCACCGGTCTTCTGCGTCACGCCCCCGAGGCCGTTCTGGCGGGAATGAGGCGGTTTTGTCGGAGTGGTGCCCCTCTTCGTGCCGTTCCGCGTACCGCTCCTCCAGCTCTTTGACGAGGTCCTGGAGCTCGGAACGGATCCAGTCCCGCGTCGCGACCTCGCCGAGCCCGGCGCGCAGGGAGGCGATCTCGCGGGTCAGGTACTCCGTGTCGGCGATCGACCGCTCGTTCTGCTTGCGGTCCTGTTCGAGGTTGACGCGGTCGCGGTCGTCCTGCCGGTTCTGGGCGAGAAGGATCAGCGGGGCCGCGTAGGACGCCTGGAGCGACAGCATCAGCGTCAGGAAGATGAACGGGTAGTGGTCGAAGCGCAGGTCGGCCGGTGCGCTCACGTTCCACACCACCCACAGGATGATGACGACCGTCATCCAGACGATGAACCGTCCGGTGCCGAGGAAGCGCGCGATGCGTTCGGACATGCGTCCGAAGGCCTCCGGGTCGTACTCCGGCAGCAGCCGACGCCTGGGCGCACGCGGCTGGTCGAGGCGCACCCGGGGACGGGAGACCGCCGTGGCGCCGGCGGCCGCACGCTCGCGGGCGCCCGTCTCGCGCTCAGGAGTCATGGTCACCCGCTTCCTCGGACTCGGCGTCGGCCTCGGCGTCGCCGTCGCGCTCCCTCTCGAGGTCACCCTCGCCGTCGCGCTCGCTGTCGTTCCCGGTCTCGACCTCGTTCCCCGTCTCGTCGAGGTGGAACTCCGTCTCCCGCCAGTCCTCGGGCAGCATGTGGTCGAGGACGTCGTCCACGGTCACCGCGCCCAGCAGGGACCCGCTCTCGTCGACCACCGGCGCCGCCACCATGTCGTACGTCGCGAAGAAACCGGCGACGACCGGCAGTTCGGCGTCCGGGGAGAGCGGTTGCAGGTCGTCGTCGACGAGGGAACCGACCAGCGTGTACGGCGGGTCGCGCAGCAGCCGCTGGAAGTGGACGGCGCCCAGGTACTTGCCCGTCGGCGTCTCGTCCGGCGGCCGGCACACGTACACCTGGGCGGCGAGCGCGGGGGAGAGGTCGGGCTCGCGGATGCGGGCCAGCGCGTCCGCGACGGTCGCGTCCGGGCGCAGCACGATCGGCTCGGTCGTCATCAGACCGCCGGCCGTGTCCTCCCGGTACGCCATCAGACGGCGCATGTCGGCGGCGTCGGAGGGCTGCATCAGGCTCAGCAGCCGCTCCTTGTCCTCCTCGGGCAGCTCGCCGAGCAGGTCGGCGGCGTCGTCCGGGTCCATCGCCTCCAGGACGTCGGCGGCGCGCTCCTCCTTGAGCTTGCCGAGGATCTCGATCTGGTCGTCCTCGGGCAGCTCTTCGAGTACGTCGGCCAGCCGGTCGTCGTCGAGAGCGGCGGCCACCTCCGCGCGCCGCTTGGGGGAGAGATGGTGCAGGACGTTCGCCAGGTCGGCGGGGCGCAGCTGCTCGAAGGTGGCGAGGAGGCTCTCGGCGCCCTGTCCGTCCTCCTCCAGGGAGAAGCCGGTGACGGCGGACCAGTCGACGGTCAGCGTCTCGCCGTTGCTGCGCCGGAAGGCACCGCCGCGGCCCTTCTTCCGTACGAAGACCCGCTCGATCTCCCAGTCGCGCCGGGCCGGCAGCTGTCGTACCGCCACATCCAGGACCGTGACCTCCTCGCTGGTCTCGCCGAGGACGACGCGCCGGTCGAGGAGTTCGCCGAGGACGAGCCGCTCGGTGGGGCGCTGCTCGAAGCGCCGGACGTTCAGCACGCCCGTCGTGATGACCTGGCCGGACTCGATGCCGGTGACGCGGGTCATGGGCATGAAGACGCGGCGCCGGGTGGTGAGTTCGACGACGAGGCCGAGCAGCCGGGGCGGACGGCGGCCCACGCGCAGCATCGCGACGAGGTCGCGCACCCGGCCCACCTGGTCGCCGTTCGGGTCGAAGACGGCCATACCGGCGAGGTGCGAGACGAAGACGCGGGGTGAACCTGCCGCCATGCCACGCCTCCTGCCTCGGGGTGCGCTGCGGGGAGCGCGTCGATTGCGTCCAGGGGTTCCGAATTGCCTGCTCGAGTGCGCTTCAGGCTAGCCCGTCCCGTTCCGCCGCGCCCTGGTGGGGGGTCCGGACGGACTGGCTCCGCCGGGGGCCGACGGCACCGGTACGCTGCCGTCCACACTCCTCAGGACACCCGTACGAGAGGCAGCCCCACCTGTGTCTGCGATTCCCCGTGGCCGTACCCGCAGCGCCGGACTGGTGAGCGCGGTGTGCGCCCTGCTCGTGACGGGGACAGGGCTGACGGGATGCGGCGCCGACCCGGACGAGGGCACGAACGGGGTCGGCAAACTCCCGGCCGGCACCATCCAGACCAAGACGCGTACAGCGGCCGACTCCGCCGACGCCGTACGGCTGTCCGGGACCGTGGTGACCAACGGGACCACCTACACCCTCGACATGCGGCTCAAGGGCGACGGCGGCACCGGGTCGGTCACCGCGAAGGGGGCGACGTTCCGGCTGCTGCGGGTCGGTGAGCACCTGTTCCTCAAGGCGGACGCCGCGTTCTGGAGCCATGAGAGCACCGGTAAGGCCGAGGACAGCGAGTCGGACGCGGCGGCCGCCCAGAAGCTCGGGGGCCTGTTCGTGAAGGTGCCGACCGGCGACCCCTCGTACAAGAAGTTCAGCGGGTTCACCGACAAGGACGTACTCCTGGACGGCCTGCTCACCCTGCACGGCAGCCTCGCCACGGACGGCCACCACGAGCAGTCGGGCGTCCGCACGATCCGCATCACCGGCGAGGACGGCTCCGGCGGCACCCTGGACGTCTCCCTGGAGGGATCCCCCTACCCCCTGCGCCTCGTCCGCGCGGGCGGCGCGGGCACCCTGCTCCTGAGCGACTGGGGCAAGGACTTCCCCCTGGAGGAACCGTCAAAGGACGAGACGGTCGACTACGGCCAGCAGTTGCCGACCTCCTGAGGGGGCGGAGCCCCTCTCAGGGGCGCGGGGAACTGCGCGACCAGCCCCCATGGGCCCGCGGCAAAAACTACCCCGCAGACCGCCTACGCCTCTTGAACAGCAGCCGCGGCACCCCCGCCGGGATCGGCTCCCGCGTGGTCGCCGACGTCGGCAACGGCGGCGCGGCCAACGACCCCTCCGGCAGAGGGCGCGAGCCCCCCGCGCGCGGAACCAACCGCACCACCCGGCATTCACGCGCCCACCGGTCCGGCATGGCCTCGCCGTCCGGCGCGTTCAGCCGCTTCCCCTTCAGCTCGGCGACCGCGGCCTCCCACTCCGGGGAGCGCGGGGCCAGCTCCTCGACCGTCGCCGGCCAGGTGAGGAGCCGCCCGCCCTTGTCCTTGCTGCGGACGGTGACCTCCGCGTCGGCCCCCTCGACCAGGCCGGGCAGCGGCTGCTCGCCGGGCCCGCCGCCGACCAGGACGGCCGCGCCCTCGTGCCAGACGTGCCACATCGCACGGGCCGGGATGCCGTGGCCCGGGACGTGCAGCGCGGGCACACCGTTGCCCTTGACCCAGATCAGGCCGGACTTCTTGGTGGCCTCCTCGACGAGGGCCCGGTCGAGCAGCGTGTCAGTCATGGACAGAAGGGTAGCGATGCCCTCCGGTGACGCGGCCGGCCGTCACGGCCGGTCGTCGAAGCCGGCCGTCAAAGCCAGCCGTTGCGCTTCAGCGTGCGGTGGATGCCCACACACATGCCGATCATGGCCGTCATGACCACGGGGTAGCCGAACTTCCAGTGCAGCTCCGGCATGTAGTCGAAGTTCATGCCGTAGACGCCGCACACCATCGTCGGTACGGCGATGATCGCCGCCCAGGACGTGATCTTCCGCATGTCCTCGTTCTGCGCGACGGACGCCTGGGCGAGGTTGGCCTGGAGGATCGAGTTGAGCAGCTCGTCGAAGCCGATCACCTGCTCCTGGACACGGGCGAGGTGGTCGGCGACGTCGCGGAAGTACTTCTGGATGTCGGGGTCGATCAGCCGCATCGGGCGCTCGCTCAGCAGCTGCATGGGCCGCAGGAGCGGCGAGACGGCCCGCTTGAACTCCAGGACCTCACGCTTGAGCTGGTAGATCCGGCCGGCGTCCGTACCGCGCGGGGTGCCCTTGCGGCCCGGCGAGAACACCTCCGTCTCGACCTCGTCGATGTCGTCCTGCATGGCGTCCGCGACCGCGACATAGCCGTCGACGACATGGTCGGCGATGGCGTGCAGCACGGCGGAGGGGCCCTTGGCGAGCAGCTCGGGGTCGTCCTGGAGGCGGTGGCGCAGCGCACGCAGGGAACCCTGGCCGCCGTGCCGGACGGTGATGAAGAAGTCCCGCCCGGTGAAGCACATCACCTCGCCGGTCTCCACGACCTCACTGCTCGCGGTGAGTTCGGTGTGGTCGATGTAGTGGATGGTCTTGAAGACGGTGAAGAGCGTGTCGTCGTAGCGCTCCAGCTTGGGCCGCTGGTGGGCCTGGATCGCGTCCTCCACGGCGAGCGGGTGGAGCCCGAACTCGCTGGCGATACCGGAGAACTCGGCCTCCGTCGGCTCGTGCAGACCGATCCACACGAAGCCGCCGTCGCGGCGCACCTTGCGCATCGCCTCGTGCGGGGTGAGCGGCTTGGCGGGGTTCGGGTTGTCGACCCGGGCGCCGTCGCGGTAGACGGCGCAGTCGACGACGGCGGAGGGGGTCGAGGGGTCGCGGGTGGTGTCGTAGGTGCCGCCGTCCTTGCGCAGGGAGGGACGGGACGGGCGGACGGCGGCACGCAGGTTGTGGATCATCGACATGTGGCAGGTTCCTTCGCTACAGGCAACGAAAGACCGCCGCCAACGGCTGGAACTGCCCGGAATGGGGACGTCCTGACTGAGGATGTTTGGCACGTCCACAAAGCGGGGAGCACCGCACCGTCGCGGTGGTGAGCTTCGCTACTGATTCAGAACTGACTCAGATCACATGGATCAGGCAAAACGAAACCAAGTGCTCTTCCGCGATGACGCGAATGCGAGAGGTGACAGCCAGCCGGAGAAGCCGGAGCGACTACATCAGCGGGCGGAAGAGCGGGTGCTACTGCACGGATGACTTCGATCCATTGCAGCCCCACCTCCTCCGGCCGGTCCCTCGTGAGGGACGATCCATTCCCCTTCAAGGGGAGCCCCCGAGGGGGAACTTCAGCGGTGTCGGGACTCGATCGCTACGCTTCTGCGTGCTGCCCCGAACCCGGCCTAGGGTAACAGTCGACTGAACTGTCAAGGTGCGCGTTTGCCCGTAACTGACGAGTTCTATGCTCGCGGCATGTCTGATGTTCTTCCTCTGGTCGAGGCCCGGCTGCGTACGACGCTGGGCGAACCGGACGCGCGCGCCGCGGTCACCTTCCTCGGTACGGATCGCGTCGAGGTGCTGCGTTTCCCGGGCCAGGACCGGGACGGGGAGGCCGGGGAGATCGTCCGCTACGCCACCCTCGGCATGTCCGCGCAGCCGATGGCCGACCCCGCCGAGCTGCTCGCCGACCCGGTGAAGGGTCCGCGCGCCGAACTGGTCATCTCCGTCCGGGCCGGCCTCGCCGACACCGACAAGCTGCTGCGCCCGCTCGCTGTTCTCGCCGCGTCCCCGCAGGTCGAGGGTGTGATCGTGGCCCCCGGCGCCTCGCTCGACGTCGGGGAGCCGCTGTGGCCCGGGGCGCCCTTCACCTCGGTTTTGGTCGCGGAACCGGGCGGCCTGGTCGAGGACCTGGAGCTCGACGCGCCCATGGACCCGGTGCGCTTCCTGCCCCTGCTCCCGATGACCGCGAACGAGGCCGCCTGGAAGCGCGTCCACGGCGCCCAGGCCCTCCAGGAACGCTGGCTCACGAACGGGACGCGGTGTCGGCGTCCAGCTCGGCGACCACGGACCCCGGGCGCACCGAAGGCAA
>NZ_AEJB01000392.1 GCF_000331005.1 Streptomyces turgidiscabies Car8
CCCCTCTTCGGGGATGTCGCCGACGCGAGCCATCGCGGAACCGGCGGCGGCTCAGCCCTTGACGCTGCCCTCGGTCAGACCGCTGCGCCAGAAGCGCTGCAGCGCGACCATGGCGATCATCAGAGGGACGACGGAGACAAAGGCGCCTCCGACGGTCAGCTGATAGAGCTGCGGCTGGCGGTCGGCGAAGGACTGCCACGACGTCAGACCGAGGGTGATGGGGTACAGCTTGGAGTCGGAAAGCATGACCAGCGGCAGGAAGTAGTTGTTCCAGATGCCGACGAACTGGAAAAGGAAAATGGTCACCAGAGCGGGCGTCATGATGCGCAGAGCGACGACCGAGAAGATGCGGACCTCTCCAGCGCCGTCGATGCGGGCCGCCTCCAGCAGCTCGTCCGGTATGGACGCCGCGGCGTAGATCCGGCACAGGTACACGCCGAAGGGGCTGACGAAGCTCGGCAGCAGTACGGCCCAGTAGGTGTTGGCCAGGCCTGCCTTGCTGAACAGCAGGTACATGGGCAGCGCCAGCGCCGTGGCGGGGATCAGGACGCCACCCAGCACGATGTTGAAGATCGTGTCGCGGCCGGTGAAGGAGAACTTGGCCAGCGCGTAGCCGGACATCGCGGCCAGCAGCGTCGCCACGCCCGCGCCGACGCCTGCGTACAGCACGCTGTTGGCGGCCCAGCGCAGGTAGATCGCATGGTCGTAGGTGACCACCTGGTGCAGGTTGCTCCAGAACTGGGGATGGTAGAACCACAATCCGAAGCTGCCGAACAGGTCGCCGGTGGACTTGGTGGATGCCACGATCAGCCAGTACACCGGGAGCAGGAAGTACCCGGCGGCTGCCACGAGCAGGCCGGTGACCAGGATGCGACTGCGCGTGGTGACCCCGGTGATGTCGCTGCGCGGCGTCGTGCCGTCGTCGGAGGCCGGCGTCTCGCCCCGTGGCGGGACCGTGCGGGGCGATGTCTGGAGACTCACGCGTCCCCACCCTTCTTGTTGACCAGCCGCAGGAACCCGAAGGAGAGCACGAACGCGGCGAGGGCGAGCAGCACCGCCTCGGCGGCGGCGAGGTGGTAGTTGTCGTTGGTGAACGCCTCGTTGTAGGCGCTGAGGTTGGGGGTGTAGGCGCTGTCGATACTCGACGAGACGGGCTTGAGGACCAGCGGCTCCGCGAACAGTTGCAGCGTGCCGATGATGGTGAAGACCGTGGTGAGGATCAGCGCCGGGCGCAGCAGCGGCAGTTTGACGTGCCGGACCGTCTCCCACGCACTGGCGCCGTCGATGCGGGCGGCCTCGTACAGCTCCGTGGGGATGGTGCGCAACTGGGCGACGAGAACCAGGACGTTGTAGCCGGCGAACTCCCAGGTGACGATGTTCGCGATGGACCACAGAACCGTGTTTCCGCCCAGCAGGTCGACCGATATTCCCAGGTGGCTCATGCCGTCCACGAGAGGGCTGACTCCCGGGACGTACAGGAAGCCCCACAGGATGGACGCGATGACGCCCGGAATGCCGTAGGGCAGGAAGAAGGCGGCGCGGAAGAACCGCACGCCTCTGGCCGACGCGCTGTCCAGCAGCAGTGCGAGCCCGGTGGCCAGCACGACCATCACCGGTACCTGGACGACCGCGAACAGCAGTACGCGGCCGACGCTGCGCATGAAGGTGTGATCGGACAACGCGTCGGTGTAGTTGTCCAGCGCTACGAAGACGGTATGGCTGCCGCCAAGCCCCAGGGCTCCGGTGTACTCGACGTCCATGACGCTCTGGTAGACGGCGTAGCCGATGGGGAGGGCGAAGGCCAGCAGGAACAGCAGGAGGAACGGCGCGACGAAGGCGAAGGGTGCCAGGTTTCTGCGGCGGCGGGGTGCGCGGGTGCGGGTGGGCATCAGGGTTCTTTCTGCAGTCCGGAGGGGAGAACGGCGGCGGCCGTGTCGCACCCTCCGGAGGTGGTCACTTGCCGGTGGAGACCTTCAGACCCTTCCGCTTCAGGTCCTCGACGGTCTGCTTCTGTGCCTGCTGGACCGCGGAGACGAACGAGCCCTTGCCCGCGATGGCCGCCTGGAAGCCGTCGTTGAGGTGCTGGTAGGTGGCGTCGATCGTCGGAATCCACTTCCACGAGGTGTCGATGTTCTTGTCCGCCTGCGCGAAGACCTCGTTGTACTTCTGGCCTCCGTAGAACTCTGACGGCTTGTCCAGCGAGGAGCCCTTGTACGCGTCGGCCCCGGCGGGCCAGCCGTATCCGCCCTGCAGCAGCAGGTCGACGCTCGCGGGGTCGGTGTTGAGCCATTCGGCGAACTTCAGGGCCTCGGGGATGTGCTTGGCGCCCGTGAGGACGGCCGTGGAGGAGCCACCCCAGTTCGCGGAGGCGTTCGCGCCCTTGGTCCACTGCGGCATGGGTGCCACCGACCATTTGCCGGTGGTCTTGGGAGCGTTTCCGCTGATGATGGCGTCGCCCCACTGGGCACTGACCCATGAGGTGATGGAACCGGTCTGCAGGTCCTTGTACCAGCCGTTGGCGAAGTCGGGTTCGGTCTTGATCAGTTTCTTGGTGCGCAGTTCGTCCCAGTAGGCGGCGACCTTGAGGGTCTGCGGGGAGTTGATGTTCACCGTCCAGGTGTCGCCGTTCACGCCGAACCACTTGGCGCCGGCCTGCCATGCGAGTGCGGTGAACCAGGCGGAGTTGCCGGGCGGGAAGGTACCGATGGAGGCTTTCGGGTCGGCGTCGTGGATCTTCTGCGCCGCCTGGGCGTACTCGTCCCAGGTGGTGGGCGGCTCGATGTTCCACTTCTTGAACAGGTCGGAGCGGTAGAACATGCCCATCGGCCCGGACGCCTGGGGGATCGCGTAGACGCTGTCGCCGAAGACGCCCTGCTGCCACTGCCAGTCCACGAACTTCGACCGGTCCTTGTCCGCGCCGTACTCGGACAGGTCCACCAGGCCCTTCTCCAGCAGGAACGAGGGGATCTCCTGGTACTCCACCTGCGCCAGATCGGGCGCGTTGCCGCTCTTGAGCGCGGCGCGCATCTTCGCGTAGCCGCCGGCGCTGCCCGACGGGATCTTCTCCAGCTTGACGTGGACGTCCGGGTGGGTGGCGTTCCACTTGTCGACTGCCTTGTCGACGCCCGGAACCCACGACCAGAAGCGCAGGTCGACCTTCTGGCCGGGCTTCGCGGGGGCCTGTGCCTTGTCCTGCGAATCGCTCGACCCTCCGCAGGCGGAGACGAACAGGGAGGCGGCAGCAAGGGTCACTGCGAGTGCGCCCCGGCTTCTGCGGAGATGTGTGGTGCGGCTCATGGGGTGGAGGTCCTTCCTAGCTTCGTACTGGGGGTGCCTGGTGCATGCCGGTCAGCTTGGAGCGGCATCGCGACCCCGTCAAGATATATTCATAATTAATTGAAACAGCTATGGTGGGGGCAGAAAGCCGAAGGGAAGAGGCAAACGATGACGGAGTGCCACAGGATGGCTGGACGCGTGGCCGTGATCACCGGCGGTGCGCACGGCATCGGCGCGGCCACGGCACGAAGGCTCGCGGCCGAGGGCGCGACCGTCGTGGTCACGGACGTGGACGACGCGGCGGGCAAGACACTCGCCGCGGACATCGAGGACAGCGGAGGGCGCGCGGAGTACGTACGCTGCGATGTCACCTCGGCCACCGACTGGGAGAACCTGGCGCGCCATGTCGAGGAGCGTCACGGGCGCCTCGACATCCTGCACAGCAACGCCTTCACCCAGGTCAACAAGCCCGCCCACGAGCTGAGCGAGGCCGAGTGGGACGGTCAGATGGCCGTGCTCCTCAAGCCGGCCTGGCGGGCCATGAAGACCTTCTCGGTCATGCTGCGCGAGGCCTCCGGCTCGGTCGTCCTCACCTCCTCGGTGCACGCGGTCATCGGCCTGCCGGGCCACGCCGCCTACGCCGCCGCGAAGGGCGCGCTCTGCTCGCTGGGACGGCAGTTGGCCGTCGAGTACGGACCCGACATCCGGGTCAACACCGTGCTGCCCGGTCCCATCCTCACCGCCGCCTGGGACGGCATCCCGGAGGCCGACCGGGCACGCAGTGTGGCCGCCACCGCGGCGAGGCGGTTCGGGCAGCCGGAGGAGGTGGCCGCCGCCGTCGCCTTCCTGGCATCGGCGGACGCCTCCTATGTGACCGGAGCGAGCCTGGTGGTTGATGGAGGATGGAGCGTCATGAAGGAGTCCTCGTGAAGGACGCGCACCCCGAGGTGGGCCGTGCGCGGCCTGAGCGAACAGGACCGCAAGAGAAACGGAGAACACGGTGATCCATCCCGGTAGGGGGCTGCACGGCCAAGCGGTTGAGGAACTGGGCCGACGCATCATCCGCGGCGACTACCCTCCCGGCTCCGTGGTGGACCCGGCCAACTTCGAGACAGAGCTGGGCGTCAGCAAGACCGTGGTCCGCGAGGCGATGCGTGTGCTCGCGTCCAAGGGACTGCTGGAGTCACGGCAGAAACGCGGTACGACCATCCGGCCGCGCGCCGACTGGAACCTGCTCGACAGCGACCTCCTGCGCTGGCAGGGCAGCAGCGCACCGACCGACGCCTTCCTGGAGGACCTCGCCGAGGTACGCGCCATCGTCGAGCCCGCCGGAGCCCGGTTCGCCGCGACCCGTCGTACCCCGGCCGACCTGGACGCGATGCGGCAGGCACTGGCCGCGATGGCGGCGGCGGGCAGTGACGCGGCTGCGATGGTCGAGGCCGACCTCGCCTTCCACCGGGCCCTGCTGGACGCCGCCCACAACGAACTGCTCAGCCGGATGGAGGTCGTCATCGAAGCCGGCCTGCGCGTCCGCGACCGGATCGTGCACGGCGCCCAGCACTTCTCCGACTCCATCCCCGTGCACCAGGAACTGGTCGACGCCGTGGAAGCGGGTGACCCGGACGCCGCCGAGGCGGCCGTCGCCTCGCTCCTGGCCCAGGCCTCCGACGACCTGGCCGCCGTACAGGCCGGGGAAGACAAGCAGGACACGGAAGACCGCGCCGCCGATGTCGCGACCGACACGCCGCCGAAGGAAGTTCCTTGAAGATAACCGGACTTGAGACGTTCCTGGTGGCTCCGCGCTGGCTGTTCCTGCGCGTCGCCACCGACGAGGGCGTCACCGGCTGGGGTGAGCCCGTCGTCGAGGGCCGCGCCGAGACCGTACGTGCCGCGGTCCACGAACTGGCCGACTACCTCGTCG
Source organism: Streptomyces turgidiscabies Car8 (assembly GCF_000331005.1). Taxonomy (GTDB): domain Bacteria; phylum Actinomycetota; class Actinomycetes; order Streptomycetales; family Streptomycetaceae; genus Streptomyces; species Streptomyces turgidiscabies. Next base: position 5,198 of record NZ_AEJB01000392.1, read on the forward strand.
GCCGGGACCCGCTGCGCATCGAGGACCACTGGCAGGTGCTCACCAAGGGCGGCTTCTACCGTGGCGGCCCCATCCTCTCCAGCGCCGTCGCCGGCATCGACCAGGCACTGTGGGACATCGCCGGCAAGACCTACGGTGTGCCGGTGCACCGCCTCCTCGGCGGCCCGGTACGCGACCGCGTCCGCATGTACGCCTGGATCGGCGGCGACCGCCCCGGCGAGGTCGCGGAACTGGCCGAGGAGCAGATGAAGGCCGGCTTCACCGCCGTGAAGATGAACGGTTCGGCCGAACTCGGCCCGATCGACACCCCGGCCCGCACCGCCGAAGTCGTCGAACGCGTCGCCGCCGTCCGCGAGGTGCTGGGCGACGAGCGGGACATCGCCGTCGACTTCCACGGCCGCGCCTCCACCGCCATGTCGCGTCGGTTGCTGCCCCAACTGGAGCCGCTGCACCCGCTGTTCGTCGAGGAACCCGTCGCGCCGGAACACTCGGCCAACCTGCGCAGCCTGGTGGAGTGCACCAGCATCCCGCTCGCCACCGGCGAACGCCTCTACTCCCGTTGGGACTTCCGCGACGTCCTGGCCAGCGGCATCGCCGTCGCCCAGCCCGACCTGTCGCACGCCGGCGGCATCTCCGAGGTCCGCCGTATCGCGGCCATGGCCGAGACGTACGACGTCACCATGGCCCCCCACTGCCCCCTCGGCCCGATCGCCCTGGCCGCGAGCCTCCAGATCGCCTTCTCCGTACCGAACTTCCTCATCCAGGAACAGAGCATGGGCATCCACTACAACCAGCAGTCCGACCTGCTGGAGTACGTGATGGACCCCGAACCCTTCCGCTTCCAGGACGGATACGCCGTCGCCTCCACCCGCCCGGGTCTCGGCGTCGAGATCGACGAGAAGGCGGTACGCCACGCCGCCGAGAGCGGTCACCGCTGGCGCAACCCCGTATGGCGCGGCCCCGACGGGGCGTTCACCGAATGGTGAGCCCCGCCGCTCACGGCCACCGAACCCCGCAACCGAGTCACCACAGTCACAACCGAGTCATGACCGAGGAGAGTTCGCTCCCATGAACCTGGTGGAATCGCTCCGCGCCCACCGCCTGCTGGCGATCGTCCGCGGCAAGGATCCCGAGGCGGCACTGCGCACCGTACGTACCCTCGCCGAGTCGGGCATCGAGGCCGTCGAGGTGTCACTGACCACCACGGACGCCCTGGAGGTCATCCGGCGGGCGCGCGCCGAACTGGGCCCCGCCGCGCTCCTCGGCGCCGGTACCGTCCGTTCGGCCACCGACGCCGCCCGTGCCGTGGACGCCGGTGCGTCCTACCTGGTGACCCCGGCACTGGTCGACGGTCTGGCGGCGTACGGCGTACCCGTGCTGATGGGCGCCCTGACCCCGACCGAGGTCGAAGCCGCTCTCGCCCGGGGCGCCGACGCGATCAAACTCTTCCCCGGATCCTTCGGCGGCCCCGGCTATCTGAAGGCCCTGCGCGACCCGTTCCCCGAGGTGCCCTTCGTGCCCGTCGGCGGAGTGGACGCGGCTGCCGCCCGCGACTACCTGGACCGGGGTGCCATCGCCGTCGGCGTCGGCTCCCCGCTCGTCGGGGACGCCGCCGACGGCGGCGACCTCGGCCAACTCCGCGCCCGTGCCGCCGAGTTCCGCAAGGTGGCCGCAGGGGAGACACCGTGACGACAAGGGTCGGCCAGGCCGCGACCGACGTGGTGACCTTCGGCGAGACCATGGCGGCCCTGCGGGCCCACGGTGCACTGCGGCTCGGCGGCAGCCTCGGCCTGTCCGTGGCCGGAGCCGAGTCCAATGTCGCGATCGGCCTCGCCCGGCTCGGCCACCGGGTGCGCTGGGCCGGGCGCGTCGGCGCGGACGAACTCGGCGCGCTGGTCCTGCGCACCCTGCGCGCCGAGGGCGTCGACATCGACCACGCCGTCACCGACGACACCGGCCGCCCCACGGGACTACTGCTGACCGAACCCCGCCTCGGCACGCTCACCCGCGTCAGCTACTACCGTGCCGGATCGGCGGGTTCGGCCGTCTCACCGGCCGACGTCCTGCCCGCGCTGGCCGCCGGCGCCCGCATCCTGCATCTGACCGGCATCACCCCGGCGCTCAGCGCCTCGGCGGCGGAGGCCGCGCCGGCCGCCGCCGCGGCAGCCCGGGACGCCGGCGTCACCGTGTGCCTCGACGTCAACTTTCGCTCCCGGCTGTGGACCACCGACGAGGCCCGCACGGCCCTCCGGCCGCTCCTGGAGCGTACCGACCTGCTCATCGCGTCCGAGGACGAGCTGCCACTGGTGCTGGAACGACCCGGCGCGGCCGAATCCGAGGCCGTGCGCGGCATCCTGGCCGCCGGGGTCGCCGAGGTGGTCGTCAAGCGCGGCGCGCGTGGCGCGACCAGCTTCACCGCCGACGGGGCGACCGACCGCGCGGCACGACAGGTCGAGGCGGTCGATCTGGTCGGCGCTGGCGACGCCTTCGTGGCCGGATACCTGTCCGGAGTCCTCGACGGCGCCGACGTCCCGGCCCGTCTCCACCGAGCCGTCACCACCGCCGCCTTCGCCGTCGCCACCCGGGGCGACTGGGAAGGCCTTCCGACGCGGGACGAACTCGGGCTGCTCGACGAGCCCGACGGCACGACCATCCGCTGACGTGGGAGACCGAACATGACATCAACGGCAGCGTCCGCGGCGGTACTCGTGGACGGAGGGTACGAGCTCGCCGAGGGCGGCCGGTGGGTCGACGGCCGGTATGTGTACGTCGACATCCTCAGCGGGCGGCTCTTCGAGCTGCGTGCTGACACCGAACCCGGGACTCCGCGCCAACTGGCCGCACTCGACGTGCCGTTGGGCGCCGTCGCACCGGTCCAGGACAGACCTGACACGTGGATCGCCGCCGCGGGCACCGGCATCGCACTGCTCACCGCCGACGGCGCACTGGAATGGCTCGACCGCCCGGAGGACCGTACGCCGGTCCCCAGCCGGATGAACGACGGCGTCGCCGACCCCGCCGGCCGCTTCTGGGCAGGCAGCATGGCCTACGACGGCACCCACGGCGCGGGCTCGCTCTACCGAACCGGCCTCGACGGCACGGTCGTACGCGTCCTCGACGGCCTGACCATCGCCAACGGCCCGGCGTTCACCGCCGACGGCGCGACCATGTACTTCGCCGACACAGCCGCCGGCACCGTCCTGCGCTGCCGGGTCGATCCCGTCTCGGGCGACCTCTCCGACGGCCCCGACACCTTCGCCCGACTGCGCGACGGCGAAGGCAGCCCCGACGGCATGACCGTCGACGAGGAGGGCTGCCTGTGGGTCGCGCTGTGGGGCGCCGGTACGGTCCGCCGCTACCACCCCGAAGGGCACCTTCTTCGCACCGTGGCCGTCCCCGCCCCGCATCCCACGTCGGTGTGCCTGCACCCCGACGACAACCGCCTCTTCGTCACCACGGCCCGGTACGGGGTGAAGAACCCGACCCCGGCCGACGGGTCGGTGCTCACGGTTCCCGTGGCGGTGAGGGGGACGGCGGCCTGCTCCTGGCGAGGCCGGCGCTGAGACGTCCCCCGGCGAGCAGCCCGTCGGCTTCGAGCCGGGCGGCGGAGGCTCAGCGGCTCGTGACGTGGAGCAGGATCAGCTGTTCGGGGTGGAGGCCGGGGATCTGGATGCCGACGCGTTCCAGGACCCTGCCGGGCAGGGTGATGCCGTCCTTGGTGCACCAGGCGGGGGTGCCGCGTTCCATGCCGGGTGCGTGATCGCCCGGGGGCAGCGGTCGCAGGCGGTACGTGGTGTCCGGGTCGAGGCCGGACAGCCGTAGCGTGCCCGCGTGGGCGGCGACCGGGGTCGCCATGGACGCCAGAGCGAAGACGGCTTCCGTCCGGTCGTGGGAGATGACGCCGTGGGCCCACAGCGCCGGGTCGGGATGGTCGATACGCACGACACGGCCGGTGTGCAGCAGGCCGCGCAACTGTTTGTGGACGGCGACCCAGCGGGCGAGTTCGGCGCGTTCGCCCGCGCTCGCGCGGGTGAGGTCCCATTCGATGCCGAGGTGGCCGAAGAGCGCGGTGCCGGCCCGGAAGGCGAGGTCGTGGGTGCGGCCGGTGGTGTGGGAGCGGGCGGCGCCGATGTGGGAGCCGACGAGTTCGGGCGGCAGGAGCAGTTGGGTCCACCGGTTGATCGACTGTCGTTCCAGGGCGTCGTTGCAGTCGCTGGCCCAGACGCGGTCGGTGTGGTCGAGGATGGCGAGGTCGACACGTCCGCCACCGCTGGCGCAGGATTCGATCTCCAGGCCGGAGTGGCGTGTGCGCAGTTCGTCGAGCAGGGCGTAGACGGCGAGGGTCTGGCGGTGGACGGCGGGTTCACCTTCCGGTGAGTGGCCGGCGTCGACCAGCTCACGGTTGTGGTCCCACTTGAGGTAGGCGATGTCGTACTCGGTGAGCAGGGCGTCGAGTCGCTCCAGGATGTGGGCGTACGCCTCGGGGTGGGTGAGGTCCAGCACCTGCTGGGAGCGGCGGTCGGCGGGGGTGCGGCCGCCGGTGGCCAGGATCCATTCGGGGTGGGCGCGGGCCAGGTCGGAGTCGGGGTTGACCATCTCCGGTTCGACCCACAGGCCGAACTCCATGCCGAGCGCGCGGACGTGCTCGATGAGGGGGTGCAGTCCGTTCGGCCAGACGGTCTCGTCGACGTACCAGTCGCCGAGTCCTGCCCGGTCGTCGCGGCGGTGGCGGAACCAGCCGTCGTCCAGGACGAAGCGTTCCACGCCGACCTGCGCGCCGAGGTCGGCGAGGTGGATGAGCTTGTCGAGGTCGTGGTCGAAGTAGACGGCTTCCCAGGTGTTGAGGACCACCGGCCGGGGCCGGTGCGGGTGGCCGGGGCGGGCGCGGAGGAGGTCGTGGAAGCGGGCGGACAGGCCGTCGAGGCCCTGGTCGCTGTGGGAGCCGTAGAGCCACGGGCCGGTGTACTCCTGCCCCGGGCCGAGGATCACCTCGCCCGGCAGCAGCAGTTCACCGGCGGCGATGGCCGGGCGGCCGGAGGGGAGCCGCTCGGCCAGGATCCGGTGGTTGCCGCTCCAGGCGATGTGCAGGCCCCACACCTCGCCGCTGCCGAAGCCGAAGCCCGGCGTGCCGGCCGCCAGGACCAGGGCGGCGTCGGGGCCGGTGCGCCCGCTGCGGGTCTCGCGCAACCAGGTGCCGGCGTTGAACGGGTGGCGCTGCGGCGCGCGTTCACGGCACCAGCGGCCGGTGAGGTCGAGCAGTTCGGTGGCGGCGCCGGGGACCGGCAGCGCGAGCATCAGCCCGTCGAGCGTGTACGGCCGTACCGTGTCGTCGTTGCGCACGGCCGCCCGTATCCGCACCAGCCCGGACGGGGTGAGTCCGGCTTCCAGGACGAGGCTGAGCCGGGCGGCCTCGTCGGTGGCCCGGATCCGTACCGAGAGGCCGTCGGCCTCCACCGTTTCGCGGGTGAACAGCGGGGACCAGTCGGCGCCCTGGCGGTGCCCGGTCAGCCCCGGCTGCCCGGGCCATCCGGCACCGTGCTCCGGCAGCAGCGCGACCCGCGGTACGACGTCGTCGAAACCTGCGATGTTCGGCATGGTGACGGCCTCGGCCAGCTGCGACAGCTCGTCCTGGGTGAGGTCGCCGAGGTCCGCGCCCCAGTGGAGCACCGTGGGCAGACCGGTGCCTCTCAGGTCGAGCACCAGGCTCACACCTGCTGCCCGGAGATGGATGAGACTTTCGGCTGCGGCAGGGGTCGTCATGGGCGGACTCTCTTTCTTTCGGATCGCATGGCGGGGCTTCAGTTCGTGCGGATTCGCCCCGTTCCCGTTCCTCTTCCCGCTCCCGGTCTCGGGGGACCTGAAGCGCGCCGGCCGCGGTCCGGTGATCAGACGAGGTTCCTGGCGAAGAACTCCTCCAGCTCCTCGAACGGAATCAGGTCGGTGCGGTCGTAGAGGTCGATGTGCCGCGCCCCGGGAACCACCATCAGCTTCTTGGGACCGGTCGCCTGCTCGTGGACGGTGTCGCTGAAGGAGCAGCGCGTCGGCTCGTGGCAGCCGTGTGCCGACCGGCCTCAGCGGCGCGACGGTGTCTGCGCGCGTACGTCGTCCGGCGCGTGGGCCGGAGCAGTGCGCTGAGCCACGATGCGGCTCCCGCCGGAGGCGCCACGGACGGCGAGGGCGATGAGCGGGAGCAGGGTGAGTACGGCGATGACCGTGCCCACCAGGGCCGGACCGGTCAGCCCGAGGGGGGAGTCCAGGGCCACGCCGGCGATGAAGGAGCCGCCGGCGACACCGACGTTGAAGGCGGAGGTGGTCAGCGCGGAGGTGAGGGTGGGGGCGTCGCCGGCATAGCGCATGGCGAGTGCGGTGACGACGGGGTTCACCGTGAAGCCGGTCAGGCCCATGAGGAAGACGAGGACGGTGGCCGTGACCGCGTTGGTGGACAGCGGGATCATCAGGAACAGGACCAGGGCGGTGGCCGCGGCGGCGGTGATGGTGGTGGCCATCGGGCGGCGCTCACCCAGCCGGCCGCCGGTAGTGGTGCCGCCCAGGGCGCCGACGCCGAAGGCGATGAGGACGAACGGTACGGCGCCTGCGGGGATGCCGGCGCGGTCGGTCAGCAGCGGGGTGACGTAGCTGTAGGTCGCGAGGACACCGCCCATGATCAGCATCGCCGCGGCCAGCGCCAGCCAGAGGCGGCCCTGGCGCAGGGCGCCGAACTCGGCGCGCAGGGAGACGGTGGCGCGCTGTTCCTGGGCGGGGATGAAGCGGCCGATGAAGGCGGCGGCGAGTGCGGAGAGGGCGGCCAGGGCCCAGAACGGGCCGCGCCAGCCGACGAACTGGCCGGCGAAGGAGCCGATCGGCACACCGACGACGTTGGCCAGGGTGAGTCCGCCGATCATGACGCCGGTCGCGCGCGTGGCCCTCTGGGGGCCTGCTGCGGTGGTGGCGACGACGAAGCCGACGGACCAGAACGCTCCGGTGGCCAGCGCGGTGACGACGCGAGCGGCGAGGACGACGGTGAAGGAGGTGCTGAGGGCCGCCACCACGTGACCGAGGCTGAAGACGGCCAGGGCCATGATCAGCGTCTGGCGCTGAGGCAGACGCAGGGTGGCCATCGCCATGGTCGGCGCCCCGATGATCATGCCGACGGCGAAGGCGGTGATCAGCAGCCCGGCCTGCGAGGTACTCACACCGAGACCGGCCGACAGCTCCGGCAGGAGTCCGGCGATGACGAACTCGGTGGTGCCCATCAGGAACGTACCTGCGGCCAGCACCCAGACGACGAAGGGGAGCTTGCCGGGGGTGGTCCCGGATGTGGAAGGCATGCGTGTGTCTCTCCTTGAGCGGGAACGGCGGAAGCGGAATGCGGTCACGGGGACGGGGAGACCGTCGGAGCGGACGGGGGCGGCCACTTGGCTGCCAGAGGTCAGGAGGCGGCTTCGACGGTGATGCGGTCGGCCGTGCCGAGCCGGTCGGCGTCTGCGTCGATGTGGCCGAGGATGAGCAGGTCGGCGGAGGCGGAGTCGCCGTCGCGGTAGTAGAGAGCCAGATTGCCCCAGGGCGCGTAGTAGGCCAGGTCACCGGCCCGGGGCACGGCTGGGTCCGGGGCGCCGGACGTGGTCAGCCTGCGCGGCAGGTCCGCGATTCGCTCCGTCTGGTGGAAGTCCTCCAGGTCCAGGATGAGCGGGAGCAGGTCGGCGAAGTCGCGGGCGGCAGGGCTGTCGTTGAGAGTGGCGTCGACGGGCCGGCCGTCGAGGGTGACCCGGATGGCCATGGCGGTGTTCCTGTCTGCTGATGCACTGGGCGCGGCGGATGAGGACGCCTGCTGTTGCCCCGAGGACGTCGGCGCGGAGGACGCGGAAACCGGCGTGGCTCCCGTCGATCCGCTGGTGCAGGCGATCGAGGCCAGCAGGAGAGCGACTGCGGGGGCGGTGCGGACCAGCGCGCGGCGGGCGGCGGAGTTCATGGGAGTGCTCCGGGATCTCAGTCGGGCAGGGGCTCGGAGTAGTGGCGGAAGCCGTCGCGCTCGGTGTGGAGGTCGTACAGGCGCCGGGCCAGGGCGTCGGGGCTGCTGTGTTCGGCGTCGGGCCGGATGGCGCCCGGCACGATCAGCTGGGAGACATGGATGTCCTGCGGCGCGAGTGTGTCGTGGAGCATGCGGGCGTACGCGCTCTCGGCGGCGAAGGCGACGGAGGTGCCGGCCACGTTCGGGTTGGGGCGTACGGCGCTGGAGCCGTTGACGAACAGGACGGTACCGCGGCCGAGTTCGCGCATGCCGGGCAGGACGGCGTTCACCGCGGTGACCGGGCCCTTGACGGAGAAGGCGAGGGGCGCGGCGAGGTCGTCGGCGCTGGTCTCCAGGACCGGCTTCATGAAGTCGGCGCGGGGCACTGGGCTGTACTGGAGGATTTCGACGGTCCCCAGCGAGGTACCGGCCGCGTACAGGGCAGAGGTCAGGGACTCGATGTCGAGGACGTCGGCGGCGAAGCCGCGGGCCTCGATGCCGTCGCGGGCCAGTTCGGACGTGAGGTCGTCCAGGCGCTGGGTGTCGCGGGCGATGAGGGCGACGCTGTGGCCGGCGTTTCCGAAGCGGCGGGCGGTGGCGAGCCCGAGGCCGGGTCCGGCACCGACGATGGCGAAAGTGGTCACGGTGGTCCTTGTTCCAGGAGGG
>NZ_AEJB01000393.1 GCF_000331005.1 Streptomyces turgidiscabies Car8
GGGGGGGGGGGGGGAGGTCGACCTCGGCGTTAGTAGGTGAGGTTGCCTCCGGTGTTCGTCGGTGGGGTCGCCTTGGGAGTTGACGGGTGAGGCCGCCTCCGGCGTTGGTGAGGGAGGTCCACCCCGGCGTTCGTGAAGGAGGCCGACCCCGGCCTTCGTCGCTGTGGGCGCCCCCGCTCAGGCGGGCCCGGGCGGGGTCTTTTCGTCCGGGGGTGCCGTGCTGCCGCGCAGGACCAGTGATCCGGGGGAGACCGAGGTGTACGGGCCGTCGTTGCCCTGCTTGGTCTTGAGGCGGCGCAGCAGCCACAGCGCGCAACCGGTGGCCATCTCCTGGATCGGCAGCCCGATCGTGGTGAGTCCGGGACCCCACCAGGAGAACCCCGGCTCGTCCCCGAAGCCGACCACGGACAGTTCCCCGGGCACCTTCACGCCCTGCTCGGACAACTCCTCCAGGACTCCCAGGGTGAGTTGGATCGAACCCAGCACCAGACCGGTGGGCGCGTCCGGCCCCTTCAGCAGCCGGCGCACCGCCTGGCGCCCGTGGTCCACCGACGCCGGCGGCGCCAGTTCCGTACGCCCGGCGTCGTCCGGCAGGCCGCCGTCGCTCAGGGCGTCGCGGAAGCCCCGCAGACGTTCCGCGCCCGTGGGCAGTTCGGTGGGACCGCCCACGTACGCGAGGCGGGTGTGGCCCTGCGCCACCAGGTGGGCCGTGCCCCGGCGCAGCGCCTCGTGGTCGTCCACGCCGAACCACTGGGAGCCGAGCGACGGGTGACGGCGCAGCAACTGAAGGTGCGGCACCGCTTTGAGCAGCTTGACCGACTCGCTGTGCGGGCGGGCGGTGGGCACGATGATGACGCCGGCCACGCGGTTGGCGGACAGCTCGCGCAGGTGGCGCAGTTCCACCATCCGGTCGTCGTCGGTCTCCGAGAGCATCAGCTGGAAGCCCTCGGCCTCCATGTTCTTGGACAGCTCGTGCGCGATCGTCGAGTAGAAGCTGTTCCGGATGTCGGGGATGACCAGCGCGACCACGTTGCTGGACGCGCCGCGCATCATCCGGGCCGCGCGGTTGCCGACGTAACCCATCTCGGAAGCGGCCTGGCGGACCCGGAACTTGGTCTCCTCGCTGATGCGGGAATCGTCGGAGAGCGCCCGGCCGACCGTCGAGACGGAGATTCCGAGGCGTTCGGCGATGTCCCTGGTAGTGATCACGTGAGGCCCCCTTGAGCTGACTGATCCCGGTGTCGTCACTTTCCGTGTGCCAACGATAGCGCTCTCGTTGCGCTCGGTGGCCGGCGAAGCGGCGGCGTCCGGGTTGATCATCACCTTTATGCTAACGTTAGCACTGCTGAATGGGCCGTGCAGCCGCCCGTGGCTGCCCAGTTGCGGAGGTGTCCGTGCGGATCGTCAGGTATGCCGTCGACGGTGTGTGTCATTACGGCGAAATGGAAGCCGGTGACGTCAGGGTCGCGAGATTCGAGGGCGACCCCTTCACCGGACTGTCTCCCACCGGGAAAATCGACGAGGTCGGCGACGTGGTCGTTCTCGCGCCGCTGGACAGGCCCCGGGTATTCGGATTCGCCTACAACTACGCCTCACACATCGACGAGACCGATCGTGAGGTCCCGGAAGTCCCCGTGTGCTTCATGAAACCGAGCACCGCGGTGATTGGACCGGACGACGCCATCGTCTATCCGGCGGACGGTGAACTGATCCATTTCGAGGGCGAGTTGGTTGTCGTCATCGGAAAGGAAGCCCGCCGTGTGAAGCCCTCGGAGGCCCATGAGTACATCCTTGGCTATACGTGCGGCAATGACGTCAGTGATCGGATCGTCCAGCGCAAGGAAAGCGCCTTCGGCACTCTTCTCATCGGCAAGGGGCAGGACACCTTCGCTCCCCTCGGACCGGTCATCGAGACCGAACTGGACCCGTCGAACCTGTCACTGACGACCCGTGTGAACGGCAGCGTCACGCAGTCGGCGAGCACCGCCGACCTGCTGCTGGACGTTCCCGGCATCGTCAGCTACCTCAGCCGTTACCTGACCCTGCTGCCCGGAGACGCGATCATGACCGGCACGCCTGCCGGCGTCGGGCCGATCCGTCCGGGGGACGAGGTCGAGGTGGAGATCGAGGGCATCGGAGTACTGCGCAATCCGGTCGTGGCGGAGGGCGTCTGACTCCCGGACGTCCGCCGTCCGCCGGACGAGCGGCACAGGGGCCAGCACCGAGATTCCGCCGGCCACCGACCGCAGCAGCGCGCCCAGGGCGGCGCCGATCACCCCGACCAGGCCGAGGTAGAGCCCGGCGCCCAGCAGGCTTCGTATGACTCCGGCGTGCGTCAGGCTCATCGCGGCGGGCGTGCCGGAGACGATGCCGCTGCCGAAGCCGAAGGCGACGAATGCGCCGAGGCTGCCGATTACCAGCGCGACCAGCCCGAACACGGCGGCCTTGGACCACATCACGGGCAGCCGTCGGGGGACCGCCGCAAGTGTCGAGCGGATCATGCCGGTCGAGTACTCGCCCGCCGTGACCAGCACGCCGAGCACGCCCAGAGCCAGCTGAGCGAAGTTCGTACCGAAGAGGGACAGGCTCACCGCTGTCGAATCGGCGAAGTCCCGGTCCATGTGGCCGGAGTTGATCCCCGACTTGTAGCGGCTCGCGGAGATCAGGCCGAAGGCCACCAGGAACAGCAGACCGAGGCCCAGGGTGATCCACGTCGAGCGCAGGGACCACAGCTTGGCCCATTCGAAGGAGAGCACGCGCCGTCCGGTCACCCGGTATGCGGGGCGGGCGGGGGTGGTCCGGGGTGTCTCGGCGGTTGCGGTGAGGGTGCTCATGCGGACCTCCCAAGGGTTTCGATCCCGGTCGTGGAACCGTGGTACTCCACGGCGTCCCTGGTCAGGTCCATGA
>NZ_AEJB01000394.1 GCF_000331005.1 Streptomyces turgidiscabies Car8
GGACCCCCGCCCCACCCCGGCACCGCCCCCGCCGGACACTCCCGCCGACCCCACCCAACTCTGTGAGCGCCTCCTCGCGGACCTCCGTACCGAGATCGCCCGCGCCGACAGCAAGGCGTCCGTCCTGGTAGCCGCGCTGGGGATGACCGCAGGTGTGTTCAGCGGACTGCTCGCCGGGCGGAACTGGAACCCGGCCGCGCTCAGCACGTTCGGGACCGTCGCCTGGAGTGCCGGGGCCGCGTCCCTGGTGCTGTCCCTGTTCTCGCTGCTCCTCGCCGTGCTGCCCCGCTACCGCTCCCAGCCGTGGGCTCCGGGCCAGCCCCTCTCCTACTTCGGCGACATCCAGCAGGCCGTGCGGCTCGGCGGGCTGGAGGCAGCGCTCGCCGACACCCTGCGCGACCCCACGGCCGCGCTCACCTCGGCGCTCACCGAGACGAGCCGTATCGCCGCACGCAAGCACGAGTGGATCCGTACCGGCCTGATCTCGTTCTGCGTCGGCACGCTCCTCCTCCCCGCCTCCCTGCTCATCGGCTGAACTCACCGGACCGGACCGCTCAGTCACCGTCCCCGCACGTGAAGGAAGACCATGACCCAGCCACCCTCGTCCCCACCGGACCACCCCGAGCCCTCCGATTACCCCTTGTTCCCGCCGACGTACCCCGAGCAGAAAACCCCCCGCCCCTCACCCCAGCCGCCCTACCCCGACCAACCCGCACACCCATACCCGCAGGCCACCCAGCCCCCGCCCCGCTACCCGGACCAGCCCCAGCCTGCCCACAACCGCGACACGACCCGGCGATCGAATTACCCGAACTTCGCCGAACCCCCGACCTACCCGGACGCGGGCCCCCGATCCCAACACCCGAACACCTCTCAGCGACCCGATTACCCGGGCTTCGCCGAACCTCCGACCTACCCGGACGCCGCACAGCCACCCCAGCAACCCCGGCCCACGAACGCGGCCCAGCACCCCGATTACCCGAACTTCGCCGAACCTCCGACCTACCCGGACGCCGCACAGCCACCCCAGCAACCCCGGCCCACGAACGCGGCCCAGCACCCCGACTCCCCGAACTTCGCCGAACCCCCGACCTACCCGGACGCGGGCCCCCGATCCCAACACCCGAACACCACCCCACGCCCCGACCACCCCGACTACGCCGAGCCTCCGACCTACCCCGGCGGGCCCCAGCACCCCCAGCCCGCCAACACCGCCCAGCGCCCCGATCACCCAGGCTTCGCCGAACCCCCGACCTACCCCGGCGCGGCACAGCAACCCCAGTACCCGGACGCGGCCCAGCCCCCGACCTACCCGGGCGCTGCCCCGACCCCGCCCCCCGCCTACCCGGGTGCCGCTCCCGCCCAGCCCCCGCCCTACCCCCAGGCCACCGCCCAGCCCATCCCCCCGCAGTACGCGCCCCCTCAGCAACCCCCGACCACACCCACGACGCCCACCGCGCCCACCGCAGCCGCGCCGCCCGCATCCCCCACCGAGCACCCCCACCACATCTCCACCGACCGCCAGCGCGTCCACATCTCCGCCCACCAGCGCCGTACCGACGCCACCGCCGTGGGCAACCTCCTCCTCTACCTCCCGAACTTCCTCTGCAGCCTCCTCGTCGTCAGCATGTTCTCCCTCTTCTTCGGCGACCTCGCGTTCCTCGTGATCATCGCCTGGATACTGAGCGGCGCACTCGTCTTCCACCGGCCCACCGAAAGCGCCCTCGCGCGCCGTCTGCTCCACCTGCGCTACCCCACGCCGCAAGAACGAGCCAAACTCGAACCGGTCTGGCGCGAGGTCACCGCCCGCGCGGGTGTCGAGGGCCGCAACTACGAACTCTGGGTCGAGGACAGCGACGGCCTGAACGCGGTCGCCGCCGCCGGCCACATCGTCGGTGTCACCCGCTTCGCCATGAACGAGCTGCCCAACGGCGAACTCGCCGCCGTCATGGCACACGAGCTGGGCCACCACGTCGGCGGCCACGCCTGGTCGGGGCTCCTCGGCTACTGGTACGCGCAGCCCGGCCGTATCGCCTGGCGGTTCCTGCGCGCGTTCTCGGGGTTCGTCTTCAAGGTGTCCCGCGCCTTCTCCTGCTTCGGCGTCGGCTTCGTCGTACTCGTCCTCGGCAGCATCGCCATGGCGACCATCAGCACGCTGTACGGCCTGCCCCTGCTGATCCTCGGGGTGCCGTACGCCCTCGCCGCGGTCGGCCGCCGAGCCGAACTCCGCGCCGACGAACACGCGGCGGCCCTCGGCTTCGCCCCGATGCTGGCCTCCGTACTCGGCAAGCTCCACCAGGAGGAGCAGCGGCAGACGGCCGCGCTCGCCGCGCTCAACAACGGTGTGGCGCCGGAGGAGAGCCCGCTGAGCAAGCTGCTCTCCTCGCACCCGGACTACCACACCCGGCTGCACCACCTGCAGCCGTACCTCCAGCAGCAGCGCTGAGGCCAGGCACCGCCGAAGGCTGGCAGCAAAGTGTCACAGCCTCGTCAGCGGGTTCGGAGCCGTGCAGGCTGAGTCCATGAGCAATGAATTCCGCCTCGGCGGCGA
>NZ_AEJB01000395.1 GCF_000331005.1 Streptomyces turgidiscabies Car8
GCAAAGCCCTGTCGGTGTCAACCGAAGACATGGCACACTGCCCGCTGTGACGGCGGTCCCCGGAGGTCCCACGTGAGCGACAACCGCTCAGGCGGAAGTGCCCCCACCGTCCTGCGGATGGTCCTCGGCAAGCGCCTGAGGCATCTGCGGGAGCGGGCGGGGGTGTCGTTCGAGGACGCCGCACGGGCGATCGAGGTCACGCCGTTGACGGTCCGCCGGATGGAGAAGGCCGAGGTCGGCCTCCGCATCCCCTACGTGAAGGAGCTGTTGCGCACCTACGGGGTCCTGGCCAAGGAGATCGACGATTTCCTCCACCTCGCCAGGGAGGCCAACCAGCCGGGCTGGTGGTACACGTACCGCGATGTGCTGCCGGACTGGTTCAGCGCCTATGTGAGCCTGGAGAGCGAAGCCACCGTCATCCGGCTGTACGAACCCCACTACGTCCCCCCCTTCCGGGCTGGAGTCGCCGAGCGTGGCACGATGGGGATATGGCACCCCTCAGTGATCACCCCGGCGAGCAGGCGGCTCTGGAGCCCATCAAGCTGTTGGCCGTCCGGGAGACGCCCCTCTCCCTCGACGAGGTTTTCCGGGCTGTCGGGGACGACTCCGCCGGAGGGACCGCCCTCTTCGTGGGGACCGTGCGGAACCACGACGGGGGCGCCGATGTCGACGCGCTCGGCTATTCGTGTCACCCCAGCGCCGAGGCCGAGATGCGGCGTGTCGCCGAGAAGGTCGTCGCCGAGTTTCCGGTGCGGGCGCTCGCCGCTGTGCATCGGATCGGCGACCTGGCCGTGGGTGACCTCGCCGTCGTCGTCGCCGTGTCCTGCCCGCACCGGGGGGAGGCCTTCGCGGCCTGCCGGAAGTTGATCGACGACCTCAAGCACGAGGTGCCCATCTGGAAGCACCAGACGTTCTCCGACGGGACCGAGGAGTGGGTCGGCGCTTGCTGACGGCCCTCCGGTTGCGTAACCGGCCCCCGGGCGTGAGCGTTAACACGGCGGACGTTAATCTGCTGATCAGTCAGTTGCGGTGGCTCTTTGGGGTTGGGAGGTCGGCATGGCGGCACTCGCCTGGTTGCTGATTCCGCTGGTGGCCGCGATCGGTGCCGGTCTGTGGGGCAGTTGGGCCAACCGGACGCGCAGAACGCGCGGTGACGGGCCCGAGCTCGACGGCTACGAGCGGTTCCGCGAGGCCATGGAGAAGTCCCGTACCTGAGACACCGTACGGGCGGCCCTGACGGTGTGCCGACAGGACTGTCCCGTACTGTCGTGCCATGCCACGCCGCACCGCGACGATGCTCGCCTCCACCCTGATGTTGATCGCGCTCCTGTGCGCCGGAGTGTTCATCACCGTGCCGTATTCGGAGCTGTCGCCGGGGCCGACCGTGAACACTCTCGGGGACCACGGTGGCGAGCCGGTGCTGCAGATCACCGGGCACAAGACCTACGCGACCACCGGTCACCTGAACATGACCACCGTCCGGGTCACCAGCGCCGACTACAAGATGAACCTTGTCGAGGCGGTGTACGGGTGGCTCTCGCACGACAACAAGGTCGTGCCGCACGACACGCTCTACCCGGACGGCAAGACCGAGGAGCAGTCGACCCAGGAGAACGCCGAGGAGTTCAGCCAGTCCCAGGAGAGCGCCAAGGTCGCGGCGCTGGACAAACTCGGCGTTCCGGTGCAGTCCTGGGTGATCGTCGCCACCGTCGTGAAGGGGTCTCCCTCAGAGGGCGTGCTGCACGCCGGTGATGTCATCAAGGCCGTCGACGGTACGGCGGTCAAGGTGCCCACCGACGTCGCCAAGCTGGTGACCAAGCACAAGCCCGGCGAGAAGGTCGTCTTCACCATCGTGCCCGCCGCGGAGCAGGCCGCCGCCGAGAAGGCGAAGCGGGCGGCCACCAAGACGCGGGACATCACCATCACGACCACCAAGTCGGACGACGACGATGCCCAGCGAGCCATCGTCGGGATCTCCGCCGGGACCGACCACACTTTCCCGTTCACCATCGACATCAAGCTCGCCGATGTCGGAGGGCCCAGCGCGGGGCTCATGTTCGCCCTCGGCATCTACGACAAGCTGACGCCCGGGAGCCTCACCGGCGGCAAGTTCGTGGCCGGCACCGGCACCATCGACGACGACGGTGTGGTCGGCCCCATCGGCGGGATCGAGATGAAGACCGTCGGGGCCCGGGACAAGGGGGCTCAGTACTTCCTGACGCCGGCCGACAACTGCGCGGCCGCCGCCTCGGACACCCCCGAAGGGCTGACACTCGTCAAGGTGGCCACCATTGGCGACGCGTTGAACGCGCTCAAGGACATCCGCTCCGGTGACACCGGTGATCTGCCGAAGTGCAGCACCAAGTAGGCGGTAGCGAGTGAGTAGCCGGCGGCCTCCACACGGTCGCCGGTGGGCGCGCGCCGGAAGTACCAGCGGCAGCCGACCGTCAGCCGTGGCACGGCGAGCAGCACGGCGGGCGCCAGCGGCGGCGCGGTGACGACAAGACCGCCGAGCAGCAGCGCACCCCACACCACTCCGATGGCGAGCTGGGGGACCGCTTCGCGCATCGCGTTGGCGAGCCGGTCGATGTCGGTGGTGATGCGGGAG
>NZ_AEJB01000396.1 GCF_000331005.1 Streptomyces turgidiscabies Car8
CGACGGCTGGATCCGGGCCGAGCTGGGCGGGCGCGGGGAACGCTGGGGGCGGATCGTGCTCTGCGGCTACCGGGGTGACACCGCCACCGGACGGCTCCTGGCCGACCGGGCCGCCGAGGCTCTCGTCCTGCACCGCATGCTCGGGGGCTCCGTGCACACCTGGGAGGAGCAGTCCGCCCAGAGCCTGCTGACGGACCTGGTGAGCGGCGTCGTACCGGCCCGGCAACTGCTGCCACGGGCGCGTGCCGCCGGGCTGCCCGTCAACCGGCGGACCTTCGTGCCGCTCGTCGTACGGGACGGTGACCCCGCCGAACTCGACCGCGTACTAAGGCTGTTGGGGCTGCCGGGGCTGGTCGCCGAGCTCGCCGACGACGCCACCGCAGTCCTGCTGAGCCTCGCCCGGGACCAGGACGCCAAAGCGCTGGCCGCGCACTTCGCGCTCCGGCTGCGCACCGAGACCGGCGGGGGCCGGACGGTCGTGGCCGCCGCCGAGGCGCTCGCCAACTGGGACGACGTACCCACGGGACTGCGCGAGGCACTGCACGTCGCCGCGGCCGTCGCGGACACCCCGGCGGGGCAGGACCTGCCGGTGCTGGTGCACCTGAGGGACGTACGACTGCGCGGGCTGGTCCGGCTGCTGCGGGACGATCCGCACGTGCAGGCGTTCGCGGAGCGGGAGCTGGACGGACTGCTGTGCGGGGCCGAGGGCGAGTCCGAACTGCTGCCCGTGCTGCGGACCTATCTCGCCACCGGGCGCAACAAGTCACGTACGGCGCAACTGCACCATGTCTCGCGGCCCGCGCTCTACCGGCGGCTGGAGGCGATAGAGACGCGGCTCGGGCTCGATCTCGACGACTTCGAGCAGGCCGCCTCCGTGCACATAGCGCTTCTCGCGCACGACGCCCAGCAAGGTCGTTGACCGCACTCACCAGTGCGCCGTCTTACCGCTCCGAAACATCACAGGACCCGGGAAAACAGTGGTGAAACATGGGCCGAAATCAGGGTGACACCGTGGAACGCCGAACGCTCGCAGGCGTGACACCGTGCAACTCAAACCCGATCTCCGGGCTTCCTAGGCTCGCCGTACACCGAGTGACCGGAGGTCCCGATGAGCAGGGTGATTCGCGCCGCCATTTTCCAGACTGCCTGGACGGGCGACAAGGAGTCGATGATCCAGGTCCACGAGCAGGCGGTCCGCGACGCCGCGGCGCAGGGTGCTCAAGTCATGTGCTTCCAGGAGCTGTTCTACGGCCCCTACTTCTGCCAGGTGCAGGACAAGGCGTTCTACGAGTACGCCGAGCAGATCCCGGACGGCCCGATCGTCAAGCGCTTCCAGGCACTCGCCAAGGAACTGGGCATCGTCCTCGTCCTGCCGATGTACGAGGAGGAGCAGCCCGGCGTCCTCTACAACACGGCCGCCGTGATCGACGCCGACGGCTCGTACCTCGGCAAGTACCGCAAGCACCACATTCCGCAGGTCGCGGGCTTCTGGGAGAAGTTCTACTTCCGCCCGGGCAACGCCGGCTGGCCCGTCTTCGACACCGCCGTGGGCAAGATCGGCGTCTACATCTGCTACGACCGGCACTTCCCGGAGGGCTGGCGTGCGCTGGGCCTCGAAGGCGCCGAGATCGTCTTCAACCCGTCGGCCACCTCGCGCGGTCTGTCCTCCTACCTGTGGCAGCTGGAGCAGCCGGCGGCGGCCGTCGCCAACGAGTACTTCGTCGGCGCGATCAACCGGGTCGGCGTCGAGGAACTGGGCGACAACGACTTCTACGGGACCTCGTACTTCGTGGACCCGGAGGCGCAGTTCGTCGGCGAGGTGGCCAGCGACAAGGAGACCGAACTCGTCGTCCGCGACCTGGACCTGGCCAAGATGCGCGAGGTCCGCGACCGCTGGCAGTTCTTCCGCGACCGCCGCCCGGACGCGTACGGCCCCCTGACGGCTCCATAGCCAGCAGACGCTCACACCCGCGCCCCGCTTTCAGGGGCGCGGGGAACTGCGCGACCAGCCACATCCAACCGGCACCTTCGCGACAACCGAACGGAGCGTGACCAAATGACCGGCCGTACCGTCATCCGAGGCGGACTAGTCATCACCGCGTCCGACGAACTCCACGCCGACGTCCTCATCGAGGACGGCCGCATCGCCGCCCTCGCCACCAGCGGCAGCGCAACCGCCGAGGCCTGGACGGCCGAGCGGACCATAGACGCCACCGGGAAGTACGTCATCCCCGGCGGCGTCGACGCGCACACCCACATGGAACTGCCGTTCGGCGGTACGGCCGCCTCCGACACCTTCGAGACCGGCACCCGGGCCGCCGCCTGGGGCGGTACGACCACGATCATCGACTTCGCCGTGCAGAGCGTCGGCCAGTCGCTCCGCGACGGACTCGACACCTGGAACGCCAAGGCCGACGGCAACTGCGCCATCGACTACGGCTTCCACATGATCGTCTCCGATGTGAACGCCGACACGCTCAAGGAGATGGACCTGCTGGTCGAGGAGGGCGTCACCTCCTTCAAGCAGTTCATGGCCTACCCGGGCGTCTTCTACAGCGACGACGGCCAGATCCTGCGCGCCATGCAGCGCTCCGCCGAGAACGGCGGACTGATCATGATGCACGCCGAGAACGGCATCGCGATCGACGTCCTCGTCGAACAGGCGCTCGCCCGGGGCGAGACCGACCCCCGCTACCACGGCGAGGTCCGCAAGGCCCTCCTCGAAGCCGAGGCCACCCACCGCGCCATCAAGCTCGCACAGGTCGCCGGCGCCCCGCTGTACGTCGTCCACGTCTCGGCGCAGGAGGCGGTCGCCGAGCTGGCACGGGCGCGTGACGAGGGGCTCAACGTCTTCGGCGAGACCTGCCCGCAGTACCTGTTCCTGTCGACCGACAACCTCGCCGAGCCGGACTTCGAGGGCGCGAAGTACGTGTGCAGCACGCCCCTTCGCCCCAAGGACCACCAGGCCGCACTGTGGCGGGGCCTCAGGACCAACGACCTCCAGGTCGTCTCCACGGACCACTGCCCGTTCTGCTTCGAGGGCCAGAAGGAGCTGGGGCGCGGCGACTTCTCGAAGATCCCCAACGGGCTCCCGGGCGTCGAGAACCGCATGGACCTCCTCCACCAGGGCGTCGTCGACGGGCACATCAGCCGCCGCCGCTGGATCGAGATCGCCTGCGCCACCCCGGCCCGGATGTTCGGCCTCTACCCGAAGAAGGGCACCATCGCCCCGGGCGCCGACGCCGACGTCGTCATCTACGACCCGCACGCCGAGCAGACCGTCTCCGCCGCCACCCACCACATGAACGTCGACTACTCGGCGTACGAGGGCAAGCGGCTCACCGGCCGCGTCGAGACCGTCCTCTCGCGCGGCGAACTCGTCATCACCGAGCGGGAGTTCACCGGGCGCGCGGGTCACGGCGTCTACACCCCCCGCTCCACCTGTCAGTACCTGATCTGAACTAGGAGCAGCGCACATGGACTTCGGCCTCGTCCTGCAGACCGACCCGCCGGCCTCGCGTGTCATCGAGCTGATGCAGCGCGCCGAGGGCAACGGCTTCACGTACGGCTGGACCTTCGACTCCGCCGTGCTGTGGCAGGAACCGTTCGTGATCTACAGTCAGATCCTCTCCAGCAC
Source organism: Streptomyces turgidiscabies Car8 (assembly GCF_000331005.1). Classification (GTDB taxonomy): domain Bacteria; phylum Actinomycetota; class Actinomycetes; order Streptomycetales; family Streptomycetaceae; genus Streptomyces; species Streptomyces turgidiscabies. The sequence continues at coordinate 3,638 of NZ_AEJB01000396.1, forward strand.
CGAGAAGTTGACGGTCGGACCGATGGTCACCAACCCGGGCACCCGCACCTGGGAGGTCACCGCCTCCACCTTCGCCACCCTCAACGACATGTTCGGCAACCGCACGGTGTGCGGCATCGGCCGCGGCGACTCCGCGATGCGTGTCGCCGGCCGCACCCCCAACACCCTGGCCCGGATCAGCGGCGCGATGAAGGTCATCCGCTCGCTCGGCCGGGGCGAGGAGGCCGACCTCGGCGGTGCGGTGGTCAAGTTCCCGTGGGTGAGGCCGGGCGCCGAACTCCCCGTCTGGATGGCCGCGTACGGCCCCAAGGCGCTCAAGATGACCGGCGAGGAGGCGGACGGGTTCATCCTCCAGCTCTCCGACCTCTATCTGACCGAGTACATGGTCAAGGCCGTCAAGGACGCGGCCGTCGCCGCCGGACGTGACCCGTCCGCGGTGAAGATCTGCGTCGCCGCGCCCGCGTACATCACCGAGGACGACTCGCCCGAGGCGCTCGCCCACGCCCGCGACCAGTGCCGCTGGTTCGGCGGGATGGTCGGCAACCACGTCGCCGACCTGGTGTCGAAGTACGGCGAACACTCCGCCGCCGTACCCGAGGAACTCACCGACTACATCAAGGCCCGCGAGGGCTACGACTACTCCCACCACGGACGGGCCGACAACCCCGACACCCAGTTCGTGCCGGACGAGATCGTCGACCGGTTCTGCGTCGTCGGCACCCCCGAGATGCACATCGAGAAGCTCAACAAGCTGCGTGAGCTCGGCGTCGACCAGTTCGCCGTCTACGACATGCACGACGCCCAGGAAGCCGTCATCGACGCCTACGGCTCGACGGTCATCCCGGCCGTCAACGCCTGACGTACACCGGCTGCCGTGTTACGTCCCCAAAATCTCCCTCTCCCCGGCGTTCAGGTAGCCGGGGAGGGGGTCAGGACATCTCCGGCTGTCCTGAGCGCATCCCCCAACGCGCCACCCGCACGGCCTTTCCCGACCCACCTCTTTGATTGGCCTGCCCATGACCGACACCGCTCCCACGGCCATACCGCTGTCCTCCCAACTCACCCTCCCCGACGGCCGGGTGGAGATCTCCCCCGACGCACCCGTGCCCAGCGGGCCGTACGCCAACGAGGACCTGCTGCCGGTTCCGGTCGAGAAGCGCACCTGGAACACGTACAACTTCTCGGCTCTCTGGGTGGGCATGGCCCACAACACGGCCTCCTGGACCCTCGCTTCGGGCCTGATCGCCGTAGGCATGGACTGGAAGCAGGCCGTGCTCACGATCGCCCTGGCGAACGTGATCGTGCTCGTCCCGATGCTGCTCACCGGGCACGCCGGGCCGAAGTACGGCATCCCCTTCCCCGTCTTCGCCCGAGCCTCCTTCGGGGTGCGCGGCGCCAACCTCCCCGCCGTCGTACGGGCGTTGGTGGCGTGCGGCTGGTTCGGCATCCAGACGTGGATCGGCGGCGAGGCGATCTACTTCCTCGCCGGGAAGCTCATCGGGGACAGCTGGGCGAACGCCTCGCACATCGGCGGATACGCCTGGACGATGTGGCTGTCCTTCGCCATCTTCTGGGCGATCCAGGTCGCCATCATCTACCGGGGCATGGAGACCATCCGCCGGTTCGAGAACTGGGCCGCGCCCTTCGTGCTCCTCGGCGCCGGTGTGATGCTGTGGTGGATGGCCGACAAGGCCGGCGGCTTCGGTCCGCTGCTCGACCAGCCCTCCAAGCTGGGCTACGGCGCGGACTTCTGGAAGATCTTCGCGCCCGCCCTCATGGGCATGATCGGCTTCTGGTCCACGCTGTCCCTGAACATCCCGGACTTCACCCGCTACGGCAAGAGCCAGAAGGCCCAGACGTGGGGACAGGCACTCGGTCTGCCGACCACCATGACGCTGTTCGCGTTCCTGTCCGTCATGGTCACCTCGGGCTCGCAGGCCGTGTACGGCGAGGCCATCTGGGACCCGGTCCAGCTCGCCGCCAAGACCGACAACGTCTTCGGGCTGCTGTTCGCCCTGGTCACCGTGCTGGTGGCGACCCTCTCCGTGAACGTCGCGGCCAACCTGGTCTCGCCGGCCTTCGACTTCTCCAACATCGCGCCCCGCAAGATCAGCTTCCGGGCCGGCGCGCTGGCCACCTGCGTCCTCGGCGTACTGATCTTCCCGTGGAAGCTGTACTCCGACCCCCAGGGCTACATCTTCACCTGGCTCGGGCTGGTCGGCGGTCTCCTCGGCACGGTCGCCGGCATCCTCATCGCCGACTACTGGATCCTGCGCCGCGGGAAGCTCGACCTCGCCGACCTGTACCGGGCGGGCGGACGGTACTGGTACGACAACGGCTGGAACTGGCGTGCGGTCGTCGCCTTCCTGGTCGGCGGTGTGCTGGCCGTCGGCGGAGCCAACTTCGCGCCGCTGATCGACGGGCGGCCCATCCCGGCTTTGTCCTCACTGGCCGACTACGGCTGGGCGGTGGGCCTGGGCACATCGATGGTGCTCTACCTGGCGCTGATGCTGGCGACCGGCCAGGGCAGGAGCGGGACGCGGGAGGAGACGAAGGTCTGATCCCGTAACCGTGACGTGACCCCGTGACGTGATGGTGTGACGTCACGACATGGCCTGCGACGGAGGGCAGCCGGTTCTACCGGGTGCCCTCCAGTGCTGCCACCGCGTCCCGGGCGGCCTTGATGGCGCCCTTGTTGATCACATCCGTGCTGGGTGCCTTCTTCGACTCGAAGTCACTGCCGTTGTACGTGATCACCACCAGCGCGTTCGACGCGCGGACCAGGACCACACCCTCGCGGGTCTGCTGCTTGTCCTCGGTGCTCAGGTTCACGACGGAATAGGCCTCGTCACCGAGACCCGGCACCACTCCGCCGCCGCTCTTCTCCGTCAGGCGCTCCTTGTACGTCTTCTCCGCCGCCGCGTCCGTGTCGGACAGCTCGAACGACACGTCGAGCCAGCGGTAGTCGTACTCCTTGAGCGCGTTCCAGGAGCAGGTGCGGCGGGCCTCCGCGTCGGTCGACGGGATCTCCTTGCCGGCCGCCTTGGCGCCCGGGACAAGGGACTTGATCGTCCCGGGCTTCACGGCCGAGCAGGGCGCGGGCGCGGCGGTGAACGTCTTCGTCGCCGCCGAGGTCGAGGGCGCGGTGGGCGACGCGGAGGCGCCCTTGGTGGCCGAGTCGTGGGTGTCGGCGGCCGGGGCGGGGGCGAGCGGGCCCGAGGACAGTGCCCAGCCGGCCGTGGCGAGCACGGCGACCGGCGCCAGGCGGGTGGTGAGTGCGAGCGGCAGGGGAAGGCTCAAGGCGCACTTCTCGTGGGGGTCGGTGCGGAGGGGGTCCGCACTCCGGACGGGACGCCAGTGTCACATGCCTGTCTGTGGGGCGGAAGTAAGAACTCGCTCCGTGGCTGTGCGATGACTGCCTTTCCTGGTCGGCCGCCCGTACTGTCCGTCGGAATACGCAAATCGACGGCGATAGTGCCCAGTTGGCTGCCAATGATGCCAATCGCGGCAAAGGCCTCACAAGTGACGATACGGATCAACTGGCCCTGGGCGCCGTTAACCGCTTGCGCCGCTCCGGCCCCGTCCGGAGCCTTGCCGTATGTCTTCCTCATCGGCCGTCACAGAGAACGCGTCCCCCGAACTCCCCGCCGTGCGCGAGGAGATCCTCGCCTACTACGCGCGCGGCGACGAAGACGCCCGTATCCGGCAGGGGTCCGGCCGGCTGGAGTTCTGGCGGACCCAGGACGTACTCCGGCGGCTGCTGCCCGAGGCTCCCGCGCGTGTGCTGGACGTCGGCGGGGGCAGCGGAGTGCACGCGGAGTGGCTGGCGCGGGACGGGTACGAGGTCGAGCTCGTCGATCCCGTGCCGCTGCACGTGGAGCAGGCGGGGCGGCAACCCGGTGTCACGGCCCGGCTCGGGGACGCCCGTGCGCTGCCCGCGGACGACGCCTCGTACGACGCGGTACTGCTGCTGGGCCCGCTCTACCACCTGCCCGAACGGCCGGACCGAGTAAGGGCGTTGGAGGAGGCGCTGCGGGTCGTCCGGCCCGGGGGGCTGGTCGTCGCGGCCACCATCAACCGCCATACCGCGCTGCACGGACTGCTGCGGCAGGGGCTCTACTTCGATCCGGCGCACCGGGCCCGTACCGACGACGTCAGCACCCACGGCAGGCACGGCACGGACCACGGCACGTTCACCACCGCCTACCTCGCCGAACCGACCGAGGTACCGGCCGAGTTCGGCGAGGCGGGACTCGTCCCGGAAGGCCAGTACGGGCTGGAGGGCGTCGCCTGGCTGATGGGCGGCGTCGAGGAGTGGCTGGACGACCCGGAACGCCGCGAGGCCGTCATGTCCGCGACCCGCCGCATCGAGTCCGAACCGTCGCTGCTCGGCGCGAGCGGCCACGTGCTGACGGCGGGACGGCGTCGGCCGTAGTCGCGAGCGCCGGCCTGCCCTTGCCGGTGCGACGCGGGTCGGCACCGGCAGGACACTGGCGGTAACGGGCGGAGCAGGAGCACGGGCCGGTGTCGGCCGGGGGCGCTCGCCGTGCGTGGTCACATGCGGTGCAGCCAGGCACTGGTGTTCGGAGGCAGCGATCCGTCGGCGCCCAGTGGTCCTGAGGTGAGGAGAGGGTCGCGACCGCCGGGGAGCGGGAAGTGCCGGTCGGAGAGGTTGACCGCGCACCGCAGACCGTTGCCCCGTTCGAAGAGGAGTGTGCCGGGTGGGCTGTCGAGCCAGCGGAACTCCTCTCCCCGGAGGTTCTGGTCGACGCGGCGAAGGCGCAGGGCGTCGCGGTAGAGGTGGAGCATGGAGGTGGGGTCGGACTGGTTGGCTTCGGCGGTGCGGGACCGCCAGTCGGCGGGCTGGGGGAGCCAGGGGGTGGATCCGGGTGGGCCGAAGCCGAAGGGCGGGGTGTCGCCGGTCCAGGGCAGGGGGACGCGGCAGCCGTCACGGCCGCGGACGGTGTGGCCGGAGCGTTCCCAGGTGGGGTCCTGGAGGGCTTCTTCGGGGAGGTCCTCGACTTCGGGGAGGCCCAGTTCCTCGCCCTGGTAGATGTAGGCGCCGCCGGGGAGGGCGAGCATGAGCAGGACTGCCGCGCGGGCGCGGCGCGTGCCGAGGGCCAGGTCGAACGGTTGGATCCGGTCGCGCGGTGGCATCGCCGACGCGGTGTTCGTGCGGCCGTAGCGTGTGACGTGGCGGGGCTCGTCGTGGTTGGACAACACCCACGTGGCGGGTGCTCCGGCGGTGGCGAGGTCGGTGAGGGTGCGGTCGATGACCTCGCGCAGCCTTTCCGCTTCCGGAGGGCATCGTAGGAAGTCGAAGTTGAAGGCGGTGTGCAGTTCGTCCGGCCGCAGGTAGTCGGTGAGGCGGCCCGGGCGGACGTGCGCCTCGGCCACGAAGACACGGCGTCGGGGATAGCTGTCGGCGACGGTGCGCCAGCTGCGGAAGATGTCGTGGACGCCTTCGCGGTCCCAGTGGGGGTGGTCGTTCTGGCCTTCCGCGGTCATGACGGAGAACTCGGTGAGGCCGAGGTCGGGGAGTCCGGGGTCCTTGTCCATGCCGTGGGCGACGTCGATGCGGAAGCCGTCGACGCCGAGGTCGAACCAGAAGCGCAGGATCGACTCGAACTCGGAGCGGACCTCGGGGTGTCGCCAGTTCAGGTCGGGCTGTTCGGGGGCGAAGAGGTGCAGGTACCACTGGCCGTCGGGGGTACGGGTCCAGGCGGGGCCGCCGAAGGCCGCGTGCCAGTCGTTGGGAGGCAGCGAGCCGTCCTCGCCCTTGCCGTCGCGGAAGATGTAGCGTGCGCGCTCCTGGGAGCCGGGGTCCGCGGACAGTGCCTGCTGGAACCAGGCGTGCTGGTCGGAGGTGTGGTTGGGGACGATGTCCAGGAGCACGCGCAGGCCGAGTCGGTGCGCCTCGGCGATCAGCTGCCGGGCCTCGTCGAGGGTGCCGAAGGCGGGGTGGATGTCCCGGTAGTCGGAGACGTCGTAGCCGCCGTCCGCGAGCGGGGACGGATACCAGGGGTTGATCCAGATCGCGTCGACACCGAGGTCGGACAGGTGGTGCAGCCGGGAGCGGAGACCGGCGATGTCGCCGGTCCCGTCGCCGTCGGCGTCGGCGAAACTGCGGATGTAGACCTGGTAGATCACGGCGGAGCGCCACCAGGAGTCGTCTGTGTTGCTCATACGGCTGGGTTCCCGCCTGGGCGTGTGTCGTGTGTACGGGGGAGCTGACGAGCGCCGAGTCCGGGCGCGGTGAGTTCGGGGCCGGGGCGACGGCCGGGGTCAGCCCTTGACGGCTCCGCTGGTGAGGCCGCGGACGAAGTACCGCTGGAGGGTCAGGAAGACCAGGATCGGTACGAGCATGGAGAACAGGCCGCCTGCCGTCACGAGTTCCCAGCCGGTGCCCTGCTGTCCGAGCAGGCTGTTGGTGGCGACGGTGATCGCCTGCTTGTCTCCGGGGCCTACGAAGATCAGGGCGACCAGGAGGTCGTTCCAGACCCAGAGGAACTGGAAGATCGCGAAGGAGGCCAGGGCGGGGGCCGACATCGGCAGGATGAGCCGGTAGAAGGTCTGGAAGTGACTGGCGCCGTCGATCTTGGCGGACTCGATGACGTCCTTGGGCAGGGTCGCCATGTAGTTGCGCAGGATGTACACGGCCAGCGACATGCCGAAGCCGATGTGCGCGAGCCAGGCGGCGGGGTAGGTGCCGTTGAGGTGGACGGAGGCGTAGAGCTTGATGATCGGGACGAAGGCGACGTAGTTCGGTACGACCAGCAGGCTCACGATGACGATGAAGAGGGTGTCGCGCCCGGGGAACGTCATGAAGGTGAAGGCGTAGGCGGCGAACGCGGCGATGAGCAACGGCAGGAAGACCGCGGGGAGAGTGATCGCCACGCTGTTCAGGAAGGCGTGGCCGAGGTCCGCCTGATCGACGGCCTTGCCGTAGTTGCCGGTGGTCAGGTGGGTGAATCCGCCGGGGTGGGCGAACAGGGTCCACCAGCCGCTGGAGTTGGCGTCGTCGACGCTGCGGAAGGAGGTGAGGACCACCCCGAGCGTGGGCACGATCCACAGGGCGCAGACGAACAGCACGCTCAGCCTGACCGGCAGCCGGCCACGGTGCGCTGCCCCCGGGGCGGTCTTCCCGGTGAGGCGGGTGGTGTGGGTGGTCATGCCGACTCCTCCGCCCTGAAGTGGCGAATCTGGTAGATCATGATCGGGACGATGGCGACGAGCAGCATCACGACGATCGCCGAGGCGTAGCCGTAGTTGTAGTTGGTGTAGAGCTGGTTGAAGAACTCCAGGCCGACCACGTTGGTGTTGAAGGACCCGTTGGTCATCACGTAGATCACGTCGAAGATCTTCATGACCGTGATGAGGACGGTGACGAAGACCGTGATCAGTGTTCCTCTGATCTGCGGGACGATGATCCGCCGGAAGATCCGCATCTCTCCCGCGCCGTCCAGGCGGGCCGCCTCCAGGGTCTCGGCCGGGACGCCCTTGATGGCCGCGGAGAGCAGCACCATGGAGAAACCTGCCTGTCCCCACAGCAGCATGACCATGAGCAGCATGCTGTTGGCGTGCAGGGTGCTCTGCTGGAGCCAGGGGACGGGATCGTGGCCGAAGGCGGTGACGATGCCGTTGAGCAGACCGGTCTGCGGTGTGCCGGCGGGCTGGGTGGCGTACATGAAGCGCCAGACCGTGGCGGAGCCGACGGCGCTGATGGCCATCGGCATGAAGATGATGGTCTTGGCCGCGGTCTCCGCCCTGGGAGACAGGCGGTCGGTGAGCGCGGCGACGAGCAGACCCACCACGATGCAGGCGGCGGGGACGAGAGCGATCCACAGCACCGAGTTGAGCAGGGTCTGCCGGAACGCCGGTGTCGAGAGGAGGTCGCCGAAGTTGTCGAGGCCGACGAAGCGTGAGCCGTCGCCGTTCCTGAGGCTGTCGACGACGGTGACGACCGTGGGGTAGACGAGATAGACCCCGATCGCCGCGACCGCCGGCGCGATGTAGAAGTAGGGCTTGATCCGGTTCTCCCACCGGCCCGGCAGGGCTTCGGCGAGTTTGTTGAGCACCCAGTAGACGGCCAGTGCGGCGGCTACGCCCGCCAGCACCGTGAGCGCCGTCGAGAGTACTTGGCTGACCACGGCAGTTCCCTTCCTCGAACGCTGGTGATGTCGGGTCTGTGCGGCGGCTGCCGAGGGGCGGGCAGGTTGGCGCCCGGCCCGTCCTCGGCAGCCCGCCTCGTGGTCAGCCGGCCGGCCAGCTCGCGTCGATGTTCTTCAGCGCGGTGTCCAAGGACTCCTCACCGGCGACCCAGGCGGTCATGTCCTTCCAGAAGGTGCCGGTGCCGACGGCGGTCGGCATGGAGTCGGAGGCGTCGAACGCGAAGCCGGTGGAGTCGTAGGCGATCTTGGCGATCGACTGGGTGGTCTTCAGCGGGTAGCCGCTGAGCGGGAAGTCCTTGTGCGGCGAGATGAAGGAGGAGCCGTTGCCCGCCGCGGTGGTGCCGAAGTCGGTGGCCGCGAGCAGCTTCATGACCTTGCGGGCGGCGGGACTGTCCTGGTAGATGGAGGCGGTGTCGCCGCCGCCCTCGACGGGGTTGTCACCGCCGGCCGTCACCGGGGGCAGGCCGAAGACGCCGACCTCGGTGTCCAAATTCTTCTGGACGCTCTTGGGAAAGAAGCCGGTGATGAAGCTGCCCTGCTGGTACATGTAGCAGCCCGGCTTGCTGTTGAACATCGCGTTGCCGGCGGTGCCGAAGGCGTTGCTGGCGATCGACTTGCGCCCGCCGAGCACGTTGCCGTCCGTGAAGGCGATCTTCCCGAACTGGCCGGCGGCCTGGCGGACCAGCGGGGAATCGAACTTGATCTTGTGTGAGATCCACTCGTCGTACTTGTCGATGCCGCCGTACTTCAGGACCAGGTTCTCGAACCAGTCCGTCATCGGCCAGCCGGTACCCGTGCCGGACTCGATGCCCAGACACCAGGGCGTCTTCCCGTCCGCCTTGATCTTCGCCGTGAGGGTGTCGAGTTCGGCGAGAGTCGCCGGCGCGGTGTACCCGGCGGCCTCGAACGCCTTCCTGGGGTAGAAGACCAGGCCCTTGACGTTCATGCTGACCATCAGGCCGTAGGTCTTGCCGTTGACCTTGGCGACGTCCAGCGTGCCCGCCGTCATGCTCTTCTGCAGCGCCGGGAGATCCAGGACGTCGTCGAGTGCGGTGACCTTGCCCTTGGCCGCGAGGTCCTTGATGATGCCCGGCTGCGGCAGGAGCGCGATGTCCGGTGCGTCGTCGGCCTGCACCTTCTGCACGATCAGCTGGTTGAGGTTGTCGACCTTGCGCCACTCGACGGTGAGGCCCTCGGCCTTGGCCTCGGGAGCGAGCTTGGCCTTGAGGCCGTCGATGATCGGCTGGTCCATGCTCGTCCAGATCGTGACGGTGTTCGTGCCACCGGCGCTGCTGCCGGAGCCGGACGAGCAACCGGTGGCAAGCAGCGAAAGGGCGCTCAGCGTGCTCACGCCGAGAACCAGCTTCCGTGTGGGCATGTGTTTCCTCCTTGGACGGCGACCGACCCCACCGGGGCCGGCATCTCGCGACTGAGGTGACCTCGCCCGCCGGGGGGCGGGTCTTGCGCCGAGCATCTGCGGCGGGTTACTAATTCGGGTTAGTGGGCGAAAGCTAGTCCTCACCCGTTTCTCGCGTCAAGAAGTCGTTACAAGGGAGTTATCAGTGGATGTCCGTACGTGTCTGCGGGCCCTGCCCGGCCCGGCGCCCGGCTCAGCGCCCGGCCGGAGCCGTCGTGGAGTCACGCATCACGAGCGGACAGTGGACCAGGGTGCGGCCGGTCCGCAGAGCCGGGTCGTCGGCGGCGGCCAGCTGTTCGGCGGCGAGCCGGCCCATCGCGTCGTACGGCAGCCGTACGGTGCTCAGCGCCGGGTGGATCTCCGCCGCGAGCTCGAACTGGTCGTCGTATCCCATGACCGACATGTCCTCGGGCACCCGGATCCCGGCCTCCAGCAGGGCCAGGAGCGCGCCGACGGCCATCCGGTCGTTGCCGCACATGACCGCGGTCGGCAGGGGGCCGCGCCGCAGCAGCGTCCGCGCCAGCTCGTAACCGGAGTCGGCGTGGTAGTTGCCGGACAGCACGGTGTGGTCCTTCGGGTCGAGTCCCGCCGCGCGCAGAGCCGTGCGGAAACCGCGCAGCCTGGCCTTCGTGGCCCAGCCGCTGACCGTGCCGGTGAGGTAGGCGATGTCCCGGTGCCCGAGGTCGAGGAGCGCCTGGGTGGCCTCCCGTCCGCCGCGTTCCTCGTCGGGCACGATCGACGGGACGGAGTCGTCCGGGACGAAGCAGTTCAGCAGGACCGTCGGGACCCGTCCGGCGCCCGGCGGGAGCACCACCGACCTGGTACCGGCCACGGCGAAGATCAGTGCGTCGGCCTGTCGGTCGAGCAACTCGCCGACCAGGTGCGCCGCCTGGCGGTTCGAGCCGCCGGTGTTGACCAGGAGCAGCAGGTTGCCGTGGCGTATCGACACCTCGTGCGCGCCCTTGATCGCGGAGGCGGCGAACACGCCGAAGTCGGTGTCGTGACTGACGAAGCCGATGGTCGCGCTGCGTCCCTGGCGCAGCCCCTGCGCGGCCCGGTTGGGGCGGTAGTCGAGTTCGGCGACCGCCTGCAGGACCCGCTGCCGGGTCTCGTCGCTGATCGTCTGTCCGGCCGTCTGGTTGAGCACGAAGGAGACGGTCGCGGGCGACACGCCGGCCAGGCGCGCGACATCGGTCCGGCGCGCTCTGCCCGCCTTCGGTCGGTGATCTTCATGGGTTGACACGCCGCAAGAGTACGAGACGGCCCCGCCGTCGAGAACCGGTCGCCGCACTCGTCGACCCGAGTGTTTTTCACAATGATTGACCTGCTGTGAGAGGAATATTCGAGATGTCCGCATGGATCCACTACGCGCCCGCGAAGGGCTGGATGAACGACCCCAACGGGCTGATCCACTGGCAGGGGCGGCACCACCTCTTCTACCAGTACAACCCGGACGGTACGGAGTTCGCCAACCAGCACTGGGGCCATGCCAGTTCTCCCGATCTGCTCACCTGGACCGAGCACGAGACGGCGCTCTTCCCCGGCCCTGCCAAGACCGCGCCGTACGACGCGACGGCGTGCTTCTCGGGCTGTGCGGTCGAACACGACGGCGGTGTCTCGATCCTGTACACGGGCGTGTTCGGCGACGCGCAGTTGCCGTGTCTCGCGCGCGCCGCCGACGACGCGCTGTCGGGCTTCGTCAAGGACGCCGCGAACCCTCTCGTCGCGGCGCCGCCCGCCGCAGACATCACCGACTTCCGCGACCACAGCGTCTGGCGGGAGAACGGACGGTGGAGGCAGCTAGTAGCGGGCGGGCGCGTCGAGCAGGGAGGCACGGTGTTCGCGCTGTCCTCGCCCGACCTCCGCGCGTGGGACCACGACGGCGTCTTCGTGGACCGGGCCGCCTCCAAGGTCCCGGGCCGGGTGTGGGAGTGCCCGGACTACTTCGCCACTCAGGACACAGCCGCCCTGCTGGTCTCGGTCATCCACGAGGACGGCGAGGAGGGCCCCGAGGTCTGGTGGATGACCGGCGCCGCCTCGGACGCCGGTTTCGAGGTGACCGACGCCGGCGTCGTCGACGTCGGCGACCGCTTCTACGCACCGCAGTCCTACTGGGCGGCGGACGGCCGGCGCATCCAGTTCGGCTGGATCCGCACGCACGAGGACCCGGCCGGCCGCACCGGCCCATCGGTGGGCTTCATGAGCCTGCCGCGCGAGATCTCGGTGCGCGACGGCCGACTGCACAGCGCGCCGGCGGCCGAACTCGCGCGGCTCCGGCTGTCCTCGATCCCCGTACCGCCGACCGGCGAGACCCGCTTCGACGCCGCCCGAACCGCCGGGGAGCTGGTACTCGACGCCGCGACGGCCGACGGCGTGCGGGCCGTCGCCCTGCGTACCCCCGAGGGGACGGAAACGACCGTCGACCTGGGCGCGTTCACCGGACTCGACGGACCCCTGCGGCTCTTCTGGGACGCGGGCATCATCGAGGTCTTCCGCGACGGTGTCGCCGGGACCTGGACCGATCTGAGGATCACCGAGGTCGCCGGACTGCACCTGGACGGCGACGCGGACACGGCCGACGGCCCGGGTGTCATCTGGGAACTTTCGCGGCCGGCGCGCCTGACCGGCCCAGCAGCCGGCCCCGGCGCCGCATAACGGCAGGTCCAGCAACGAGGCGGGGACAAGCCGGACAACGGCTCGCCCCGTCCTCTGCTTGGCCTGCCCTTCTGCTTGGCCTGCCCTTCGGCTTCCAAGAGGACAGGCACACCAGCATGGCCGACAGCAGCGTCACGGTTCTCGGAGAGTGCGTCACCGATGCCGCAGCCGTCGTCGGCTCGGGCCCCGGAGCTCGCGGTCCTCGCCGACTTCTGGTTCTGGTGAGAAGTGGCTGAAGCACTCGTCGCCGACCGTCACCCCCGACCACTACGCCCACCTCATGCGAGAGGCTGGGAACAAGTGGGCGCAGGGTGATCGATAGCCTGCCGGGGGAGTGGAGGGAGGAAGGTCCTCGCCCGAACTCCCCGGATTCTCCCCAGGAATGAGAGGCCGTATGTTCACCACCCGACCCACCCTCCAGGGCACCTTCGGGATGGTGTCCTCCACACACTGGCTGGCCTCGCAGTCGGCGATGGCCGTCCTGGAGAGCGGCGGCAACGCCTACGACGCCGCCGTGGCCGCGGGCTTCGTCCTGCACGTCGTCGAACCGCACCTGAACGGGCCCGGCGGTGAGGTGCCGATCATCGTCGCGCCGGCCGGCGGCGAGGTGCGGGTGCTGTGCGGGCAGGGCGTCGCGCCCGCCGGGGCCACGGTCACGCACTACCGGGGACTGGGGCTCGACCTCGTACCCGGCACCGGCCCGCTCGCCGCCGCCGTACCCGGTGCCTTCGACGCCTGGATGCTGCTGCTCCGCGACCACGGCACGAAGCCCCTTGCCGACGTCCTGGCGTACGCCATCGGGTACGCCGAGGACGGACACGCGCCCGTGGAGAACGTCGGCGCGACCGTCGAGACCGTACGAGAGCTCTTCGAGTCGGAGTGGACCTCGTCGGCGGACGTCTACCTGCCCGGCGGCCGGTCGCCCCGGCCCGGCGAGCTGTTCCGCAATCCCGCCCTGGCCGCCACCTGGAAGCGACTGCTCGCCGAGGTCGCCGGGGCGGGGGACCGCGTCGCCCAGATCGAGGCGGCACGGGAGGTGTGGTGCACCGGCTTCATCGCCGAGGCGCTCGTACGCCAGTCCGCGCGGCCCACCCTCGACACCAGCGGCAAGCACCACAGCGGCACCCTGACAGCCGCAGACCTCGCCTCCTGGTCCGCCACCTACGAGGCTCCGGCGACCTATGACTGGCACGGCTGGACCCTCTGCAAGGCTGGCCCCTGGAGCCAGGGCCCGGTCCTCCTCCAGCAGCTCGCGCTGCTCCCGCCCGAGCCGGCCGAACTGCCCGCGTACGGTTCCGCCGACTACGTCCATCTGCTGATCGAGGGCTGCAAGCTCGCCATGGCGGACCGGGAGGCCTGGTACGGGGACGCGTCCGGTGGAGCCGACGTACCGCTGGACGACCTGCTGTCCGACGCCTACAACACCACCCGGCGGAACCTCGTCGGGGGTGCCGCCTCGCACGAGCTGAGGCCCGGGAGCCCCGGCGGGCGAACTCCGCGACTGTGCGCACGCGCGTGCGTGCCGGTCACGGACGAGCCCGGGAGGGGTGTCCCGGGGGCCGGGGAGCCGACCGTCGCCAAGCTCTCCACCTCACCCGTGCCCGGCGAGCCCGAGATCACCGCCGACGGATCCACCCGGGGCGACACCTGCCACCTCGACGTCGTCGACCGTTGGGGCAACATGGTCGCGGCCACCCCCAGCGGCGGCTGGCTCCAGTCCAACCCCGTCGTACCCGAACTGGGCTTTCCGCTGGGCACCCGGCTCCAGATGACCTGGCTGGAGGAGGGCCTGCCCAACTCCCTCACCCCGGGCCGCCGCCCCCGGACCACCCTCACGCCCTCCGTCGCACTGCGCGACGGGGTACCGGTACTGGCGTTCGGTACGCCCGGCGGGGACCAGCAGGACCAGTGGCAGCTGCACTTCTTCCTCGCGGTCGCCCTGGGCGGCAGAGTGCGGGGCAGCCTGGACCTCCAGGGCGCGATCGACGCCCCGAACTGGCACAACGACAGCTTCCCGGGGTCGTTCTACCCACGCGGCACGCGTCCCGGCAGCGTCACCGTGGAGGCCCGTATGCCGGACGGGGTGATCGAGGAGCTGCGCCGCCGGGGGCACGACGTGACGATCGGCGACGACTGGTCCGAGGGCCGGCTGTGCGCGGTCGGCCGGGACCCGGAGACGGGCGTCCTGTCGGCGGCGGCGAATCCGCGCGGGATGCAGGGGTACGCGGTCGGGCGCTGATGTCCGAATCCTGGTCTTCAGGCGGATTCCATCCCATGTCCACCGGCCCGGCGGGGATTGTCAGTGGCGCGTGCTCTCATGGAGACATGATCGAAGACAACGAAACCATCGAAGAGTTTCTCGCCCGGCACGCGTCCGACGTCGAAGAAGCGGTCCGCGAGGCGGCGGCCGCGGAGATCATGCCGCGCTTCCGTCAGCTCGCCGCCCACGAGGTCGACCAGAAGAGCGGCCCGCACGACCTGGTGACGGACGCCGACCGCAGGGCCGAGCTGTATCTGACCGAGGTGCTGCCCAAGCTGCTGCCCGGCTCCGTGGTCGTCGGTGAGGAGGCGGTGCACGCCAACCCCGCCTCGTACGAGGCGATACAGGGCGACGCGCCGGTCTGGATCGTCGACCCGGTGGACGGCACCCGGCAGTTCGTCCACGGCGACCCAGGTTTCTGCACGCTCGTCGCGCTCGCCCACCACGGGGTCGTCCGCGCGTCGTGGACCTTCGCCGCGGCCCGCGACCAGCTCGCCACGGCGATCCGGGGCCGGGGCGCCTTCCTCGACGGCATCCCCCTGCACGCGGGCTCGCCCGAGGCCGGCCGTGACCTCCGGGTGGCCACTTCCCACCCGGACTACACGACGGACGAGCAGAAGCGCGCCCTGCTCGGCCTGTGGACCGACGGCGTCCAGCCGCGCGCCTGCGGCTCGGCGGGCCTGGAGTACCTGGCCGTCGCCCGGGGCGAACTGGACGCCACGGCGTTCTCCTGGGAGGCCGCCTGGGACCACGCCGCAGGCATCCTCCTCGTCGAGGAGGCCGGCGGGGTGCACCTGACGCGCGCGGGGGAGCCGTTCCGTATAACCGGCGGCAACGCGCTGCCGTTCACCGCTGCGCGCGACGCGGCCACGGCTCACCGGGTGGTGGAACTGCTGTCGGGCGCAGCCTGATCTGCGGGCGGGCCGAGCTGAAGCGCAGCGTGGCGACCTCGAACTCGGCCACCGTGCCCACCGTCGGCCAGTCCGCGGGGTCGAAGGGCAGCCAGGCGGCGTCCACGAAGGCGTCGACCGGCAGGTTGATGTCGACGAAGAGGCCCGTCCGGCCCGGACCCCACGGCAGTGCGCACACCATGCCGGTGAGCAGGGAGCCCTCCGGCAGCGGGCCGGTGACGTAGTGGCTCAGGTGCCGGTGCCGCAGGGCCGTGGACCAGGCCCGCTCGAACTCCGAGTCGGTCACGTCCACCGCCTCCGGCGGCACCTCCACGGCGCCTTCGGTGAACGGCCCGTACACGGTCTGGTAGAGCTGGACGCCCAGGCGCCCGAACCGCTCGCGCACGAGGGCCAGTTGGGCCTGCGCGGCGGCCATCGAGGCGCCGCCGGAGGCGGTGCCGTCGGCGTTCTGGAGAGGCTCGCAGGAACGCGGGACCTCCAGTGCTGCCTCGAAGACCGCCTGCCGCAACACCCAGCCGTCGTCCTCGACCTCGAACCAGAACCAGGCGGTGTCGTCGGCGTCCTCGCCGGGCGATTGGATGCGGAAACGGCGCGTCATCCGGCCGAGGTTACCCGCGCCGGGCAGTGTCGGTGTCCCGGCATATCCTGATCTGAAGTGGCCGTCGGCTGACAAAGGAGTCCGAAGGTGCCGTCGATGCTCGATGCGGTCGTGGTGGGGGCGGGGCCCAACGGGCTGACCGCTGCCGTGGAGCTGGCCCGGCGAGGCTTCTCCGTGGCGGTCTTCGAGGCGCGCGACACCGTCGGCGGTGGCGCCCGGACGGAGGAGCTGACGCTGCCGGGCTTCCGGCACGACCCGTGCTCCGCGGCGCACCCCCTCGGCATCAACTCCCCGGCGTTCAGGGCGATGCCGCTGGCCAGGTACGGGCTGGAGTGGCTGCACGCCGACCTGCCCATGGCGCACCCGTTCCCGGACGGCACGGCCGCGGTACTGGCCCGTTCCGTGGCCGAGACGGCCGCCTCCTTCGGGCCGCGTGACGCGGGCGCGTACCGCAGGCTGGTCGAGCCGTTCCTCAGCAGATGGGACACGCTGGCCCACGACTTCATGTCGCTGCCCCTGACCTCCCTGCCTCGCGACCCGGTCACCCTCGCCCGCTTCGGCCTGGCCGGCCTGCCGCCCTCGACCTGGCTGATGCGCCGCTTCCGCGACGAGCGGGCGAAAGCCCTGTTCGCAGGCCTCGTCGGACACGTCATGGCTCCGCTGGGCGGCGTCGCAACCAGCGCCGTGGGCCTGGTCTTCGCCCTGGCGGCACACGCCCGCGGCTGGCCCGTCGCCCGCGGCGGTTCCCAGGCGATCTCCGACGCGCTCACCGCGTATCTGGTGGACCTCGGCGGCACCGTCCACACCGACTACGAGGTCAAGCGGCTGGACGACCTGCCACCCGCGCGTGCGTACGTCTTCGACACCTCACCCACCGCACTCGCCCGTATCGCGGGCTTCGGCGGGTACTACGAGCGCTTCCGGTACGGCGCGGGCGTCTTCAAGATCGACTACGCGCTGGACGGCCCCGTGCCCTGGACGGCGACCGAGGCCCGCAGGGCGACCACCGTCCAGGTCGCCGCCGGCAGGGCCGAGATCGACGCCGCCCTGCGCGCCGCCTCCCGCGACAACCGGGCCCCCGACAACCCCTTCCTGATCACCGTCCAGCCGAGCGTCGCCGACCCTTCCCGGGCCCCCGAGGGCAAGCAGGTCTTCTGGGCCTACGGACACGTCCCGAACGGCTGGACGGGCGACCTCACCGACGCCATCGAGCGCCAACTGGAGCGGTTCGCCCCCGGGTTCCGCGATCGGGTCCTCGCCCGTGCCACCGCCGGCCCGCCCCAACTGGCGGCCCGCAACGCCAACTACGTCGGCGGCGACATCGGCTCCGGTGCGGCCGGCGGCCTCCAGCTCCTGCTGCGGCCCAAGCTCTCCCTGTTCCCGTACGCCACCCCGCACCCGGCCGTCTTCATCTGCTCCTCGGCCACCCCACCGGGCCCCGGCGTCCACGGAATGTCGGGACACAACGCGGCGAAGGCCGTTTGGAGAAGGCTGAGACAGTCATGACCGCCATCACACTTGTCAAGGGCGACATCACCCGACAGAGTGCCGACGCGATCGTCAACGCGGCGAACTCGTCACTCCTGGGTGGGGGAGGCGTCGACGGAGCGATCCACCGCAGAGGCGGCCCCGAGATCCTCGCCGCCTGCCGAGCCCTGCGCGCCGGGCACTACGGCAAGGGCCTGTCCGTCGGTCGAGCCGTCGCCACGACCGCCGGCGAACTGGACGCACACTGGGTGATCCACACGGTGGGACCCCGGTTCCTCCCCGAGGAGGACCGGTCGGAGCTGCTGGCCTCCTGCTACCGGGAGTCGCTGAGGGTGGCCGACGAGCTCGGCGCCCGCACAGTGGCGTTCCCGGCGGTTTCCGCCGGCATCTACGGCTGGCCGATGGACGACGCCGCGCGTATCGCGGTGGAGACCGTACGGGCCACGGAGACCGCGGTCGAGGAGGCGCGGTTCGTCCTCTTCGACGATTCTGCGTACGAGGCGTTCGCCGGACAACTCCGTTGCTGACGGCCGGGGTTCGGTCCGACCGGCCAACGGACCGACCGGCCGGTGCGGGTAGCTCAACGTGACGGGCAGGCCGACGCCGGGCCGGTCAGGGGCTGTCGGGCTGGCAGGTCGTCCGGCTGTCAGGACGGCGGTTTCGCCGTTCCCGGTGCCTGCCTCTGGGCTGCCCGCAGTCGGCGAGCAGTTCCGCCTGTCCGGTCAGCACGCCGGACAGGATGATCCGCGCGACCCGGAGCAGTTCGGCCACATACGGGCTGGTCAGCGAGTAGTACACGGTCGAGCCCTCCTTGCGGGTGACGACCAGGTTGGCCCGTCGTAACACCGCCAGCTGCTGCGAGAGATGCGCGGGCTCGATGCCCACCTCGGGCAGCATCTCCGCTACCGCGTGCTCACGTTCACTCAGCAGTTCAAGAACGCGGATACGGGCCGGATGCCCGAGGGTCTTGAAGAAGTCGGCCTTGAGTTGGTAGAGCGGCGTGCTCATCGTGCCGTCACCTCCCCGGGGCAGCGGTACGACCGCACCGGCACCGGCCGGTCCCCGGCACATCGCACCCACGCATTCATGAACACCATGGTGCTCATCCTCGCCCGCGACGCCCGCAGGACGGAATCCGGCCGCGGACGCCGAGCCGCACGAGTCCCGGCAGTGCCGTCCTCATCGGGCCGCCTCTCCGCTGTTCTCCGTACTGATATCCGTACTGTTCTCCGTGTTGCTGTCGGTGGACTCGGCCGCGGATGTGCTCCTGGCCGCCTCGACCGTGGTGCTCGGCCTGGTCCTCGGCGCCGGTACGGCCGGTGCGGCGGACAGGACTCCGGTGGACTCCAGATGAGCGCGCGCCCCCTGGATCGCCTCGGGGGTGGTGCCGTACTCGTGGCCCGTCTGCCGTAGCAGGTCCAACAGGCCGACGGAGTCGAGGACTTGGCGCTGGCCGGGACGGATGCCGGAGAACATGACGACAATCCCGCGCCGGTTCAGCTTCTGGACAGCATCCTTCAGCATCAGCGCACCGGTCGCGTCCAGGGTCGACACCCGGGACATCCGCAGGATCACGACCCGTACGTCCGCCACGTCGGTCAGCTCCAGCAGGAAACGGTGGGCGGCGGCGAAGAACAGCGGCCCGTCGATGCGGTAGGCGACGATGTGCTCCGCCAACAGGGCGTGCTCCTCGGCGCTGTGGTCGCCCCGGTCCAGCGGAACCTCGTCGAGGCGGGTCTGCTGGGCCACGGCCCGGAGCGCGAGGGTGCCCGCGACGACCAGGCCGATGATCACCGCGTACACCAGGTCGAGGGCGAGGGTGGCGAGGGCGGTCAGGACCAGGATCACCGCGTCGGAGCGGGTCGCCCTGGCCATCGCCCGCAGCGAGCCGACCTCGACCATACGGATCGCGGTGGCCAGCAGAACACCCGCCAGCGCGGCCAGCGGGATCTTCGAGACCAGCGGCGCCGCCGCGAAGACGATCACCGCGAGGACCAGGGCATGGGTGAGCGCGGCGAGTCGGGAACCGGCGCCCGTGCGGACGTTCACGGCCGTCCGCGCGATCGCGGCCGTGGCAGGGACCCCGCCGAACAGCGGGGCGGCGAGGTTGGCGATGCCCTGCCCGAACAACTCCCGGTCCGGATCGTGCTGCTGACCAACCGTCATGCCGTCCGCGACGGTCGCCGACAGCAGCGACTCCAGCGCGGCCAGCGCGGCCACCGCGACAGCCGGGGCGAGCAGAGAGGACAGCGCCGACAGATCGAGGAACGCCAGTGAGGGCGAGGGCAGGCCGGCCGGCAGATCCCCGATCGGAGTGGCCGCGTCCAGGCCGAGGACCTGGGCCAGCACGGTGGCGACGATCACCGCGACGATCGAGAACGGAACGGTCGGCCGCAGGCGCGCACCGACCAGCATGACCAGCGCGACACCCGCGGTCAGCACGAACGCCGTCCAGTTGGGATGGCGGACGAACGCCTCGACGGCGCGCCAGGCGACCGCGAGGACCTTGTCGCCCTCGGGCCGCGCCACCCCCAGCGCGTTCGGCAGCTGCTGCAGCCCGATCACGCAGGCGATGCCGAGCGTGAAGCCCTCGACGACGGGGGCGGGTACGTACCGCATGTACTTGCCCGCCCGGGCCAGGGCGAGCCCGATCAGCAGCAGCCCGGCCAGGAGTCCGACGGTCAGTACACCGCCCGGCCCGTACTGGGCGACTATCGGGACGAGGACGACGGTCATCGCCCCGGTCGGCCCCGACACCTGCAGGTTCGATCCGCCGAACACGGCCGCCAGCGCGCCCGCGACCACCGCGGTCGCCAGCCCCGCCGCCGCACCGAGACCGGAGGAGACTCCGAAGCCGAGCGCGAGGGGGAGCGCCACGATCGCCACGGTCAACCCGGCGAGGAGATCGCGACGCGGATCACGGGCCATCGCCTCGACATCGGCACGGACGGGTAGCAGGGCTCGCACCACGCCCCAGGCGCGGCCCGCTCGACGAATGGCGGAGCCGCTCACTCCGGGGTGGCCTGGTACAGCGAAACGGACATGTCCGCCCCCTTGCTTCCGCGTGACTGTCTGTGGGTGGGCGTGGCTGTCTGCTGTCTGCCGCCCGGGTACTCAGCCGATAAATCATCCATGCAATTGCGAAAGTTGGCAATTCAGTAACCGATGGCAGCCTGGATGGACTCTCCCCCGGGTCAGCCCGCGGCGCCCGTCTCGGCGTCGGCGTCCGTATCGCTCAGGCCGAGCCGCCGAGCCGCAGGTGCTCCACGTGTTGAAGTGCTCTCCCTCGTAAGCGAGGGAGGTTCCTGCCTACCTTGCGGTGGCGGGCTTGATTCGCGCTCACCGAACTCACCGGCACGGCACCCGTGTTGCTGACCGGCGACAACCCGCGTGCCGCCGCCCGGCTGGCGGCCGAGGTCGGTATCGAGGACGTACGGGCCGGTCTGCTTCCCCAGCAGAAGCTGGACGCGGTAAGGGAGTTGGAGGCGTCCGGACGCAGGGTCATGGTCGTGGGGGACGGTGTCAACGACGCCCCGGCGCTGGCCGCCGCCCACACCGGAGTGGCCATGGGCCGGGCGGGTTCCGACCTCGCGCTGGAGACCGCGGACGCGGTGATCGTGCGGGACGAGCTGGCCACCGTGCCCGCCGTGATCGCCCTCTCGCGGCAGGCCCGGCGTCTGGTGACGCAGAACCTGGTGATCGCCGGGGTGTGCATCGCGGGCCTCGTCACCTGGGACCTGATCGGCACGCTGCCGCTCCCGCTCGGGGTCGCGGGCCACGAGGGCTCGACGGTCCTCGTCGGCCTCAACGGGCTACGGCTGCTGAGGGAGGCCGCGTGGCAGGATGCGGTGAGCAGGTGAGCAGGTGAGCAGGTGAGCAGGTGAGCAGGTGAGCAGGTGATTCGGTGGGCCGGTGAGGCCGTCGGTCCTCGGCTCGAATCCGCGGCTCAGGCGGAACGTGATCCAGAGCCTCCCTGGACACGCCACCCTGATGTCGGATTTCCGCCAGCCCCGGTCGCGCTGATCGTCGATGCTGGACGTATGCGGAACGCGATGCACACCGACACCGAGCACTGCGTACGAGCCGTGCAGTCCAAGGACGCGCGCTTCGACGGCTGGTTCTTCACGGCGGTCCTGACCACCCGGATCTACTGCAGGCCCAGCTGCCCGGTGGTGCCGCCCAAGCCCGAGAACATGACCTTCTACCCGAGCGCGGCGGCCTGCCAGCAGGCGGGTTTCCGGGCCTGCAAGAGGTGCCGCCCGGACACCAGCCCCGGCTCGCCGGAGTGGAACCAGCGCGCCGACCTCGTGGCCCGTGCGATGCGGCTGATCGGCGACGGGATCGTGGACCGAGAGGGCGTCCCCGGCCTCGCCACCCGCCTCGGCTACAGCACCCGCCAGGTCGAACGGCAACTCCTCGCCGAACTGGGCGCGGGACCGCTCGCCCTCGCCCGCGCCCAGCGCGCCCAGACCGCGCGGCTCCTCGTCGAGACGACCGGGCTGCCCATGGCGGACATCGCCTTCGCGGCGGGCTTCTCCTCGATCCGCACCTTCAACGACACCGTCCGTGAGGTCTTCGCCCTCTCCCCGAGCGATCTGCGCAACCGCCTTCCGAAGTCGCGCGCCCAAGCGCATCCGAGCGACCCGAGCACGGTTGTCAGCGCCCCGGCCGCGCTGAACCTCCGCCTCCCCTTCCGCGCCCCGCTCAACCCCGACAACCTCTTCGGGCACCTCGCCGCGACCGCCGTACCCGGCGTGGAGGAGTGGCGGGACGGCGCCTACCGCCGGACCCTGCGACTCCCGTACGGACACGGCATCGCCGCCCTCACGCCGACGCCCGACCACATCGCGTGCCGGCTCACCCTCAGCGATCTGCGCGATCTGCCCGTCGCGATCAGCCGCTGCCGTCGGATGCTCGACCTGGACGCCGATCCGGTCGCGGTCGACGAGCAGTTGTGTACGGATCCCGTGCTGGCGCCCCTCGTCGCGAAGGGCCCGGGGCGACGCGTTCCCCGGACGGTCGACGAGGCGGAGTTCGCCGTACGGGCGGTGCTCGGTCAGCAGGTCTCCACGGCCGCCGCCCGTACCCACGCGGCCCGTCTCGTCACGGCGCACGGCGACCCGGTCGACGACCCGGAGGGCGGTCTCACGCATCTCTTCCCGACCCCGGGGGCGCTGGCAGCCCTCGACCCGGAGTCCCTGGCCATGCCTCGTACCCGGCGGGCGACTTTCACCACCCTCGTCAAGCAACTCGCCGACGGAAACCTCCACTTGGGCGTCGAGAGCGACTGGCCCGAGGCCCGCGCAAGGCTCCTCGCCCTACCCGGATTCGGTCCCTGGACGGTCGACGTCATCGCGATGCGTGCCCTCGGCGACCCCGACGCGTTTCTCCCCACGGACCTCGGAATCCGGCGCGCGGCCCAGGAGTTGGGCCTCCCCTCGACACCGGCCGCGCTGACCGCACGCGCGGCGGTGTGGCGGCCCTGGCGGGCGTACGCGGTCCAGTACCTGTGGGCGACGGACAGTCACCCGATCAACTTCCTCCCGGTATAGGGACTTAAGGACGTCAGGAGCAGAAATGAAACAGCACACGGTCATGGACAGTCCGTACGGCCTCCTCACCCTCGTGGCCGACCACGGAGTCCTCTGCGGCCTCTACATGGTCGAGCAGCGTCACCGCCCGGCCGAGGAGAACTTCGGCGCACGCGAGGACACCCCTTTCGGGGAGACGGTCGAGCAGCTGAACGCCTATTTCCAGGGCGAGTTGAAGGAGTTCACCATCGAACTCCGGCTGGCCGGAAGCGACTTCCAGCGCAGCGTCTGGGAGCAGCTGTGCCGCATCCCGTACGGCGAGACCCGCTCGTACGGTGAACTCGCCGACGCCCTCGGCAATCCGAAGGCCTCCCGCGCCGTGGGTCTCGCCAACGGCAGGAACCCGGTCGGCATCATCGTGCCGTGCCATCGGGTGGTAGGCGCAGACGGCAGCCTCACCGGATACGGGGGCGGTCTGGAGCGCAAGCAGCGGCTGCTGGACTTCGAACGGGGGCCGGCGCTCTTCTAGCCCCGCCCCGGACGTCCCTTTCGGCATCCCTCGTCAGCGCCTCCGCCCGGGTTCCGTCCTCCTCTCCCGGTCCTCCCGCGTTCTGCCGCCCCACCCTCCCCCACCCGAACGACCTTCGTCCCGCACCTTGTCGCCCGCCACGCCCCGGCGCATGATGTGAAGCGCTTTCTGTCGCGTCCATGGCAATGGTCTGGGAGGGGTGCCCGTGAGGGCGCGTCTCGGAGGGCGGTAGACGATGGAGTTCACCAGCCGTTCCACAGCTTCCACGGCTGCCGCGCCCTCCGAACCTGACGGGGTGAGTCGACGGCGTGTGCTGCAGGGGGCCGCCGCGGGCGTGGGTGCGGTGGCCCTGCCGATGGACGGGGCAGTCGCGGAGGCGCAGGTCGAGGCCGCTGAGCGGCAGACTTTCAGCCTGAATCTCGACTGGCGGTTCATCAGGTCGAATGTCGCCGGCGCCGAACGGACCACGTTCGACGACTCCGGGTGGGCCGTGGTCAGCGTGCCGCACACCTACAACGACGTGGACTCCTTCGACAACTGGATCGGCAGCTCGGGCGAATCCTCGGTGGCGATGCAGCCGACGTGGTACCGCAAGCGCTTTCAGTTACCGGCCGAGCAGGCGGGCCACAAGGTGATCCTGGAACTGGAAGGCATCCGCCAAGCGGCGACGGTCTACCTGAACGGCGTCCTGATCGGCAGCTACGAGGCCGGAGTCACCCCGTTCGGCTTCGACCTCACCGGCGATGTCCTGTTCGGCGCCGACAACGTGCTCGCCATCTGCGCGGACAACACCAAGTGGCGGCCCGAAGCCGCGACCGGGATGCCCTTCCAGTGGGACACCCGGGACTTCAACCCCACCTTCGGCGGCCTCACCAGGAACGTCATCCTGCACGTCGTGCCCAGGACCCACTTCACGCTCCCGCTCTACAGCAACCTCGGCACCACGGGCACCTACGTCTATCCGACCGCCGTCAACGTCTCCGGCCACACCGCGACGATCAACGCGGAAGCGCAGATCACCAACGACGAGAACCGTTCCCGGACGCTGTCGGTGTCGGCCCAAGTCCTCGACGGACAGGGCACGTTGATCGGCTCGCTGCCCGCCTCGACGGTCACGCTGGCCGCCGGGACGAGTCATGTGGTCAAGGTCGGCAGCCGGATCAGCGGGCTCACCTTCTGGTCACCGTCGTACCCCGCCCTCTACACCGTGCGACTGACGCTCGCGGAGGGGGCGACGGTCGTCGACACGTACACGGTCCGCACCGGCTTCCGGAAGGCCGAGTTCCGTGGCGGGGCGAGCACCGGCGGCGTCTACATCAACGACCGGCAGGTCTTCCTCACCGGGTACGCGCAGCGCGCCACCAACGAATGGGCGGTGCTCGGCGACGCCGTACCCGAATGGCTGCGCGACCACGACGGCCGGCTCATCCGGGAGAGCAACGCCAACCTGATCCGCTGGATGCACCTCGCCGCGCAGCCCGCGAACATCAGGATGACCGACCGGTACGGGCTGGTGTCGGTCCAGCCCGCCGGGGACAAGGAGGCCGACGCCACCGGCGTGCAGTGGGACCAGCGCCTCGCGGCCATGCGGGACGTGATGATCTACTTCCGCAACAGTCCCAGCATCCTGTTCTGGGAGTCCGGCAACAACTGGCTGAGCGCCGACCACCAGCAGCAGATGCGCGCGCTGAAACAGGCCTGGGACCCCAGCGGCATGCGCGCGATCGGCTCCCGGGCCACCTCCGACAACTCCGCCTACGGGGGCACGGCGGCCGTGGACCAGTGCGAGTACATCGGCACGATGCTCAACCGCCACTACAGCGACTACGCCCGCGACCGGATGCCGCTCATCGAGTCCGAGTTCACCCGCGACGAGGCCCCCCGCCGCGTCTGGGACAACGCCTCCCCACCGGACTTCGGCTACGTCACCGGCCCGGACGTCACCTACCACTGGACCTCGGAGGACTTCGCCGCCACCGTCGCCGCGAGCACCCGTCACGAGTTCTGGAGCCAGCGCATCCAAGGCCCCGGAAACAGCCGCTACTCCGGGGCGGCGGCTCTGACCTGGGCGGACTCCAACCAGCACGGCCGCCAGTACAACTGGGAGACGTGCCGCCTCTCCGGCCGCGTCGACTCGGTCCGCATCCCCAAGGAGACCTACTACACCCACCGCGTCATGCAGAGCCCGACGCCGGACCTGCACATCGTCGGCCACTGGACCTACCCGGCCGGCACCGTCAAGACGGTGTACGTCATGGCCGCGGGTGTCGCCCGGGTGGACCTGCTGGTCAACGGCAGGTCGGTCGGTACGTCCACCTCCCCGCAGTACGACTTCCTGCACACCTTCACCGGCGTCGCCTGGCAGTCCGGCACGATCACCGCCGTCGGCTACGACGCCGGCGGCACCGAAGTGACCCGCGCCCAGAAACAGACGACGGGCCCCGCGGTCGCCCTCCGCCTCACGGCACACGTCTCACCCGACGGTCTGAAGGCCGACGGCACCGACGTGGCGATGATCGACGTCGAGGCGGTGGACTCGGCGG
This sequence comes from Streptomyces turgidiscabies Car8, assembly GCF_000331005.1. Lineage (GTDB taxonomy): Bacteria > Actinomycetota > Actinomycetes > Streptomycetales > Streptomycetaceae > Streptomyces > Streptomyces turgidiscabies. Next base: position 29,741 of record NZ_AEJB01000396.1, read on the forward strand.
GCCGCCGAGTCCCGACCGACCAGGCCCGGGTGGACTTCACGGTCACTGGTCCGGCCAAGCTGCTCGGCGGCCACAACGCGGGCATCCCGTACAGCGTGTTCCAGTCCTACGTCAGCACGGAAGCGGGCATCAACAGAGTCTTCGTACGCACGACACGCACCGCAGGTGCCGTCACTGTGCGCGCGACACGGGGCGGCCTGGCCGGTGCCGCCGTGACGGTCACGTCCACAGCCGTCACGACGACGGGGGGACTGACCGAGCGTCCGCCGCCGTGAACCGCGCGAGCCTAGGCGGCCCCCGACTCCCGTAGTTCGCGCAGCAGTTGGGGCAGGGCCGTACCGATCGGCTCCCGTACGACCTCGTCGGCCCGGTCGTCGTACGGGGTCGGCTCGGCGTTGACGATGACGAGCCGGGCGCCGTGATCCGCGGCGACACCGGCGAGCCCGGCGGCGGGCTGGACCTGGAGGCTGGTCCCGACGGCGATGAACACCTGGCAGGCCTTGGTGATGGCCAGGGCGTCACCGAGGACGACCGGATCGAGGCGCTGGCCGAACATGACGGTCGCCGACTTCAGGATCCCGCCGCAGACGAGACAGGCGGGGTCGTCCTCCCCGGCGTCGACCCGGGCGAGAGCGTCCTCCATGGGCCCGCGCGCATGGCACTTGGTGCACACGAACTTCCTTGCGGTGCCGTGTAGTTCGAGCACCTTGCGGGCCGGCATCCCGGCGAGCTGGTGCAGCCCGTCCACGTTCTGCGTGATGACCCGCACCGGCACCCCTGCCTGCTCCAGCTCGGCCACGGCCAGGTGCGCTGAGTTGGGCTGGGCCTGCAGGGTCCGGTTCGCGCGTCGCATCTGCCAGGAACGGCGCCGGATCTCGGGATCGCCCATGTAGTAGTCGTACGTGACGAGCTTCTCGGCCTCGGGGTCACGCCGCCACAGGCCGTTCGGCCCGCGATAGTCGGGGATGCCGGAGTCGGTCGAGATGCCGGCGCCGCTGAGGACGGCGACCAGGGGCTTGGTGGTCATGGAGCCGAGGGTAGGTTCCGGGGGCCCGGGCGGCGACTGGATATCCGCCCGGGGATCGCCGTCGCGGCCCTTGTCGCCGTACCCCTGTACGAATGCCCGTCCGGTGTTAATGTCCCCGCATGGCAGCCAAGGTCTCCGTCTCGCTCGACGCCCAACTGGTCGTAGAAGTCATGGTGCTCGCGGGCGTCGGCAACCCGCAGGACGCCGTCGAGCTCGTCGTGCGGGACTACATCGCGCGGGGCCACCGAACCGAGGCCCGGGTCGCCGAGCGCGACGACGTACGGCGTGCGGGGGACGACGTGAAGCCGCCGGACGTCCAGGGCTGACCCCTCCCGGACCGCAGTGGCCGTCAGGCCACCCGTTCGCCGTTCTCCAGCTCGGCCGTTCCCGTGCCCTCCGCCAGGACGTCGAGGCCGTGCAGCACCCGGCGGCCCAGGGAGCCGCGGAGGTAGTCGGTGAGTTCCTCGCGCGGTACCAGCCGCCACGACAGCAGCTCCGACTCCTGCAGGGTGATCGACTTGAGCTCGTCCTCGTCGAGGACGCCACCGTCGTACAGGTACGCCACCAGTGGCGGATGGCCGGAGATGTGGACCCAGTCGACGGCCAGCAGACGGCCGAGTTCACGGTCGAGGCCGATCTCCTCAAGGGTCTCCCGGCGTGCGCCCTGGCGCGGGGTCTCCCCGGTGTCCGACTCGATCGTGCCGCCCGGAAGCGCCCAGCCCTCACGGTAGTTGGGCTCGACGAGCAGGATCCGTCCGTCGGAGTCACGGAAGAGGGCGGCGGCGCCGGCCAGGACGCGGGGCAGGCCGGCGATGTACGTGGCGAAGTCTTGAATGGTCACGCTGGGAAGCGTAACCAGCGAAAGGACGGCGAAAGGGGCCGTCGGGCTTCCGTCACACCTGCGGGTGTCCCAACCGCAGGGTCCGCTCGGCCAGTTCACTGATCCGTACCCCGTCGAAGCCGAACACCGCGCTGCGTACGGTGTCCTCCAGCGGGTCCTTCCACCGGCTCGGGATCGCCTCCGCACCGCACAGCACGCCCGCCACCGAGCCCGCCGTCGCGCCGTTCGAGTCGGTGTCCAGGCCGCCCCGGACGGTCAGCGCGATCGTTCGCGTGAAGTCGCCGTCGCCGTACAGGAGCCCGGCGGTCAGGACGGCGATGTTCGGCACGGTGTGGATCCAGCCGAGCCCGGCGGTCTCCTCGGCGAGCGCGTCGAGGGTGTCCTCCCAGGTCAGGCGTGTCTGATGCAGCGCCATGACCCGGCGCACCGTACGGGCCAGACGGCTGCTCGCCGGGATCACCGTCAGCGCAGTGTCCAGGGCGTGGCGCACCGTGGGTGCCGTGAACGCCGCCGAGATCAGTGCCGCCGCGAACATCGCCCCGTACACACCGTTGCCCGTGTGCGAGAGGACGGCGTCCCTGCGGGCCAGGTAGGCGGCGCGCTGCGGGGCGTCCGGGCAGGTCCAGCCGTAGATGTCGGCGCGGATCTGGGCGCCGATCCACTCCTGGTAGGGGTTGTCGTACGTGGCGGTCAGCGGCGGCTTGAGACCGGCCGTGAGGTTGCGATAGGCGACGCGTTCCGCCGTGAACGTCTGCAGGAACGGCAGCCGCAGCAGCCAGAGTTCGCCGACCTGCTCGGTGCTGAAGTCGAAACCGTGCGTCTCCAGCAGGTCCAGGCCGAGGATCGCGTAGTCGACGTCGTCGTCACGGCAGCTGCCGTGGATCCGGCCGCGTACGCACTCACGCCACTCCTTGCGCAGCCGGAAGCCGTCGGTGTCGTCGTCCCCGTCCTGGCTGCCGGCCGGCGGCTCGGGCAGATAGTCGGTGAGCGGCAGGGCGCCGGTGTGCCGCAGATAGCGGTCGATGCGGTCGCGCGTCCAGTAGTCGCCCCGCTCGACCGGCTTGCCGAGCATGTTGCCCGCGATCCGGCCGAGCCAGCCCCCGAGAACACGGTCTGCCTGTCCGGTGGTCATGCCCACAGCGGTCATCCCTCCGGTCTACCACCATCCGGTGTCCGTGATGCCTCGGCTGTGAGCGGCCGGGAGGGCATGACGGGGCGGGGCTCCTCCGGTTAAGGTCGCAGCGGCGCGACTGCCCTGATCTGTGCGGGGCCGGAAAGCAAGGGGAGTACAGGGTGGCGGACGCTGCGGGTACGGCGCGTGTGACAGGTGTGCGGACGGCACGGGTGCTGATCGCCGCCGACAAGTTCAAGGGATCGCTGACGGCCGTGGAGGTCGCCGAGCGTGTGACCGCCGGACTGCGCAGGGCGGCACCCGGTGTCGAGGTCGAGTCGCTCCCCGTGGCGGACGGCGGTGACGGGACCGTGGCCGCCGCGGTCGCCGCCGGATTCGAACGGCGCGAGGTACGGGTCGCGGGCCCGCTCGGGCACGAGGTGACGGCCGCGTTCGCGCTGCGCGGCGACACCGCCGTGGTGGAGATGGCGGAGGCGAGCGGGCTGCAGCGGCTGCCCGCGGGCGTCTTCGCGCCGCTCTCGTCATCGACGTACGGCTCCGGCGAACTCCTGCGGGCCGCGCTGGACGCGGGCGCGCGCACGATCGTCTTCGGGGTCGGCGGCAGCGCCACCACCGACGGGGGCGCGGGCATGCTGTCCGCGCTCGGCGCGCGCTTCCTGGACGCCGACGGCGAGCCCGTGCCGCCCGGGGGAGGCGGCCTGGAGGGACTCGTCACGGCCGACCTCTCGGGCCTGGACATCCGCCTCGCTGACGTCGATCTCGTGCTGGCCAGCGATGTGGACAACCCGCTGACCGGGCCGACGGGCGCGCCCGCGGTGTACGGCCCGCAGAAGGGCGCCTCCCCGGACGACGTGGCCGCCCTCGACGAGGCCCTCGCGCACTACGCGAAGGTCCTGGAGACGGCGATCGGCCCGAAGGCCGCCGAGCACGCCGCCGCACCCGGCGCGGGTGCCGCCGGCGGCATCGGTTACGGCGCCCTGGTCCTCGGCGCCCGGTTCCGGCCCGGCATCGAGGTCATGCTCGACGTCCTCGGCTTCGCGCCCGCGCTGGACCGCGCGACGCTGGTGATCACCGGCGAGGGCTCCCTCGACGAGCAGACCCTGCACGGCAAGGCCCCGGCCGGCGTCGCCGCGGCGGCGCGCGCTCTGGGCCGCGAGGTCGTCGCGGTCTGCGGACGCCTGGCCCTGCGCCCGGAGGCACTGGGCCGGGCCGGTATCCGGCGCGCCTACCCCCTGACGGAGATCGAGCCGGACATCGCGAAGTGCATCGCCGACGCCGGACCGATCCTGGAACGGGTCGCGGAGAACATCGGACGCGACTTCCTGGTCTGACAGCGCCGCCGGGGGCGACTCCCCTTCGGCGTCACCCGCTACCCGCTACCCGCTACCCGTTACCCGCGAGCCGCGACGCCTCTTCCTGTGCGCCCGTCGGCCCCGACAGCCGGTACGCGTCCAGCGCCAGCGTCATCTCGATCAGGTCGCGCGGTCTCGCCAGTGACCTGGACGTCAGCTGTTCGAGCCGCCGCAGCCGGTTGAACACCGTGTTGCGGTGGCAGTACAGCCGTCCGGCCGCCCGGCCCGCTGACCCTTCGCAGGCCAGCCACATGTCCAGCGTCTCCAGCAGCAGCTCCCGGTCCGCCGGCTCCAGCCCGACCAGGGCGCCGAAGACGGCCGACACCAGCCGGTTCGCGAGTTCCGGCTGGCTCACCACCAGAGCCGTCGGCATCCGCTGGTCCAGCCGTACGATCTCGCTCGCGTCCGGCGGGCAGGTACGCAGCGCCAGTTCCGCCAGCCGCCGGGCCCGCCCCAGCTCGGTCAGCCCCGACACGACGGGACTGATCCCGCCCGCCCCCGAGCACCGCCCGCTCAGCGCCTGCGCCACCGCGTCGAGCCCCTGGTCGGGCCCCAGCAGCACCACGCCCACCTCCCGGTCGGCCCGCATCCGCCACACGAACCGGTACCCGGCCCCCCGCAACGGCCGGTGGAAGGCCTCCCTCGGGTCCCGTCGCTCCGCCCGCAGCACGACCACCGCGTACGTGCCCCGCTCCGGCAGGTCGAGCCCGGCCGCGGCCCTGGCAGCCAGCCCCGGCGACTCCTGGCCGTCGAGCAGCGCGTCCAGCAACGCCTGCAACCGCTCGTCCGTACGCCGCCGTAACTCCATCTCGGTCGCCCGGTACGCCTCCGACGCCACCGCCGCCTGCGCGTCGATCGCCGCCCACACCAGGGTCGCCGACCGCATCAGCACACCGAGCCGCTCGGGTTCCTGGCCGCCCGCGCCCTCCAGCAGCGCGTCCCACACCAGATAGCCCGCACTGCGGTAGGCGTGCACCAGTAACTCCAGCGGCAGGCCCTGCTGGGCGCGGCGCCGGCCCGCGTCCTCGGCGTACTCCAGGTCGCGGCGCGGTGAGCCCCGGGGCGCGGAGATCGTCCCGATGCCGATGCGCATCGCCTCCTCCGCCTCCCGCCACTGCTGGTCGTCCGGGAGGACCTGGCCGTAGACGGGGGAGTGCTCCGATAGTTGCCGCACATGTTCGTCCACCAGCTCCGGCACCCGTTCCAGCAGCGCCGCGCAGGACTCGGAGAGCACCTGCCAGTCATGTCCCGTACGCCTTCTGCGCGGTCCCATGACCGGAGGATGCCACCCTCCGCGTTCCTTCGGCAGGCCCCTGACACGCAGCGTTGTGCACGCGCACAACGGGCGGCGGAGTCCGCTGGTCACCGGCCACGTTTCGGCGGGGTTTCGGCCCCGACCCGTGGACGGACGCCCGCCCCGGTGCTGGGCTGAGCGCCACATCGGACGGAAGTGCGGAAGGGAGCGGAGGCCATGGGCGGCGGAACAAGGGGATCTCCGGGCGGCGGAGCTCTCGTCGTACGGGACCTGTCGGTCGCGTACGGGCCTGTGCGCGCCCTTCGTCAGGTGTCGCTGGAGGTGCCCGAGGCGGCCGTCGTGACGGTGCTGGGCTCCAACGGCGCGGGCAAGTCCACGCTGTTACGGGCCATCAGCCGCACCCTCGCTTTCCAGGGCGGGGCCTCGACCGGAGGCACCGTCACCCTCGGCGGACGCCGGATCGACGGGCTGGCCCCCGACCGGGTGGTGGCCGCCGGGGTCTCCCAAGTCCCGGAAGGGCGGCGGGTGTTCGCCCGGATGACCGTCGCCGACAATCTGCGCGCCGGAGCCCTCGGCGCCCGTGGCGGACGTGCCGAACGGGCCGCCGCCGTGCGCCGCGTCCACGAACTCTTCCCCGTCCTCGCCGACCGCGCCCAGCAGCGCGCCGGCCTGCTGTCGGGCGGCGAGCAGCAGATGCTGGCCGTCGCACGTGCCCTGATGGCCGCCCCGGGCGTCCTGCTCCTCGACGAGCCGTCGCTGGGCCTCGCCCCGCTGATGGCCGCGCGCATCGCCGACACCGTGCGGGAGATCAACGCCCAGGGCACCTCCGTCCTGCTCGTCGAACAGAACGCCGCCCTGGCCCTCCGGCTGGCCACCCACGCCTACGTCCTGGAGGTCGGCGAGGTCACCCTCTCCGGTCCCTGCGCCGAACTCGCCGCCTCCGACGAGGTCCGGCGCCGCTATCTGGGCGTGGTGGACGAGGACGCGGCGGCCGACGTGCCCGGGCCGACGAACTCCATGCCGAGGCTCAGCAGATGGGAGGCCTGATCCACAGTGACCAGACGTGCCGGACCGGCGTCGTCCACCATTGACGCCCATGCCGTTCCCTCCCTCGACGTCGATCACCTCACCGTCCGCTTCTCCGGCCTCCTCGCTCTCGACGACGTCAGCTTCACCGTCCGCCCCGGCACCGTCCACGCCCTGATCGGGCCCAACGGCGCGGGCAAGTCCACCTGCTTCAACGTCCTGTCCGGTGTCTACCGGGCCACCTCCGGCAGCGTCCGCTTCGGTGAGCACGAGCTGACCGGCCTGCCCCCGCACCGCATCGCCGGCCTCGGCGTCGCCCGGATCTTCCAGAACCTCGCCCTGCCGCCCCACGCCACCGTCGAGGACAGCCTGCTGCTCGGCCGCCACCGGCTCACCAGGACCGGCTTCGTCGCCGCCGGACTCCGGCTGCCGTCGGCGGCGCACGAGGACCGCCGACACCGCGCGCGGGTGCGGGAGATCGCCGAGTTCGTCGGCCTGGAGGGAGCCCTGGGCCGCCCCGCCGGCTCCCTGCCGTACGGGCAGCAGAAGCTCGCGGAACTCGCCCGGGCCCTGTGCATGGAGCCACGGCTGCTGCTCCTCGACGAACCGGTGGCCGGAATGACCGCCGACGAACGGCGCCGGGTAGCGGCCGTCATCGCCGGGGTCCGCGACAGCCTCGGCATCTCGATCGTCCTGGTGGAGCACGACATGGGGGTGGTCATGAGACTCGCCGACACGGTCACCGTCCTGGACTTCGGCCGACGGATCGCGGACGGGGCCCCGGCGGACGTACAGAACGACCCGGAGGTCGTCCGGGCCTATCTCGGTGAGGAGGCCACCCCATGAGCACCTTCGCCGAACTGCTCCTCAACGGCGTCTCCATGGGCAGCGTGTACGCCCTCATCGCCCTCGGCTTCGTCGTGATCTTCCGGGCCACGGAGGTCGTCAACTTCGCGCACGCCTCGCTGCTGCTCGCCGGCGGCTACGTCACCGCCTCCCTCCACGACGACATCGGCTTCTGGCCCGCGCTGGGGGCGGGAATCGTCGGTGCGGCGCTCGTCGGCGCGGCCGTGGAGTTCCTGGTGATGCGCCGCGCCCGGGGCGGCGACCACAGTGTGCTGGCCATCGTCACCATCGGCGTCGACATCCTGCTGACCACCGAACTCACCCGCCGCCTCGGTACGGACGTCCTCGCGCTCGGCGACCCCTGGGGCGACGCCGTCCTCACCCTCGGTCCGATCTCGCTCGCGCACACCCGGATCGCCGCCTTCGTCGCCGCGGCCCTGCTCATCACGGCCTTCCTGCTGGCCTTCCGCTACACCAGCTGGGGCGTGGCGATGCGCGCGGCGGCCGAGAGCACGGAGACGGCCGCCCTCATGGGGGTCAGGCTGGGCCGCGTCTCGCTCGGCGCCTGGGCCGTCGCGGGCGGCCTCGCGGCCGTCGCCGCCCTCTTCCTCACCGTCTTCCCGACCCCCGGCCTGGAACGGGCCACCTCCCTCGCCGCGTTCAAGGCGTTCCCGGCCGCCATCCTCGGCGGCCTCGACTCCACGACCGGCGCCCTCGTCGGCGGCCTGGTGGTCGGCGTCACCGAGTCCCTCGCCACCGGCTACCAGAGCGACCTTGCCTTCATGGGCCGCGGCCTCGGCGACCTCGCGCCCTATCTGGTCATGGTGGCGATCCTGCTTGTCCGGCCCGCCGGGCTCTTCGGTACGAAGGAGCCGGCCCGTGTCTGACGCCCTCGCCGCCACGGCCAAGCCCCGACGCGCCCTCCGCCGACCGCCCGCGCGGACGTACGCGGCCACCGCGGGCGCCCTCCTGCTGCTCGCCCTCCCGTTCTACCTGGACCGCTTCTGGCTCCAGGCCGGCCTGTTCGCCATGGCCGCCGCGATCGGCGCCATCGGCATCAACCTCCTCACCGGCGCCACCGGGCAGCTCTCCATGGGCCACGCCTTCTTCCTCGCCGTCGGCGCCTACAGCTACTGCGTGTTCGCCGCGGACGGGGGTGACGGGCTGAGCGGACTCGGGCTGCCCACCTGGCTCGCGGTCGTCCTGGCCACCCTCGTCGCGGGCGCCGCCGGGGGCCTGTTCAGCCCGATCGCCGGGCGGCTGCGCGGCCCCTACCTCGGTATCGCCACCATCGCCCTGATCTTCATCGGCCAGCACGTCCTGTTCAACGCCCGCGACCTCACCGGCGGCTTCAACGGCCGTGACGTACCGCCGCTGAGCCTCTTCGGCCTCACCTTCGACGACCGTGAACTCCTCGTCGCGAACGTGCCGTTCGGCTCCGCGGAGAAGCTCTGGTACGCCGGACTCGTCCTCCTGCTCGGCTGCGCCCTGTTCGCCCGTGGTGTCCTGCGCGGGCGGCCCGGACGGGCCATGAACGCCATCCGCGACCACCGCATCGCCGCCGGGGTGATCGGCGTGCCCGTGGCCCGCTACCGCGCCGGGGTCTTCGTCCTGTCCTCGATGTACGCGGGGCTCGCCGGTGTCCTGCTCGCCCTCGTCTTCCAGCGGACCGTGCCCGACTACTTCGGCATCACGCTCTCGCTGGAGTACCTCGCCATGATCGTCATCGGCGGGCTCGGCTCGGTCTCCGGGGCGGTGGTCGGCGCGCTCTTCGTCTCGCTGCTGCCGCAGCTGCTGACCCGCTACAGCGACGCCCTGCCCCTGGTCTCCGCCCCGGGCACGGGCGGGATCGCACCGGGCGAGGCGTCCCGGTACCTGTACGGCGCCGCCGTCGTGGCGGTGGTGCTCTTCCTGCCGGGCGGGCTGGTCAGGGTGGCCGCCCGGCGCCGCTTCGGACGTAATCCAGGGGAGGAACGATGACCACGAGATACGCGGCCCGAGCCGCCGCGGGCGCGCTCGCCGTGCTGCTCGCAGTGGCCGGATGCAGCTCCAAGGCCAAGGACGACGACGGGGGCGGCGACGGTACGGCCTCGGCGGGCGGCGTCAAGACCGACGTGGGCGTGTCCGCCAAGACGATCACGGTCGGCGCGCTCACGGACATGACCGGGGTCTACGCGACCCTCGGCAAGAGCGTCACCCAGGCCCAGCAGCTGTATGTGAAGCAGCTGAACGCCGCAGGAGGCGTCTGCGGACGTCAGGTGACCCTCACCGTCCGCGACCACGGCTACGACCCGCAGAAGGCCGTCTCCGGCTACACGGAGCTGGCCCCCAAGGTGCTGGGCTTCGCCCAGTTCATCGGCTCGCCGTTCGTCGCGGCGGTGAAACAGCGCGTCGACGGCCAGGACAAGGTCCTCGTGCTGCCCCAGGCCTGGGCGGCCTCGCTGCTCGGCAGCCCCTACATACGTGTGATCGGGTCGACGTACGACATCGAGACGATCAACGCGGTCGACTTCCTGATCAACGAGAAGGGGATCAAGAAGGGCGACAGGATCGGTCATGTCTACTTCGAGGGGGACTACGGGGAGAGCGCCCTGGCCGGTGCCAAGTACATGGCGGAGAAGTCGGGGCTGACCATCGTCGAGCAGAAGATCAAGCCCACCGACAACGACATGACCGCACAGGTCGCCGCGCTGAAGCAGGCGGGCGTCAAGGCGATCGTGCTCAGCGCCGGCCCGCGCCAGGCCGCCTCGCTGGTCGGAGTGGCCGCGGCCGGCGGCTTCGGCGTCCCGGTCATCGGCAACAACTCGGCCTTCGCCCCGCAGCTCCTCGCCACTCAGGCGGGCCCGGCCCTGTCCAAGAACTACTGGGTCGCCTCACCGTCCCTGCCCATCGGGGCGGACACCCCGCAGGCGCAGAAGCTCGTGGCCGACTACCAGGCCGCGTACCCGGGCGACTCGCTGGACAACGGCGTGGTGGCGGGCTGGACCGCGGCCTCCGTCTTCGGCGAGGCACTGAAGAAGGCTTGCGCGGACAAGGACCTCACGCGCGCGGGCGTCGACCAGGCACTGTTGACGATCAACGCGTTCGACGCCGGCTTCGGCAGCCCGCAGGACTTCACCGACCCGAAGGCCCCCTCGTCCAAGGAGAGCGTGATCCTCCAGCCCGACAAGAGTGCGACGGGCGGTATGAAGGTCGTACGGGAGTCCGAGGCGTCGTCCGCCGCGGAGGGCTACGCGCCGGGCGCGTGAGCCCGAGAAACCGACCGCGCGACGAGGAGGCGGTGACGTACGAGGCCACCTTGTCGCGGTGGACCTTCGTGATGAGGGGGCCCGTCGCCGACGTCGGGTCGTTGCCGGGGCCGATCTTGATCTTCTCGGCGCGCTCGCGGATCTTGTCCACCAGCTCGTCGCCGATCGCGCCGACCGCTACGACCGCCGAGATCGCCATGCAGCGCTCGCCCGCCGAACCGTAAGCGGCGGAGACGGCGGCGTCGGCCGCCGCGTCCAGGTCCGCGTCCGGGAGGACCAGCATGTGGTTCTTGGCGCCGCCCAGGGCCTGGACGCGCTTGCCGTTCGCCGAGGCCGTGGTGTGGATGTAGCGGGCGATGGGGG
>NZ_AEJB01000397.1 GCF_000331005.1 Streptomyces turgidiscabies Car8
TCCCCCTCCACGGGAACCAGCAGCTCCTGGTCGCCAACCACGAGTACACCGACGAGATCTTGATGTTCCGCGGCTACGACCCCGCCAACCCGACCCGCGAGCAGGTCGAGGTCGCCTGGGCCGCGCACGGGCTGTCCGCCGTCGTGGTCGAGGGCGACCGGCGTACCGGCAGGCTCACCCCCGTATTCCGCCACCCGCTCAACCGCCGTGTCACCGCCACCACCGAGTTCCGGATCACCGGGCCGGCCGCCGGGTCGGATCTCCTCAGGACCTCCACCGATCCGACCGGGCGGAAGGCTCTCGGCACGCTCAACAACTGCTCCGGGGGGACCACGCCGTGGGGGACGACCCTGCACGGTGAGGAGAACTTCAACCAGTACTTCGCCAACGCCTCCCGGGACACCGACAAGCGGTACGGCATCGGTACCGGCGCCACCGAGCGCAAGTGGGAGCGGTTCGACAAGCGGTTCGACGTCGCCCAGGAGCCCAACGAGGTTCACAGGTTCGGCCCGCCCCATTCCATACGTGAATCAATTACTGTCGTGCGTCTCGTCCGGCGCCACACCCATCGTCAGCTCGGCGTGCACCCCGCGCCCGATGTCCCGTTTCCTGTACTTCAGCCGCAGCAGCCCGCCCTCGGCGCCGTTGTCCGGGTAGATCCCGTCCTGGTCGAGGGTCGTACGAGGGGCCGTGTTCGTCGAGTACGGCGCCACCTCCGCCGAGAGCAGCACCGACTCCTCGTCGAAGAACAGCTGACCCGTGTGGCAGGTGTGCCCGCCCTCGTAGCCGGCGTCGGTCCAGGTGCCGTCCACGTGCACCTTGACGTGGATGTGGACGCAACGGCCCCGGTACCAGCCCGGGAACACCGTCCGGAAGGTGACCTGGCCGTGCCGGTCCGTCCGCCACGTACCGCGCAGATAGCGCTCGTCGTCGGTCGGCTCCTGATGGCCACCGGGCCCGCCGGGACCGCCCGACGGGGGCGGACCTGTGGGTACGTCCGTCGGCGTGCCGGACGGCGGGGTGTCGCCGCCCCCGCCACCGCCGCCCCCGTTGCCCATGTCCTCGTACCCGGAGTAGATGCCGAGCGCCGAGCAGTGCCAGATGTCGACGGCCGCGTTCCGCACCGGCCCGCAGGTCTCGGTGTCGATCGCCTTGAGCCTGAGGGTGAGGGGGATACCCTCCTCGTCCTCGGTGATGTCCTGGCGGAGCTTGTCCGCGTCGATGTAGTACGGGCCCTCGGTGGTCTCCGTGGTCAGCAGATAGCAGGCCTCGGGGGTACCGGAGGGAGTCCCGGTGGGGGTGTCGGAGGGCAGGCTTCCGGCGCCGTACGGCGCGCCCATGCCCTCCGGTGTTCCCTGCGCGGACGCCAGCCCGGCGCCCAGTGCCACCGCGGTGGCCGTGACCGCCGTGGCGCCACCGGCGACGACGACTCTGCGGCGCGTGAATTCTTCCTGGGGGGTCTCTGTCATGGCCCCGGAGATTATGAACGCGACCTGTCAGAGAGCTGTGATTTCCCGTGTTTCCTGAGCACCACATAAGAATGGCTCGGAATCGCCGCCGATTCCGAGCCACCCCTACAACAAGCGCAATTGCCTGCCGAATTTACTTCGGCTGCGGCTTCCGCACCGAGATGTGCAGCTCCCGGAGCCGCGTCTCCTCCAGCTCCGTCGGTGCGCCCATCATCAGGTCCTGGGCGTTGCCGTTGAGCGGGAACGCGATCGTCTCGCGGATGTTCGGCTCGTCGGCGAGGAGCATGACGATGCGGTCCACGCCGGGGGCGATGCCACCGTGCGGAGGGGCGCCGAAGCGCAGCGCGCGGAGCATGCCGGCGAACTCGCGCTCGACGGTCTCCTCGTCGTAGCCCGCGATGCCGAACGCCTTCAGCATGATGTCGGGCTCGTGGTTGCGGATGGCGCCGGAGGACAGCTCCGTACCGTTGCAGACGATGTCGTACTGCCAGGCCAGGATGTCCAGCGGGTCCTGGGTCTCCAGGGCCTCCATGCCGCCCTGGGGCATCGAGAACGGGTTGTGCGAGAAGTCGATCTTCCCGGTCTCCTCGTCCTTCTCGAACATCGGGAAGTCGACGATCCAGCAGAACCGGAAGACGTCCTCCTCGAAGTGACCGGCGCGCTTGGCGGCCTCGACGCGCACCGCGCCCATGATCTTCGAGACCTCGTCGAACTCGCCCGCGCCGAAGAACACGGCGTGCCCGGCGGCCAGGGAGAGCCGCTTGGTCAGCTCGGCGACGTTCTCCTCGGTGAGGAACTTCGCGATCGGACCGGACAGCGAACCGTCTTCCGTGACCCGCACCCAGGCCAGGCCCTTCGCGCCCAGCGTTACGGCGAAGTCGCCGAGCTGGTCGAAGAACTTCCGGGACTGCGAGGCCACGTCCGGCACCGGCAGGGCGCGCACGTGCTTGCCCGCGAAGGCCTTGAACTCCGAGCCCTCGAAGACGTCGGTGATGTCGACCAGCTCCAGCTGGGCGCGCAGGTCCGGCTTGTCGGAGCCGTACTTCAGCATCGCCTCGCGGAACGGGATGCGCGGGAAGGGCGAAGTGACCTCACGGCCCTTGCCGAACTCGGTGAACAGCTCGGTCATCAGCCGCTCGATCGGCTGGAAGACGTCCTCCTGCTCGACGAAGCTCATCTCGACGTCGAGCTGGTAGAACTCGCCCGGCGAACGGTCCGCGCGCGCGTCCTCGTCACGGAAACAGGGTGCGATCTGGAAGTAGCGGTCGAACCCGGAGATCATCAGCAGCTGCTTGAACTGCTGAGGGGCCTGCGGCAGCGCGTAGAACCGGCCCGGGTTGAGACGGGACGGGACGACGAAGTCGCGGGCGCCTTCCGGGGAGGTCGCCGTCAGGATCGGCGTGGCCATCTCGTTGAAGCCCAGCGCGGTCATCTTGTGACGGATCGCCGAGATGACAGCCGTACGCAGCATGATGTTGCGGTGCATGCGCTCGCGGCGCAGGTCCAGGAAGCGGTACTCCAGGCGCCGCTCCTCGTTGACCCCGTCCTCGGCGTTGATCGTGAAGGGCAGCGGCTGGGCGGCGCCGAGCAGCTCCACCTCGCCGACCTCGACCTCGACCTCACCCGTGGGCAGCTCGGGGTTGATGTTCTCCGCGCCGCGCGAGACGACCTTGCCGTCGACGCGGACCGTCGACTCCTTGGAGACCTTGTCGAGGGCCTCGTAGGCGGGCGTGCCGGGGCGGGCGACGAGCTGCGTGATGCCGTGGTGATCGCGCAGGTCGATGAAGAGGATGCCGCCCAGGTCGCGCCGATTGTGCAGCCAGCCGCTCAGCCGGACGTCGCTGCCGACGTCAGAGGCGCGGAGCTCGCCGCAGGTGTGGGACCTGTACCGATGCATCGTCGTTCATCCAGCCTTCGCGGATCGGGGATCAGGGATCGAGGCCGGTGTTTCACGTGAAACACCGAAACCTCCGAAAACACAGACCCAAGGGTACCGGCCGCCCTGAGACCACTTCCCCGCAATTGTTCGGGCGCGCGGCCGGGCCCGCCGCCCGTACGACCGCGGCCCGCGCGGGGCTCATACAGGTTGGCCGGTACAGCTTGGGTGGCACGCTGCGATCACCTCTCCATAAAGTAGGTCAATGCGCACTGGTGAGCCCCTGCCCGCCGTGGGGGACGTCCTGGTCGCCCTCGCAACCGGCCTGTGGCATTGGGACACAGCAACACAACTGGTCACACTCGACGCCGAGGCGGCCCGCCTGCTCGGCCTGCCCGCCGAACCGACCACCCTCACGGAGGCCGCGACCCGGGCCCGCCTCCACCCGGTCGACTGGAACGAGATCACCGGCGTCATCCAGCTCGCCGTGGCCGAGGACAGCATCGCCGAGATCCGGGTGCGGGTCATGGACGAGCAGGGCCGGGTGATCCGTACCGCACGCAGCCGCGCGAAGCCGACCTTCGACCTCGACCGCAAGGCGTACGACGTGATGGGCACCCTCCAGGAGGTCACCGAGCCTCCGCCGGGCGCCGCCGCACGCACCCCGGTCACCGGTGACTGGCGCCGCTCCCGCGAGGCGTTCCTGCTGGACGCGGGCCGGGCACTGGCCGAGGCGCGGTCCACGGAGGAGGTGCTGCGGGTCGCGGCCGGTCTGTCGATGCCGGGCTTCTCACCGGACGGCCTCGCCGTCTTCGGCGTCCAGGGCGACCGGCTCACCGTCGTCGGCCACCACGGCCAGCGCCCCGGCGACGAGCGCCCCTTCTCCCACATGCCCCTGGAGACCGACTATCCGGCCGCCGAGGTGGTCCGCACCGGCCGAGCGGTCTACCTCTCCTCCCCCGAGGCCTACAAGATCCGGTATCCCACCGCCTGGCCTCTCGCCCAGGTGTTCGACCGTCAGTCCTGGGCGTTCCTGCCCCTGACCGTCGCAGGCCGCACGATGGGCGCCTGGATGGCGGGCTTCGCCTACCCGGTCAGCTTCACCCCCGACGAACGCTCCGTCCTGACGACGGTCGCCCGCATGCTCGCCCAGGCCCTCTCCCGGGCCGGTGTGGCCGAGTCGGAACGCGAACTGACCGACGGTCTCCAGCGGTCCATGCTGCCGACCCTCGGCCCCGAGATACCCGGCATGGACGTCGCCGCCCGCTACATACCGACCGGCGGCGGCCTCCAGGTCGGCGGCGACTGGTACGACATGATCCCGCTGCCCGGCGGCGGACGCTTCGCCCTCGTCATCGGCGACGTCCAGGGCCACGACGTCCGCGCCGCCGGTCTGATGGGCCAGCTGCGGATAGCGCTGCGCGCCTACGCCTCCGAGGGCCACCGCCCCGACGCGGTCCTCTCCCGCGCGTCCCGTTTTCTGCACGGCATCACCCACAACGCCGTCCGCGACGGCGACAGCGCGGGCGCGGGGGGCGACCTGCGCTTCGCGACCTGCCTGTACGTCGAGGTCGACCCCACGACCGGCGTCCTGGAGATCGCCCGCGCCGGCCACCCGGACCCGGCGATCCGTATGGCGGACGGCACGGTACTCGCCCGCCCGACCGCGGGCGGCCTGCCCCTGGGCATCGACCCGGACGCCGATTACCCCACCACCCTCCTGGCCCTGGAACCGGGCGAGACCATGCTCCTGTGCACCGACGGCCTGATCGAGACCGGCGGCCACGACCTGGAGACGGGCTGGCAGCGCATCCGCAGGACGCTGGAGGAACACAAGGGAGAGATCAAGGGCGACGGTCTGGAGGAACTGGCCGACTCGCTGGTCCAGGCCGTGCACGGCCCCTCCTCCCACCACACCACGGGCCCGCTGGCCGACCGCCGCGAGGACGACATAGCGCTGCTGCTCCTGAGCCGCCCCGGCGAATGCGCCACCGACGGCACGCTGCCGCCGGTGCCACGCCCCACCGTCCGGCGCACCATGCTGACGATCGCCCAGGCGGAACCCGAGCGTGTCGCCGTCGCCCGCCAGCAGCTGCGCGAACAGCTCCACGACTGGCCCTGCCCCGACCAGGTCGACTCGGCGGTCCTGCTGATCTCGGAGACGGCCACCAACGTCCTGGTCCACACGGACGCCGACGCCCTGGTCGTCGCCGAGGTCACGGGCGCCCCCGGCGAGCGCCGCATCCGCGTCGAGGTCACGGACGTCAGCGACGACCTCCCGCACAAACGCCGCCCGGGCGAACTGGCCTCGTCGGGCCGGGGCCTGATGCTGATCGAGATGCTCGCGGACGCATGGGGGGTCGACCCCCGCGGCGAGGGCAAGAGCATCTGGTTCGAGCTGTACGAGAGGGTTCAGGAGAAGAAGGACGAGAAAGAGGAGCGGGAGGAGACGGAGAAGCAGGAGAGCGAGAAGCAGGAAAGGGAGAGGCAGGAAAGGGAGTAGGCAAAGGCACTCCCCGGAGGCCGCGAAAAGCGGATGATACGGCCATGGCCGTCACGCGCACCGCCCGCGCCCGCAGGACCGCACCCGGGGCCCCCAACACCCCCGCTCCCGTCCCCGGCCCCACCGGCCGCCCCCTCCTGGGCTCCGCCCTCGACCTCCGCAGGGACCCGCTCGGCACCTTCGTCCGCGCCCAGCGGGAGTACGGCGACGTGATCCGCATGGCCGCCGGCCCACCCGGCCTCCGTACGGTCATGTACTGCGTGTTCTCCCCCGAGGGCGCCCAGCAGGTCCTCGCCACGCGGGCCGCCGACTTCCGCAAGGACAACGTCTTCTACGAGGAGATCCGGCAGACCGCGGGCAACGGCCTCCTCACCAGCCAGGACGACGACTACCTCCGCCAACGCCGCCTGATCCAGCCCCTGTTCACCAAGAAGCGGGTCGACGGCTACGCCACGACCATCACCCGCGAGGCCGAGGCGACAGCGGAACGCTGGCGGAACCGACCCGAGGTGGACGTCGTACGGGAGATGGACCGGCTGGCGCTGCGGACGGTCACCCGGGTGCTGTTCGGCGCGGATGTCGAGGCCGCGGTGGACGTCGTCCACGCCAACTTCCCGGTCATCAGCGCGTACATCACGGGGCGGGCCTACTCCCCCTTGAGGCTCCCGCGCACCTGGCCCACCCCGTCCAACAGACGGGCACAGGCGGCGACCCGGGAGGTCTACGAGGTCTGCGACAGGATCATCGCGACGCGCCGGAGCGACGGAACCGGGACCGACGACCAGGGCGACGACCTGCTCTCCCTTCTCTCCGGGGCGCAGAACGACGAGGACGGCAGCCTCGACGCCACCGAACTCCGCGACCAGGTCCTGGTGTTCCTGCTGGCGGGCCACGAAACGACCGCGACGTCACTGGCCTTCGCCCTCCGCCTCCTGGCCCGCCACCCCGAGGTGCGGGCCCGGGCCCACGCGGAGATCGACGCGCTGCCCCCGGGGGAGCCGTACACGGCGGCGACCGTGGACCGACTCCCGTATCTGACCAGGATCCTGAAGGAGACGATGCGGCTGTATCCGGCCGCTCCCCTGATGGGCAGGCGGGCGGTGGCGGACACGGAGATCGACGGCCACGTCGTCCCGGCGGGCGCGGACGTCCTGATCTCGCCCTGGGTCACCCACCGCCACCCGGCCCACTGGGACGACCCCGACCGCTTCGACCCGGACCGCTTCACCCCCGACCAGGAATCCGCCCGCCACCGCTACGCATGGCTCCCCTTCGGCGGCGGCCCGCGAGCGTGCATCGGCCGCCACTTCTCGATGCTGGAGTCGGTCCTGGCCCTGGCGGTACTGCTCCGCGAGTACGACGTCGAGTCCCCGGCCACGGAGATGCCAGTGACGGCGGCGGTCACACTGCAGGCGGTGGGGGAGGGCCGGGTGGGAGTGCGGGCGCGGAGGTGACGCATCAGCACAACGAGTGAACATCATTGCTTCAAACACGAGTTGCACTCCCACCTGCCTATTTTCGGAGGCGGAGGTGATGCTCGATGTACGAGCAGAACAACAACCCGCCGTCGAACGAGTCGGCGGCACAGCGGGACGCGATCGAGATCAGTGACTTCGTGTACGCGGCGACAGGTGCGCGGGTACGGAGGCTGACGATGCCGGACGGCGCTCACTGGTTCCCGGCCGTCGACGTGTGCAAGAACCTGGGATACGCACACGTCGGCTCCGCTCTGCGGAACGTCGCCGACGCGACCAACTTCGCCAGTGTCGAGAGTGTGCTCCTGAGGCACTGTCTCAGCGTTCCCGCAGGTCGGGAGTGGCGACGAGACATGAACGTCGTCAACCTTCAGGGCCTGATCCTGTTGGTCAACGGCTGCACGAAGGCGGCGGCACAGCCCTTCAAGACCTGGGTCTCCGAAGTCATCGTCGCCATCCAGCGCGACGGCTCCTACACCCTCGAACCGGCTCCCCTGCAGCCCGCTGCCACCGGCGGCACCGCCTACGTCATGCCGCAGCAGGTCGCCGATGCCCTCGTCGCACTCGAACAGCGCAGCATCCGGACGGACGATCTGCTGCGCCAGATCAACGACAACGGGAAGGTGATGGTGGATGTACTGCGGGACATCGCCCAGACCCTGCGACGCCCCGACGACCGCACCCGGCCCGTCCAGGCACCGGAGCTGACGCCCGAGCAGCTTCTGACCAACTGGAGGTCCAGGAACCTCGCCGTCACCGAGGACGTCCACACGGTCGCCGCCCACCTGGCCCCGGCACTGCTCCACGGCGGCGCCGACTACAGCGTGGAGGAGATCGCCGTCTGCACCGGGCTGACACCCGACCGCGTCGGCAACGCCCTGGAGTTGCTGTCCGAGCACGGGTGTGTGCGTCAGGTGGGCCGCGCTCCGGACGGCGCGCCGTTCTACGTGCTGCCGTAGCCCAGTAACCCTGTAGCCCTGTAGGCAAGACAGGGCCCGAAGTCGCAAAACCAAGTTGCGACTTCGGGCCCGACTCGTACAGTACTGAACTTTCGAAGGTCTACAGGCCACCCTCGGACATTCCGTGAACCGCCGGGACAGTCCCCAGCCGGCCCTTCTGGAAGTCCTCGAACGCCTGCTCAAGCTCCGCCCTCGTGTTCATCACGAAGGGACCGTAGTGGGCCATCGGCTCACGGATCGGCTGGCCGCCGAGCAGGACGACCTCCAGGTCCGGGGTGTTCGCGTCCTGCAGTTCGTCCGCGCGGACCGTGATCGACGAACCCGCGCCGAAGACCGCCGTCTGCCCCTTGTGCACCGCCCGCCGGTCCGGGCCGACGCTTCCGCGCCCGGCGAGGACGTACGCGAGGCCGTTGAAGTCCTCCCGCCAGGGGAGGGTGACCTCCGCGCCCGGGGCCACCGTGGCGTGGACCAGGCTGATCGGGGTGTGGGTGATGCCGGGGCCCTGGTGACCGTCCAGCTCGCCGGCGATGACGCGCAGGAGCGCACCGCCGTCGTGGGACGTGAGCAGCTGGACCTGGCCACCTCGGATGTCCTGGTAGCGCGGGGCCATCATCTTGTCCCTGGCCGGGAGGTTCACCCACAGCTGGATGCCGTGGAAGAGCCCGCCGGACACGACCAGCGACTCCGGCGGCGCCTCGATGTGGAGGAGACCGGAACCTGCCGTCATCCACTGGGTGTCACCGTTGGTGATGGTGCCGCCGCCACCCTGGCTGTCCTGGTGGTCGAAGATCCCGTCGATGATGTAGGTGACGGTCTCGAAGCCTCGGTGGGGGTGCCAGGGGGTGCCCTTCGGCTCACCCGGCGCGTACTCCACCTCGCCCATCTGGTCCATCATGATGAACGGGTCGAGGTGCTTGTAGGCGATCCCGGCGAACGCCCGGCGCACCGGGAATCCCTCACCCTCGAAACCGCTCGGCGCGGTCGTCACGGTGAGCACGGGACGCGCCACGGCGTCGGCCGAAGCGGCCACACGGGGCAGGGTCAGCGGGTTCTCGACGGTCACTGCAGGCATGTCGGGACCTCCTTGTGCGGCCAGTTTAGTTGATTATTGAACTTCCTGCTACCCCTAACAGAGAAGGCCCGGAGGGCATTCCCTCCGGGCCTTCACAGCCGACCAGGGATCGGCCGGGGGCTGGCTAGTTGCTGAAGTACAGGTACTTCCAGGATCCGTACGTCGTCGAGTTCACGTTGTCGCCGGAGGCGCCGTCGACGTAGGTCGACCGCACCCGGGCTCGGATGCCCGACTCACCGGGCGCCAGAAGCTCCACCGCCGACTTGCCGTTCGTGGCGAGCGAGAAGTACTCGGAGTCGCCCGAGTACCACGTGCCCTCGAAGTAGACCTGGAAGTCGAAGCGCTGCTGGCGGCCCGTGTAGTAGGGCATCGTGGTCGTCAGCACCGGGTTGGTGTTCTTGTGGAACCAGTAGTACGAGGTCGAGCCGATCTTGGCCGTCTTGTAGTGCCGGGACACGGCCGTGGAGATCCGCACCCGCGCGTTCGACGTGACCTTGACCGTCTTCGGCGCGAAGCGGGCGTCGCCCTTGTAGACCGCGGTGACGTTCGTGTCGCGGGTCATGTCGACGATCGCGGAGAGATTTCCGGCGGAGTTGACCTTGCCGGTCTTGACCAGCCGCTTCGGCTTGTCGCTGCCGTGCGGGTCGGCCCAGATCTCGACCGTGCGGTTCTTGTAGGTCCGGCCCAGGTGCGCGGTGAACCTGACGTCGGTGCCGTAGTCGTAGAGCTTCTTGTTGTTGTTCAGCGTCAACGTCGCCGCCGCGCGGGAGACCGCGACCTTGTCGGAGACGGTGACCGGCGCGTGCGTGGCGTCACCGGCGTACGCCACCTTGTAGGTGACCGTGCCGCCGACCGGCGGGGTGTTGGTGAAGGAGTAGGTGCCGTTCGCCTTCACCGTGACCGACGGCAGCGCCCTGCCGTTCGGGGTCTCCAGGTCGGTGCGGGTGACACTCAGCCTGACGCCGGCCGGCAGCGCGACCGTCGCCGACAGCTTCCCGGAGACCGTGAGCTTCTTGGCGCGGGTGGCGTTCGACGGCGCGTTCACCGTCAGGGTCGGGACGTTCTTCGTCGGGTCGGTGAGCGCCTTGAGGGTGTAACCGGTGCCGGTCCCGACCAGGGCGAAGACCCGCGAGGAGTCCGGCGCCCAGGCCAGGTCCGCGGTGCCGTACGCGCCCATCGTGTACGTACGGAGCGGCCTCGTGGCGTTCGGCCGGTAGACGGCCACCTTGGAGCCGCTGACCTGGGCCACCAGGCCGTTCGGGGCGATGTCGGCGCTCTGACCACCCGGATAGGCGCCCGTCTTGGTGAACGTGCCGTTCGCGTAGGTGTTGCGGTCCGTGCCGTCGGTCAGCACCTGCGGGGCACCGGGTACGAGGTCGAGGTCGCCGATCCCGTTGTTCAACTCGTAGCTGCGGTCGTGGTACCCGACCAGCTGGGGCGTCGGTCCGGAGACGTCCACGACGGCGAGTGTCGCCGAGGAGTCGCCGATCTCACCGAGGGCGAGCAGACCCGGCGCCGCCGTGCTCGCGTCGAGGAGTGCCTGGCCCCAGAAGCCGAGGGGGCCCTCGGGGAACTGCTCCATCGACACCGGGCCGTCCGCGACCCCGGCTGCCAGAACCTCGGCGGAGGTCCCGACGGACGGGTCGGAGGAGCCGGACGAGGAGTCGGCCGAGGTCTCCGGGGACGGGGTGGGCGACGTGGGCTCGTCCGACGGATCGGGCGACGGCTCCGTACTCGGGTCCGTACTCGGCTCCGCGCTCGGGTCGTCGGACGGGTCCGGCGCGGGCGAGGTCGGCGGCTGGGACGGCGGTGCTGTCGGCTCGCCGGACGTCGGCGTCGGGGTCGCGGTCGGCGACGTGTCCGGGAGCGGGTCCGGGGTCCCGGTCCAGTTCGGGTCGACCGAGCCCAGGTCGCCGTCCCACTGGTCGCCGTAGCTGAACCAGAGCTTGCCGCCGGTGAAGGCGAGGTGACGCGGGCCGGTGTCGGTGGGAATCGAGTAGCGGACCTTGATGTCCAGGGTGGCCGGGTCGAGCGCCACGATCTGGTGCCGCGCGGGCAGGGACGCGTACAGGGTGCGGCCGTCGTCGGACAGTGCCAGGTCGGAGACCGAACCGAGGCCGCCGGCGGTGTCGACGACGGTGCCCGCGTAGTTCGCCGCCACGACACGGCCGTTGCCGCTGTCGCCGAGGAAGACCCGCTTCAGGGCCGCGTCCGCGACGATGCCCCCGGGCGCCTGCACGGTGGCCACGGCGGCCGAGGCCGGGCCGGTGACGGCGACGCTCAGCGCCACCGAACTGAAGAGAACCGCGAGCGCCGTCGCGGTCGAAGTGCTGCGCATACGCACAGTAGTGAACCCCCCACAAGGAACCCGGAATCACCGGGAGCTGAGAGCGCCGCGCGACACCCAGGCACGACCGCCGGAAGCGGTGGCCAGTGGGGCGCGGCTGCCAGGAGGAACCCTATGGCATGCCTGTGACAATCGCGTGGGGATTTCCGCCGCCCGCGGAAGCACCGGGCAACGAGGGAACGAGGGGTCGCCCCTCAGCCGTACATCCTGCGCATCGCGAACTCCACCATCTGCTCGACCGCCTTCGCGTCGAACACCATGCGGTGCTCGCCCTCCATGTCCACGACGAAGCCGTACCCGGTGGGCAGCAGGTCGATGACCTCGGCGCCCGTGATCACGAAGTACTTGGACTCCTTGCCGGCGTACCGGCGCAGTTCCTTCAGGGAGGTGAACATCGGGATCACCGGCTGCTGGGTGTTGTGCAGCGCCAGGAAGCCGGGGTTGTCGCCGCGCGGGCAGTACACCTTCGACGTGGCGAAGACCTGCTGGAAGTCCTCCGCCGACATCGAGCCCGTCGTGAAAGCGCGCACCGCGTCCGCGAGGGACGGCGGGGACGGCTCGGGGTACAGCGGCGGCTGCTGGCCGTACCCGCCGGGCATCTGCTGCTGCGGCTGGGCGTACTGCTGCGCTGCACCCCCATCGCCGTGCTGGCCATATCCATACATGGGCGCAAGAGTACCGAGAGCGCGGCGGGGCCGTCCCCCCGCTTCCGTCCCCGCGCTTCCGTCCCCGCGCCGTGGGCCACCCCGTACCGTCGACTTCGGCAAAGAAACCATCAGACAGTGGCAAGGTCCGGGCAATGGCCGGCGGATGCCAGCACAAAAGGAGACGGCCTTGAACGGATCGGCAACAGGCCACGGGCATCCCGACCAGGGCCACGGGCACGAGGACCACGAGCACGACAGAGGCCTCTCCTACGATCTTCCCGTCCTCGCCCGCCGCCGGATGATCCGACTGCTGGCCGGCACGAGCCTCGTGCCGCTGGTGGGGTGCTCCACCGACGACAAGGCGGCCTCCTCGCCCTCCACGTCCACCGCCGCCTCCTCGTCAGCCACGTCCCCGTCCTCGTCCACCGAGTGCGCGACCATCCCGGACGAGACGGCCGGCCCCTACCCGGGCGACGGTTCGAACGGGGTGAACGTGCTCAAGGAGAGCGGAGTCGTCCGCAGCGACATCACGTCCAGCTTCGGCGACTCGGCGGGCGGCAGGGCCGAGGGCGTGCCGCTCACGGTCACGCTCACCGTCGTCGACGCGGCCTCCGGCTGCGGCACCCCGAAAGCGGGCGCCGCCGTCTACCTCTGGCAGTGCGACCGCTCCGGCGACTACTCCCTCTACACGGCGGGCGTCACCGACGAGAACTACCTGCGGGGCATCCAGGAGACCGACGCCAAGGGCCAGGTCACCTTCAAGAGCATCTTCCCGGGCTGTTACCCGGGCCGCTGGCCGCACATCCACTTCGAGGTCTACGGCAGTCTGGCGGACGCCACCGCGGCCACCTCCATCACCAGCACCTCGCAGCTGGCGATCCCGAAGGACGTCTGCGACACGGTGTACGCGACGGACGGGTACAGCAGCAGCGTGGAGAACCTGGCGCGGCTCTCCCTGGAGACCGACATGGTCTTCAGTGACGGCTACGACCAGCAGATGGCGGCCCTGACAGGCAGCGTAGAGAAGGGCTACACGGCCACTCTCGCCGTCCCGGTCTAGACCATTCGCCCGGCCTTTGGCGCGTTCCGCGTCACAGATGACCGATTGGGGTTGCGCCTTATTACCGACGGGTAGCATCATCGTGGAAGCTTGCTACTAGTCGGTATACGAACAAGGCGCGAGGAGCCAGTGCCTCGCCGATCTCTCTACGGAGCCGTCGCCATGGGGCACTACAAGTCGAATCTCCGCGACATCGAGTTCAACCTCTTCGAGGTCCTCGGGCGCGACAAGCTGTACGGCACGGGTCCGTTCGCGGAGATGGACGCGGACACCGCCAGGAGCATCCTCGAGGAGATGACGCGCCTCGCGGAGAACGAGCTGGCGGAGTCCTTCACGGACGGCGACCGCACCCCGCCGGTCTTCGACCCCGAGACGAACACCGCGCCGGTCCCGGCGTCCTTCAAGAAGAGCTACAAGGCCTTCATGGAGTCGGAGTACTGGCGCCTCGGCCTGCCCGAGGAGATCGGCGGCACCACCGCGCCGCGCTCCCTGATCTGGTCCTACGCGGAGCTGCTGCTCGGCGCGAACCCGGCCGTGTGGATGTACGCCTCCGGCCCGGCGTTCGCCGGCATCCTCTTCGACGAGGGCAACGACGTACAGAAGAAGATCGCCCAGATCGCGGTCGACAAGACCTGGGGCTCCACCATGGTCCTCACCGAGCCGGACGCCGGCTCGGACGTGGGCGCCGGCCGCACGAAGGCGGTCCAGCAGGACGACGGCTCCTGGCACATCGAGGGCGTGAAGCGGTTCATCACCTCCGGTGAGCACGACATGGAGGAGAACATCCTCCACTACGTCCTCGCGCGCCCGGAGGGCCACGGCCCCGGCACCAAGGGCCTGTCCCTCTTCCTCGTACCGAAGTTCCTCTTCGACTTCGAGACCGGCGAGCTCGGCGAGCGCAACGGCGTGTACGCGACGAACGTCGAGCACAAGATGGGCCTCAAGGCCTCCAACACCTGCGAGATGACCTTCGGCGACCGCCACCCGGCCAAGGGCTGGCTGATCGGTGACAAGCACGACGGCATCCGCCAGATGTTCCGGATCATCGAGTTCGCCCGCATGATGGTCGGCACGAAGGCCATCTCGACGCTCTCGACCGGCTACCTCAACGCCCTGGAGTACGCCAAGGAGCGCGTCCAGGGTCCGGATCTCGCCAACTTCATGGACAAGACGGCGCCCAAGGTCACCATCACGCACCACCCGGACGTCCGCCGCTCGCTGATCACGCAGAAGGCGTACGCCGAGGGCATGCGCGCCCTGGTGCTCTACACGGCCTCCGTCCAGGACGAGATCCAGGTCAAGGAGGCGGCGGGCGAGGACAGCGCCGCTCTGGAGGCCCTCAACGACCTCCTGCTCCCGATCGTGAAGGGCTACGGCTCCGAGAAGGGCTACGAGCAGCTCGCCCAGTCGCTCCAGACCTTCGGCGGCTCCGGGTTCCTCCAGGAGTACCCGATCGAGCAGTACATCCGCGACGCCAAGATCGACACCCTGTACGAGGGCACGACCGCGATCCAGGGCCAGGACTACTTCTTCCGGAAGATCGTCCGCAACCAGGGCGCGGCCCTCAACTCCCTCGCCGAGGACATCAAGAAGTTCCTCGCGCCGGGCACGGGCGGCGAGGACCTGGCGGTGGCCCGCGAGCAGCTGGCCAAGGCGGCCGTCGAGCTGGAGGCGATCGTCGGCCTGATGCTGACGGACCTCGCGGCGACCGAGCAGGACGTCAAGAACATCTACAAGGTGGGCCTCAACACCACCCGCCTGCTGATGGCCTCGGGCGACGTCGTCGTCGGCTACCTGCTCCTCAAGGGCGCCGCCGTGGCCGCCGAGAAGCTGCCGACGGCGTCGGCGAAGGACATCCCCTTCTACACGGGCAAGATCGCGGCGGCGAAGTTCTTCGCGGCCAACGTCCTCCCCGGCGTCACCGGCGCCCGCAAGCTCGCGGCCGGCGTCGACCTCGACGTGATGGAGCTGGACGAAGCGGCTTTCTGAGCGCACCCCGGGCGCACCCGGCTCCCGCACGCACCGCTCCCACACATACGGCGCACCAGGCACACAGCAGGCCAAGTTCGGCGGCCCGCACCCGGATCACCTTCCGGGGCGGGTCGCCGTACTGCTGAACCGGGACACACCCACACGGTCCGTCCGGTGTCCGGAAACTGACTCCCGAGCCAGTTGTCCGGCCTTCACATCCCCGTTACGAGAGCCCGCTCACCATCCCAGGGAGCGGGCCCTGTTACGTCGTTAAGGTGAACCCCATGAGCGCACCCCACCGCTTCGACCGCGGCCACACCGACGACTTGATGTCCTTCCTGGCGGCAAGTCCGTCGCCGTACCACGCCGTGGCGAACACCGCCCAGCGGCTGGAGAAGGCGGGCTTCCGCCAGGTCGCCGAGACGGACTCCTGGGACGGGACGAGCGGCGGCAAGTACGTGCTGCGCGGCGGCGCGATCGTGGCCTGGTACGTCCCCGAGGGCGCCGCGCCGCACACCCCCTTCCGGATCGTCGGCGCCCACACCGACTCCCCCAACCTGCGCGTCAAGCCGGTGCCCGACCTCGGCGGACACGGCTGGCGCCAGGTCGCCGTGGAGATCTACGGCGGACCGCTGCTCAACTCCTGGCTCGACCGCGACCTGGGCCTCGCCGGCCGCCTCACCCTGCGGGACGGCACCACACGTCTGGTGGACGTCGACCGGCCCCTTCTGCGAGTCCCCCAGCTCGCCATCCACCTCGACCGTGCCGTGAACACCGACGGTCTGAAGCTCGACAAGCAGCGCCATCTGCAGCCGATCTGGGGCATGTCGGACGACGTCCGCGAGGGTGACCTGATCGCCTTCGTCGAAGAGGAGTGCGGGCTCGCGCCGGGCGAGGTCACGGGCTGGGACCTGATGGCCCACTCCGTCGAACCGCCCGCCTACCTGGGCCGCGACCGGGAGCTGGTCGCCGGGCCGCGCATGGACAACCTCCTGTCCGTACACGCCGCCACGGCGGCCCTGGCAGCCGTGTCCACCGGCTCCGGGCAGCTTCCGTACATCCCGGTCCTCGCGGCCTTCGACCACGAGGAGAACGGTTCGCAGAGCGACACCGGCGCGGACGGCCCGCTCCTCGGCAGCGTTCTGGAGCGTTCGGTGTTCGCGCGCGGAGGGGTGTACGAGGACCGGGCGAGGGCGTTCGCGGGCACCGTCTGCCTCTCCTCCGACACGGGCCACGCCGTCCACCCCAACTACGCGGAGCGGCACGACCCGACGCACCACCCGCGCGTCAACGGCGGCCCCATCCTCAAGGTCAACGTCAACAACCGCTATGCCACGGACGGTTCGGGCCGCGCGGTCTGGGCGGCCACCTGCGAAAAGGCCGGCGTCCCGTTCCAGAACTTCGTCTCCAACAACTCCATGCC
Organism: Streptomyces turgidiscabies Car8; assembly: GCF_000331005.1. Taxonomy (GTDB): domain Bacteria; phylum Actinomycetota; class Actinomycetes; order Streptomycetales; family Streptomycetaceae; genus Streptomyces; species Streptomyces turgidiscabies. The sequence goes on from NZ_AEJB01000397.1 coordinate 16,803, forward strand.
CTGCGGCACGACGATCGGTCCGATCACCGCCGCGCGGCACGGCATCAAGACGGTCGACATCGGTGTGGCGATCCTGTCGATGCACAGCGCACGGGAGTTGTGCGGCGCCGACGACCCGCACCTGCTCGCCAACGCCCTGGTCGCCTTCCTGGAGGGCTAGGACCACTCCGGTCACGCGAACACGCATACCTGTCCCGGCTCCGGGCACCCGGACACTCCGGAACACCCGGAACCTCCGGAACGACCGGACCCGACAGGGAGGCAACACTCATGAGCCTCGGCGGATGCATCATCCTCATCGCCGTGGGAGCCATCCTCACCTTCGCGACCGACTGGGAGATGGAGGGGGTCAACCTCGACCTGGTCGGCGTCATCCTGATGATCGTCGGGCTGATCGGCGCCCTCGCCTTCCGCAGTGTCGCGCGTCGCAGGCGGGTAGTGGTACCGCCCTCGACGACCGTGATCGACGACGACCGCTACCACGGCTGAACCGGCATCGGCCCATCGGCGTACCGGCGGCTTCCCGGGCGCCGCTGCGGGGAAGCGGTGAGTGCATGAGATTCCTCGTGCGCGACCGGCTGCTCGGCTTCGGCGACGACTACTGGATCGAGAACCAGCACGGCCACAAGGTGTACCTCGTCGACGGCAAGGCGATGCGGCTGCGGGACACCTTCGAACTGAAGGACACGCAGGGGCAGGTGCTGATCGACATCCACCAGAAGATGTTCGCCCTGCGGGACACCATGGTGATCGAACGGGCCGGTGACCAGCTGGCGACGATCAGACGCAAACGCCTGTCCCTGCTGCGCAACCACTACCGGGTGACGCTGGTGGACGGCACGGAACTGGACGTCAGCGGGAAGATCCTGGACCGGGAGTTCGCGGTCGACCACGACGGTGAACTCCTCGCCCAGATCTCCCGCCGCTGGCTGCACGTCCGCGAGACCTACGGGGTCGACGTCGTCCGGGAGGACGCCGATCCGGCGCTCCTGATCGCGGTGGCGGTCTGCGTGATCCACCTGGCGGAGAAGGAGCGGTCGGACGACTGAAAACCGCAGGGCCGCGGGGGAGTTCGGGCGACCGGCCGCCCCCGCGCCCGTGTCAGGGGCGACGCGGGACGGCGACCCCGAGCACCCGGTCCTTCAGTGCGGGGAACTGCTCCCGTGTCTCCCCCACCTTCGCGGGGTCGAACTCGACCCGCAGGATCTCCTCGGCGTCACCCGCCTCAGCCAGCACCTCGCCCCAGGGATCGACCACGATCGAGTGACCGGCCTGCGGAACTCCCGCATGGGTTCCGGCCGTTCCACAGGCAAGGACGTACGCCTGGTTCTCGACCGCCCGCGCCTGGGCCAGGAGCGTCCAGTGGGCGCGCCGCCGTTCCGGCCAGCCCGCCGAGACGACGAGGGTCTCCGCGCCCTCGTCGACAAGGCCGCGGAAGAGCTCGGGGAAACGGAGGTCGTAGCAGGTGGCAAGCCCGATGATCGTCTCAGGGAGACGGACGGCGGCCAGTTCCTCGCCCGCCCCCATCAGCACGGCCTCGCCCTTGTCGAAGCCGAAACGATGAATCTTGCGGTAGACGGCGGCCAGGTCGCCGGCGGGGGAGAAGACGAGGGAGGTGTTGTACAGCGGGCCCTCGGGGTCGCGTTCCGGGATCGAGCCCGCGTGCAGCCACACGCCCGCGTCGCTCGCCGCCTTGGCCATCGCCTCGTACGTCGGGCCGTCCAGCGGCTCGGCCTCCGTCGCGAACCGCTCGTACGCGAAAGCCCCGGTCGTCCACAGCTCGGGCAGCACGACGAGGTCGGCACCGGACTCGTCCCGCACCAGGGAGGCCACGCGCCTTCTGCGCGATTCGACCGATTCGCCCTCTTCTACACCGATCTGGATGAGCGAGGCGCGCACACTACCACCGTCCTGACATTCGAGCCGTTCACACGGGCCTACGATCGTCACACGAAAGCACTGCCGGGGTGCCTCACAGCAGCGTAACTTAACGTTCCAAGACACCCGCTGACAGCTACCCGCCCGCGCCTTCGTACCGCCGAAAACGCCGACAACGCCGTCGACACCCGCCGTCATCCGCCGTCACCACTGCCCGCGTACCGACCGCCCGAGGGGTCCCGTTCCGTGAGTCTGCATCCCACTCTCCAGCCCTACGCCGACGCCTGGACCCACTCCATCGACGCGATATCCGAGCTGGTGTCACCGCTCGTGGAGGGCGAGTGGAACCGCCGGACCCCATGCCCGGGCTGGTCGGTCCGTGACGTGGTCTCCCATGTCATCGGCATGGAGTGCGAGATGCTCGGCGACCCGCGTCCCATCCACACCCTCCCGCGCGACCTCTACCACGTCACCAACGAGCAGCAGCGCTACACGGAGATGCAGGTCGACGTACGGCGGCACCACACGGCCCCCGAGATGACGTCCGAGCTGGAGTACACGGTCATCCGCCGCAACCGCCAGCTGCGCAACGAGACCCGGGAACCGGGAGCGATCATCCGTGGCCTCCACGGCCGGGAGACCGCCCTCGTGGACGCCATGCGCGTGCGGGCGTTCGACGTATGGGTGCACGAACAGGACCTGCGTACCGCCCTCGGCCGGCCCGGCAACCTCGACTCGCCCGGCGCGCACATCGTGCGGGACGTACTCCTCGGCATGCTGCCGAAGGTCGTCGCCAAGGACGCGGGGGCACCGCGCAGTTCGGCGATCGTCTTCGACGTGCACGGTCCCATCGAGTTCCTGCGCACGATCCGCGTCGACATCAACGGCCGCGGCACCCTGGAGACCTCCCCGGCCCTCGGCCCCGCCGCCACCTTCGCCCTCGACTGGGAGACCTACTTCCGCCTCGCCTGCGGCCGGGTGACCCCGGAGGCCGCGGCCGACCGCATCAAGACGGAGGGCGACCCGGGCCTCACGGCAGCGATCCTGCGCCACTTCGCGGTGACGCCCTGAGGGTTCTCTTCACGCCGGTCGGCACAATTCAGCCCGTCCGGCGTTTGAGGAGAGGCCCCTTCAGGGCCGATAGCGGGGGCCTGGGGGCGGCAGCCCCCAGAAACGCCCGCACAAGCACGCGGCACCTACACAGGAACGTGCACTGAAGTCACCCTGCTGGCAACGACTCGCTCCCGCTCCCGCAGTGCCGCCCGCTTCCGCAACCGCAGGATCTGGCTGACGCCGACTCCCTGCAGCAGGAACACGAACGAGAACGCGACCGTGTAGTTGTCCCCGGTCATGTCGAGCAGCACACCGACCGCGAACAGCGTCGTCATCGAGGCGACGAACCCGCCCATGTTGGTGATCCCGGATGCCGTGCCCTGGCGCTCGGGCGGGTTGGCGGGGCGGGCGAAGTCGAAGCCGAGCATCGACGCGGGCCCGCAGGCACCCAGCACCGCGCACAGCACCACGAGCAGCCACATCGGGTCGTGGCCGGCGCCGGACAGCGCCGGGTAGGCGAGTGCCACCGCCCACGTCACCGCCGTGACGCCCACCGTGCCCAGCGCCAGCGGCAGCCGCGCCGTGTGGTGCCGGGCGACGATCTGGCCGTACACCAGGCCGATCACCATGTTCGACAGCACCACCAGCGTCAGCAGCTCCCCCGCCGTGGCCCGCGACAGCCCCTGCCCCTCGACGAGGAACGGCAGGCCCCACAGCAGCAGGAACACCATCGCCGGGAACTGCGTGGTGAAGTGCACCCACAGGCCGAGCCGCGTCCCCGGCTCGCGCCACGAGGCGACGATCTGCCGACGGACGTACGCGGCCCCCTGATGCGGGAACGGCTCCGGCTCGTGCCCTTCCGGGTGATCCCTGAGGAACAGCAGCATCAGCACGAGGACCACCACACCCGCGACCGAGCTGCCCGCGAAGGCCGCCGTCCATCCGACGCCGTGCAGCAGCCGCGCGATGACGAGCGTCGAGACGAGGTTGCCCGCCATCCCGGCCAGTCCCGCCAGCTGCGCGATCATCGGCCCGCGCCGCGCCGGGAACCACCGGGACCCGAGCCGCAGCACGCTGATGAACGTCATCGCGTCCCCGCACCCGAGCAGCGCGCGGGAGGCGAGGGCCATGCCGTACGAGGGGGAGAACGCGAAGCCCAGCTGTCCGGCTGTGAAGAGGACGGCCCCGATGGCCAGCACCTTCTTCGTGCCGAGCCGGTCGACGAGCAGTCCGACCGGGATCTGCATGCCCGCGTAGACGAGGAGCTGGAGGATCGAGAAGGTCGACAGGGCGGAGGCGCCCACATGGAAGCGGTCGGCGGCGTCGAGCCCGGCCACCCCGAGGGACGTACGGAAGATGACGGCGACGAAGTACACGGAGACGCCGACGGACCAGACGAGCACGGCGCGACGGCCGCCGGGAGGATCGCCAGGCACGCCGGAACCGGCGCCGCCGAGAGGCTTGGTGCTCATCGGACGTCGCCCCGGGCCAGGTTGGAGAACCAGTTGACGTGCCGGTGCACGATCGCGACCGCCGCCTCCGGGTCGTCCGAGCGCAGCGCGTCGAGGATCTCCTGGTGCTCGGTGAGCGTCTTGTTGATGCGGTCGGGGTGGGCGTGCATGAAGGCGACGCCCATCCTCAGCTGCCGGTCGCGCAGTTGGTCGTAGAGCCGGGAGAGGATCTCGTTGCCCCCACTGCGGACGATCTCGGCGTGGAAGCACCGGTCGGTCACGGCGGCGCCCGCGAGGTCTCCTGCGGCGGCCTGCTCGCGCTGGCTGTCGAGGAGCTCGGTGAGCCGGGCGATGAGCTGCGGCGAGGCGGGCACCGCCTTGCGGATGGCGTGCTCCTCGACCAGCTGCCGGGTCTCGACGACGTCCGCGATCTCCTGCGCGGAGACCGGCAGGACCAGCGCGCCCTTCTTCGGGTAGAGCTTGATCAGTCCCTCGGCCTCCAGCCGCAGCAGCGCCTCGCGCACGGGCGTGCGCGACACTCCTACGGCCTCGGCCAGTTCGCCTTCGGTGAGCAGCGTCCCGCCCTCGTAACGGCGGTCCAGGACGCCCTCTTTGACATGGGCGTAGACGCGGTCGGCGGCGGGAGGTTGCTTCACGTGCTGCACGGCCAGGCTGCTCATGCCGACAGCATAGATACAACACGTACGCATGAAGGTGCCCGTCCGCCATATGGACCGACCCCCGAACCGATCCCCGCCCGGGGCGTGACGTCGCCGCGCGGACAACAGTTCAACTTTCTGAAGGGGCGCGGGAACCACGCCCGGCCATACGGCGTCCCTCGGAAAGGGAAAATCGGGGAACCCGCCTCAGCACGCGCACAACCTACTGTGCTAGTTACGAGTCACACGAGAGCGGCGTTTCGCCTACTCGGCCAACTCGGCCGCTCTCCAGGGGCATTCGGACGATTCAGACGTAATCGGGGTATTGAAGTTGATAACCGGCATCCAGGGCATCCGTTTTCGTAGAGCCGCAGCCGTGGTGGTCACCACCGGCGCCGTGCTCGCGACCGGAGCGCTCACCGCGGCGCCCGCACAAGCCGCTGTGGCCGTTCCGACGATCGTCGCCAAGGGCGGCTATCTGATGAACAACGCCAATGGCACCACCCTGTACGGCAAGGCAGCCGACACCAAGCTGTCCACCGGTTCCACCACGAAGATCATGACGGCGAAGGTCGTGCTGGCCCAGGCGAACCTGAACCTCAACGCCAAGGTCACCATCCAGAAGGCGTACAGCGACTACATCGTCGCCAACACCGCCTCCTCGGCCGGTCTGATCGTCGGCGACAAGGTCACGGTCCGCCAGCTGCTCTACGGGCTGATGCTGCCGTCGGGCTGCGACGCCGCGTACGCGCTCGCCGACAAGTTCGGCACCGGCACGACGCGTGCCGCCCGCGTGAAGTCGTTCATCGGCAAGATGAACAGCACGGCCCGCAGCCTCGGCATGACGAACACCAAGTTCGACAGCTTCGACGGCATCGGCAACGGCGCGAACTACTCGACGCCGCGCGACCTGACGAAGCTCGCCAGCAACACCATGAAGAGCGGCGCCTTCAAGGCCATAGTGAAGACGCAGAACTTCAAGGAGAAGGTCACCACCTCGAACGGCGGCACCCGCTGGATGAGCTGGGAGAACACCAACAAGCCGCTGCTGTCCGGCTACGCCGGCACCATCGGCATCAAGACGGGCTCCGGCCCGCAGGCCAAGTACTGCCTGGTCTTCGCGGCCACCCGCAACGGCAAGACGGTCATCGGCACGGTCCTCGCCTCCACGTCGGTCGCCAACCGCACGGCGGACGCGAAGAAGCTGATGAACTACGGCTTCGCGCGCCTGGGCTGACACCCACGCACCAAGAAGGGG
>NZ_AEJB01000398.1 GCF_000331005.1 Streptomyces turgidiscabies Car8
CGCCAGGGAACTACTTGTTCAGGCCGGGGTACAGCGGGTGCTTGTCGGCCAGTGTCGTGACGCGGGCCTTCAGAGCGTCGACGTCGAACGACGGCTTCAGGGTCTCGGCGATGACATCCGCGACCTCCTCGAAGTCCTCGGTCGTGAAACCGCGGGTGGCCAGCGCCGGGGTGCCGATCCGCAGGCCCGACGTCACCATCGGCGGCCGCGGGTCGTTCGGGATCGCGTTCCGGTTGACGGTGATGCCGACCTCGTGGAGCCGGTCCTCCGCCTGCTTGCCGTCCAGTTCGGAGTCGCGCAGGTCGACGAGGACCAGGTGGACGTCCGTACCGCCGGACAGGACGGACACGCCGTGCTCACCGACGTCCGCCCGCACCAGGCGCTCGGCGAGGATGCGCGCACCGTCCACCGTACGCCGCTGGCGCTCCTTGAAGTCGTCCGAGGCGGCGACCTTGAAGGAGACGGCCTTCGCCGCGATCACATGCTCCAGGGGGCCGCCCTGGAAGCCCGGGAAGACGGACGAGTTCAGCTTCTTCGCGAACTCCTTCTTCGCCAGGATGATGCCGCCGCGCGGGCCGCCCAGTGTCTTGTGGGTCGTCGAGGTGACGACGTCCGCGTAGGGCACCGGGTTCGGGTGCAGCCCCGCCGCGACCAGACCGGCGAAGTGCGCCATGTCGACCCAGAGGTAGGCCCCGACCTCGTCCGCGATGCGGCGGAACTCCGCGAAGTCCAGCTGCCTCGGATACGCCGACCAGCCCGCGATGATCACCTTCGGGCGGTGCTCCTTGGCGAGCTGCTCCAGCTCGGCCATGTCGACCAGACCGGCCTCGTCCACGTGGTAGGCGACCACGTCGAACTGCTTGCCGGAGAAGTTCAGCCGCATCCCGTGGGTGAGGTGGCCGCCGTGCGCCAGGTCCAGGCCGAGGATGGTGTCGCCGGGCTGGGCCAGGGCGAACAGCGCCGCCTGGTTGGCGGACGCGCCCGAGTGCGGCTGCACGTTGGCGTACTCGGCGCCGAACAGCTCCTTGACCCGGTCGATCGCGATCTGCTCGGCGACGTCGACGTGCTCGCAGCCGCCGTAGTAGCGGCGGCCGGGGTAGCCCTCGGCGTACTTGTTGGTGAGGACCGAGCCCTGGGCCTCCATGACGGCGACCGGAGCGAAGTTCTCCGAGGCGATCATCTCCAGGGTGGACTGCTGGCGGTTCAGCTCGGCGTCGACGGCGGCGGCGATGTCGGGGTCGAGCTCGTGCAGGGGAGTGTTCAGAAGCGACATGGGGTCGTTACGTCCTTACGTCCTTGTGCCGGGTGTGCCGGGGGACTCAGCTGCCGGAGATCGCGGTGTACTCGTCGGCGGAGAGAAGGTCGGCCGGCTCGTCGGAGACGCGCACCTTGAAGAGCCAACCGCCCTCGAACGGGGCGGAGTTCACCAGCGACGGGTCGTTGGAGACGTCCTCGTTGACCTCGGTGACCTCACCGGTGACCGGGGAGTACAGGTCGCTGACCGACTTGGTCGACTCCAGCTCGCCGCAGGTCTCACCCGCGGTCACCGTGGCACCGACCTCGGGAAGCTGTACGTACACGACATCGCCGAGCGCGTTGGCCGCGTGCTCGGTGATTCCGACCGTCGAGACGCCGTTCTCGGCGCCCGACAGCCACTCGTGCTCCTTGCTGTAGCGCAGCTGCTGGGGGTTGCTCATGGCCTGAATTCTCCTGTACGCGGGGGACTGGTCCTGCATGGGGTACTACGGGGAGACCGCCTGCCCGACAGCGGGCAGGACACGGGACGCCGAACGGTCGGGACGCCGGCTGCTTCCGGCGCCGGAGTGAGGGCCGGGGTTACTTCCGGCGCTTGTAGAAGGGCAGTGCCACGATCTCGTACGGCTCGTGGCTGCCCCGGATGTCCACGCCGACACCCGCCGTACCGGGCGCCGAGTGCGCGGCGTCGACGTACGCCATCGCGATCGGCTTCCCGAGCGTGGGGGAGGGGGCGCCCGAGGTGACCTCGCCGATCACCCGGCCGTCGGCGACGACCGCGTACCCGGCGCGCGGGACGCGACGGCCCTCGGCGACCAGGCCGACGAGTACCCGCGGCGGCTCGTACGAAGCGCGCTCGGCGGCCTCGCGCAGAGCCGCGCGGCCCACGAAGTCGCCCGCCTTCTCGAACTTGACCACCCGGCCGAGCCCGGCGTCGAAGGGGGTGAGGGAGGTGCTCAGCTCATGCCCGTACAGCGGCATGCCCGCCTCCAGGCGCAGCGTGTCCCGGCAGGACAGTCCGCAGGGGACTAGCCCCACGGGCGTGCCCGCGTCGGTCAGCGCCTGCCACACCTTCTCCGCGTCACCCGGCGCCACGAACAGCTCGAAGCCGTCCTCGCCGGTGTACCCGGTGCGCGCGATGAGGGCGGGGACACCGGCGACCGTGCCGGGCAGGCCCGCGTAGTACTTCAGGCCTTCGAGATCGGCGTCCGTGAGGGCCGCGAGGATGCCGGGGGCCTCCGGGCCCTGTACGGCGATCAGCGCGTAGGCGTCCCGGTCGTCGCGGACCAGCGCGTCGAAGCCGGCGGACCGCTCGACGAGGGCGTCCAGCACGATCTGCGCGTTGCCGGCGTTGGCCACCACGAGGTACTCGGTCTCGGCCAGGCGGTAGACGATCAGGTCGTCCAGGATGCCGCCGTCGGCCCGGCAGATCATGGTGTAGCGGGCGCGCCCGACGGCGACGGACCCGATGTTGCCGACCAGCGCGTAGTCGAGCAGGGCGGCGGCCTCCGCCCCCGACACGGTGATCTCGCCCATGTGGGACAGGTCGAAGAGGCCGGCCTTCGTGCGCACGGCCAGGTGCTCGTCGCGTTCGGAGCCGTACCGCAGGGGCATGTCCCAGCCGGCGAAGTCGGTCATCGTCGCGCCGAGGACACGATGCAGGGCATCGAGGGCGGTAAGACGCAGAGAAGTGCTGCTCATCGGTAGTGCTCCCAGGGCATGACGGCGAGGTCGTTCCTCCCCATCTGTCATCGGAACCTGAGAGGTTCGTCATGACCGCCGGTGAAACGGCAGGTCACTGACTTGCACCTTGGGTGGAGCCACCGGTCATGACGACCCGCGGCCCGCTTTTCAGATGTGCCTCGCCCGCGCGGTAACGGGGCCTGAGAGATTCAAGGGAGGGACTTGCTCCTTCGGCGCCCGGGTACCCAAGGGGTCCCGGAACTCTCCCGCGCGGATTCAAGCGGCCGGTATGCAGTTGGCGGGCACATCATCGCACGCATTCCCTCGGCACGGCAGGGGGACCCTTCACAGAGGGGGCACGGCCCCGCCACAGGCTCGCATGCTGCTCACATACCGCCCTGTAGCAGGCCTGTTGCAGTAATCGGACCCAACCGAGAGACACCGCGTATTACCTTCTCTTTACACTCGACGGGGACGGTACTTCCCGACCCCATGGGAGGACGAACACGGTGAACAGGACCACGGCGTATGCGGCGACCTCGGCCCTCGCACTGACCGACGCGCTGCCCAAGCAGCCGGCCGGCCCGGCCCGGGAGGCGTGCGCCACGCGCCCGGAACCCGTGATCCGCGATCTGCGGGAGCGCTCGGGCCACAGCCCGCACGGCCTCACCTTCGGCGCCCGCGACATCGTCGTGGTCACCGGCCTGCCGGGCAGCGGCAAGTCCACGCTGATGCGCCGGGCCGTGCGCGCCACCGGCATCGACTCGCAGAACACCCGCGACCACTGGGACGCCCGTACGCCCTCGTTCCTCCCCTACGCCGTCTACCGCCCCCTCGTCCGCCTCGCCCACTACGCCGGACTGCGCCGGGCCCTGCGCTCCGGCGCCGGAGTCGTCGTGCACGACTGCGGTACGCAGGCCTGGGTGCGCGGCTGGCTGGCCCGCGAGGCGCGCCGCCGGGGCGGCACCCTGCATCTCCTCCTGCTCGACGTCACCCCGGGCGAGGCCCTGGAGGGCCAGCGCGAACGCGGCCGGGGCGTTTCGCGGTACGCGTTCCTGCGCCACCGTCAGGCGGCCTCGCGGCTGCTGCGCTCGGTGGAGAAGGGGAACCTGCCGGACGGCTGCGGCTCGGCGGTGCTGATCGACCGGGACGCGGCGGACATCCTGCGCAGGATCGACTTCGCGGACTGACCGCCGTATCCGCCCGGGCCGGTTAGGGTTTTGCCCATTAAGGGACTCCCCTTGAGGGACTCAGGACAGCGGTTCACAGCAGGCGGTAGGCAGATGGACATCCCGGCGGACTTCCCCCCGGACTTTCCCGGGGGCTTCCCCCAGGCGCATCCCCATTCGCACGGCGGATGGCCCGGCAACGAACTGGAGGAGGTGCTCTCGGCCTCCCTCGGCGTCCCGGGCGCGGGCGCCCGCATCGTCGAGGTCCTCGGCCGCAGCTTCGTCTGGGTCCCCCTTCCGTCCGGCGGCGGCCCCTACACCGGCCCCCTCGACCTGCCCACGATGGACATCGCGGGCCAGGCCTACGTGCCGGTCTTCAGCTCGGAGGAGCAGTTCCGGCAGGTCGTCGGCGGCCATGTGTCGTACACCGTGGCCCCCGCCGTCGAGTTCGCCCGCGGTCTGCCGCCCCAGGTCGGCATCGCCGTGAACCCGGACGGCGTGGTCGGCGTTCCCCTGCCCCCGCAGGCCGTGGCCCAGCTCTGCCGCTCCGGCCGCACCCTCCTCGACGGCGCCGGCGGCGGCCGGGTCCGCCTCTACGAGCCCGACTGGCAGGAGGATCCGGTCGGCTTCCTCGCCGCCGCGACAGCGGAGTTCGCCGGCACGGGCGTCGTCCGGACGGCCCGCCGCTGCCTGGCGACGATAGAAACGGCCGCCCCCGTCATGTTCATAGGCGTCGAACTCGCCCCCTGGGACCCGGTCGCCCGCACCATCCCCATGGACGCGGTCGGCAGGGCCCTGACAGTCTCGGCCCCGGCCTGGCCGGTCAATCTGGTCTTCCTGGACGCGGCCCAGGACCCGGTGACGGACTGGCTGCGGGAACGGGTCCGCCCGTTCTACCAACACGAGTACTGATGAACGTCCCTGAGGTGCGACTCCCTGGGGGCGCGGGGCTGCGACATTTTGCGGCTGCGCCGCAGGGCGCGACCAGCCACAATGGACCCGCGGCCGCCCAAGTACGGCAAGTCCCGAGCTCCTGGGCGCCTCCACAGACCGTGTCTGTCAGCGGCGCCGCTTAAGCTAAGAGACGCACAGCACGGTCGGTGTTACGAAGGGGCGGTAATGGTGAGCGCGTCGGGCACGGCCGCGGCCGGTCAGGTCGAGCACATGCTGCGCCAGGTGACGCCCGGGCGTTACGACGCCTACGAGGCGCTCCTGCGCGCCCTCGCCACCCCGTCCTCCGGCCAGATCTGGATGCTGCTCTGGCACGGCCAGGCCGGTTCCCCCGACGCGCAGTACGGAAACATGCAGGTCGACGGATACGGCTACGCGCCCTGCGTGACCTCCGCCCAGGAGCTGTCGGTCAGCGGCTGGAACAGGTCGTACGAGGTGGTCGACGGCCTCGACGTGGCCCGCACCCTCTACCCGGACCAGTACGGCCTCTGGCTCAACCCGCACTCCCCGGGCGGTGGCGTCGGCATCCCCTGGCTCGACCTGCGCCGAATCGCCGCGGGCCTGGAGCGCCAGCCCGCCGGACCGCTGCGACTGGCCGAGCCCGGCATCGAGATCCCGCAGTTCTACGCCCTCCTCTCGCAGAACGCCCACCGCACCCCGGCGGTCCGCTCCCTGCGCCGGGCCTGGGTGCAGCCGGCGCTCGGTGCGCCGTATCTGGCCATCGGACTGGACGTGTACGAGACCTCGCCGCCGGCCGTGGACTCGGTGCGCGCGATGATGCAGCAGTCGATAGGGGCGGTCCCCGACGGGCTGCCGGTGTCGACGGTCGCGATGTCGGACGAGCAGGACCCGGTCGTGATGTGGCTGCGCGCGAACGCCCGGCCGTTCTACGACCGGGAGGCGCACGCGGTCGCCGCCCCGCCCCAGACGCCGCAGTCTCCGGCGGCGGGATACGGCTATCCGCCGGCGCGGGGTCGTTACTGAGCGGACCGTCACACGTACGGCCGAATTCGCGCGCCACTGTCTTCGCGCGTAGATCGCGGCGGATGGTCGCGATAGTATGGGATTGTCCCTTCTGTCCCAACTGCCCCGCGTCCGAGGGGCGTTACCCGGTGTTCGGATAACGGAATCCACAGGACAGCATCACGTTTACGCATACTTTCGCCGACAGACCTTTCACGTGATCGCCGAATCACTGAAGACTCGCCTGTCAGACGATGGGGTCATCGATCCTGCGGTCGGGCGGAGCATGGCTCAGTCGACCAATCAGCACGGATCGTCAGCAGGAACGAACAGCCGGGTCACCGGACCGCATCATCTGCGGCCCGTCCCGGCAGGCAAGTGGATCAAGCCGCAGACAGCGGCAGGCGTAGGCCGGTCACCACCGGCGAGAGGGGTCGGGTCACTGTGACCGCACCGATCGAGACCACCGCAGCGGAAACCGAGGCACAGCCGGAGGCTGTGCTCGCGGGTGCCGGTAAGGGGCAGATCGAGGGCCGTTCCCTGGGTCAGATCGCCTGGGCCCGGTTCAAGAGGGACAAGGTGGCCGTCGTCGGCGGCGTCATCGTCATCCTGCTGATCCTGACCGCGATCCTCTCCCGGCCCATCCAGGCGATGTTCGGCCTCGACCCCAACGCCTTCAACCAGGACCTGATCGACCCCAACACCTCCCTCCCCACGGGCGACTTCGGCGGCATGAGCTGGGACCACCCGCTCGGTGTCGAACCGAAGTTCGGGCGAGACATCGCCACCCGCATCCTGGAGGGATCCTGGGTCTCGCTGGTCGTCGCGTTCGGTGCCACGATCCTGTCCAACGTGATCGGCACGATCCTCGGTGTCGTCGCCGGCTACTACGGCGGCCGGGTCGACACGGTCATCAGCCGTCTGATGGACACCTTCCTCGCCTTCCCCCTTCTGCTCTTCGCCATCGCCATCTCCGCCACGCTGCAGGGCGGCGCGTTCGGCCTTGAAGGGCTCCCGCTCCACATCACCGTGCTGATCTTCGTCATCGGCTTCTTCAACTGGCCCTACCTGGGACGCATCGTCCGAGGCCAGACGCTGGCCCTGCGTGAGCGTGAGTTCGTCGACGCCTCCCGGGGAATGGGCGCCAAGGGGCCGTACATCCTCTTCCGGGAACTGCTGCCGAACCTGGTCGGCCCGATCATCGTCTACTCGACGCTGCTCATCCCGACCAACATCCTCTTCGAGGCGTCCCTCAGCTTCCTGGGCGTCGGTATCCAGCCCCCGCAGGCTTCCTGGGGCGGCATGCTCAACCAGGCGGTCACCTACTACCAGGTCGACCCGCAGTTCATGATCGTGCCCGGCCTCGCCATCTTCGTGACCGTCCTGGCGTTCAACCTGCTCGGTGACGGTCTCCGGGACGCACTCGACCCGCGCAGCCGCTGATGCGGCCTGCGCGGGAGTTCGGCAAGTTTCCAACAATGGAGGAGAAGCAGACCATCATGCGAAGGTCAGCGCTGGCCGCGGTTGCGGCGATCGGATCTGCGAGTCTGCTGCTCGCAGGCTGCAGCAAAGCCGATGACGGTAAGACGGACGACGGTACCAAGGCGGCTGGGGCCAACGCGGCGACCACGGGCGTCGTCAACGTGTCCGACAAGAAGGGGGGCACGGTCACCTACGAGCTGTCCGACGTCCCGGACTCCTTCGACCCCGGCAACACGTACTACGGCTACATGTTCAACTTCAGCCGGCTGTACGCCCGCTCGCTGATGACCTTCAAGCCCGGTCCGGGCCAGAAGGGCAACGAGCTGGTCCCGGACCTCGCCGAGAGCGCCGGTGTGCCGAGCGACGGCGGCAAGACCTGGACGTACAAGCTCCGTCCGGGGCTGAAGTACCAGGACGGCTCCGCGATCACCTCGAAGGACGTCAAGTACGCCGTCGAGCGCTCCAACTTCGCGCGTGACGTGCTCTCCCTCGGCCCGAACTACTTCCAGCAGTTCCTCGAGGGCGGCGACAAGTACAAGGGTCCCTACAAGGACAAGAACCCGGCGGGCCTGGCGTCCATCCAGACGCCGGACGACACGACGGTCGTCTTCAAGCTCAACCGCGCCTTCCAGGAGTTCGACTACCTGGCCGCGCAGCCGCAGACGGCGCCGGTGCCCCAGTCCAAGGACAAGGGCATCGACTACGTCAAGAGCATCGTGTCCTCGGGCTCGTACCAGTTCCAGAGCTACGACGAGGGCAAGTCCGCCGTCCTCGTCCGCAACAAGAACTGGGACGCCGCGACCGACCCGCTGCGCAAGCAGTACCCGGACAAGATCGTGGTCAACCTGAAGGTCAACCCGGAGACCATCGACCAGGACGTCCAGGCCGGCAACGCGATCGACCTCGGTGGTACCGGTGTCCAGGCCGCGACCCAGGCCAGCGTCCTCAACGACGCCGACAAGAAGGCCAGCACCGACAACACCTACGGTGGCCGTCTCGTCTACATGGCGATCAACACCAAGCTGAAGCCGTTCGACAACGTCGACTGCCGCAAGGCCGTGCAGTACGCGATCGACAAGGTCTCGGTGCAGACCGCCGAGGGCGGCCCGATCCGCGGTGACATCGCCACGACCGTCCTCCCGCCCGACATCCCGGGCTACGCGAAGTCGGACGTCTACGCCACCGACGGCAACAAGGGTGACGTGGCCAAGGCCAAGGACGCTCTCAAGGCCTGTGGCCAGACCACGATCAACACCAGCATCACCGCGCGCAGTGACCGTCCCGCCGAGATCGACGCGGCCACCGCGATCATCAACTCGCTGAAGAAGGCCGGCATCAACGCCAGCCTGAAGCAGTTCCCGTCGGGCAAGTACTTCACCGACTACGCGGGTGTCCCGAAGTGGGACGCGGAGAACAACGTCGGTCTGATGATGATGCAGTGGGGTGCCGACTGGCCGGCCGGCTTCGGCTTCCTCCAGCAGATCCTGAACGGCTCCGCCATCGGTGCCTCGGGCAACACCAACCTCTCGCAGTTCGACGACAAGAGCGTCAACGACCTGCTGGGGAAGGCGATCGGCACCGAGGACAAGACCACGCGTGAGGGCATGTACGCCGAGATCGACAAGAAGACGATGGACGCGGCGGCGCTGGTCCCGCTGACCTACTTCAAGGTCCTGCTGTACCGCCCGGCCAACTTCACCAACCTGGTCTCCACGGCGGCGTTCAGCGGTCAGTACGACTACCTCAACATCGGCACCACGAAGAAGTAGCAGCCCCGGAAGGCAGGTGAAGGCATTGGT
>NZ_AEJB01000399.1 GCF_000331005.1 Streptomyces turgidiscabies Car8
CGCCCCCGGTCGTCCGGTTGCCGCAGGAGGGCCTGCGACAGCGCAGGCCGCCGCCTCCACCACCTTCACCGCCCCCGCCTCCGCCGTTGCCGCCTCCGTACGTCGACCCGGCCGTCGTCACCAGGCTGGCCTCCGTCCTCGCCTCCGACGCGCGACCGGTACCGCGACCGGCGTCGCCACCACAGGTTCCCGCTCCCGCACTGCCCCGCCGCGAACCCGGCGCCAGTGGCATCACCGAAACTCTCGCCCCCGAAAAGCGCGGGACGAGCTGGAAAGGGTTCTTCCGAATGCGGAACGGAACTCATGGAAATGCGTGAAAGTTCGTAGAAGTTCGTAGAGCTCATAGGGGAGTTGAGTACATGGACCACAAAGCGCTGGCCATGGAAATGCGCGACCTGCGCGAAAAGGTGGACGGAATCACCGACACGGCGATCGCCGCCACCGACGGACTGCTCATAGCGGCGGACACCGCCGCGTCGATCGACCCCGAGGGTCTCGCCGCCATCGCCGCCGCGGGACTCGGTCTCGCCCGACGGGCCGCCCAGGCGACCGGCCGGGGCACCCTGCGCCGGACGGTCACCTACGGCAGCCAGGGCTGCGCGGCCTTCTACGCCGTCGGGGACACCGCGTTGATGGTCGTACTCGGCGACGAGGGCGTCGACCTGGACCGGCTGCACCGCGCGACCCAGCCGGCGCTGCGCCGTATCGGCTCGATCCTCACCGCCACGGAACCCGCCGTGGCGACCGAAGGAGTGTGAAGGAAAGGATGGCGACGAAACGCATGACCACAGGTTTCTCCGACCAGGTCATGGGCCTGGTCAAGGCGCTCCGTACCGATGCCCCCGAGTGTGTCGCGTCGGGGGTGGTCGACATGGCCACCGGGATGCTGCTCTCGTACGAGACGGTCGACAACCATCCGCCGGAGGTCCTGGACCTGCTGGCGGGCGCGACCCTCGACCTGTTCCAGGGCCGTACGGTCGTGATGATCGAGGACGTGTTCAAGGAACGCCGGGGCACCCCGAGCGACCAGCACTTCTTCCAGGAGATCCTCGTCAACAGCGAGAACCTCACTCACCTGTTCGTGCGGCTGAACGAGCAGCAGGACGTCGTCGCCGTGGTCGTCTGCCGCAAGGCGGTCAACGTGGGCATGCTCTTCGCCCAGGTGCGGCGGGTGGTCAAGGAGTACAGCCTCTGAACATCCGCTGAGCGGACCGTCGAACGCGCACGGGC
>NZ_AEJB01000400.1 GCF_000331005.1 Streptomyces turgidiscabies Car8
GCCGGATCCGTGAACTGACCGGACATGTACTTCCAGTACACATATGCCGGTCCGAGGGTCCGGATATCCGGACCAGGTGATCATCTGAATCCCTACCGGCCCGGGACGCGACCCCGCGCCCTGACCGGCGCGTACCCGGCGGCACCAGGTCGGCCCCTACGAAGGCACAGGCCACCCCAACCCCCACAACGAGCCGCGCCCGGAAAGGTCACGCCCGCCCTGCACCCCGCCGACGAGGTGCCCGGCATCACCCGCCTCGCTGCGCCGCCCCGTCCACGGCGTCCGCCCCCGACGAGGGCTGTGGGCGGGACGTTCTTGCTGGTGGGAGGCGTGATCGCTAGGAGGTGATCGTCTGGCGAGACGTCTTCAGGTCGGGTCCTCCGGCAGAGCGAAGCCCCGGGTGCAGAGCTGCTGCGCTGTGTCTTTCTCACCGTGCGCCTCAAGGAACGTGATGAGTTCTCTGGCCGCGCCTTCGGTGCCAGCATGCACTTCGGCGTACAGCGCTTCCAGATCCTCTTGCTCAGCCAGGAGGGAGACGAGCCGGTCAGCGGCCGGGCGTTCCCCGGCGTCGGCGCGCGCCCGCAGTTCGTCCAGCCTGCTGTGGTCTCCCAGAAACCGAGCAAGTCCAAGTGCAGCGGCATACTCGCCCGCGTCGGCGCGAGTCCGCAGTAGCCGCAGTGCTTCGTCGACATCTCCCTGCTCAACCAGACGCCACGTCAGATCGTCGAAGGCTCCGAGATCACCGGACTCGGCGCGGTTCCGTAGCTGCTGCAGTGCTTCCTCGTCGTTGCCTTGCCGTCTCAGCAAGTCTTCGACCCGGTTGGCGGCAGACCGGTCGCCGGTTTCGGCCAGGTCTCCGAGTACCTTCAGTGCTTCGTCGGTGTCGCCTCGTCGGATCAGCAGATCAGCCAGTTGGTCGGTGGCCTCGTAGTCTCCGGCACCGGCACGGATCCGCAGTTCATCAACGCGTCCCTGTTCAGCCAGGAGCACTGCAAGCCTGATGGAGGCGTAGGCGTCCCCGGCATCCGCGCGGCTTCTCAGCAGCTGCAGTGCTTCGTCTACGTGGCCTCGTCGAATCAGCGACTCGGACAGCCGGCCGACTGCCGCGCGGCTGCCCATCTCGGCGTGCACCCGCAGCACCCGGAGTGCCTCGTCGGTGTCGCCTTGCTCGGACACCAGGTCGGCGAGCTGGAAAGCGGCGTTGTGGTCCCCGGCATCCGCCCGCGCCCTCAACACCCGCTGAAGCTCGTCGATGTCGCCCTGCCGTCTCAGGACCAGGGCGAGGTGATCGGTAGCGCTGCCGTCGCCTGCGTCGGCGAGCCTGCGCAGCTCATCAGTGTCGTTCTGCCGATCGAGCAGTCCGATCAACTGGTCGACTGCATCGGCGTCTCCAGCGTCGGCCCGCACTCGCAGCCCGGCAACGTCGCCCTGCTCGGCCAGGACGTCCGCCAGCACCTGGGCGGCACGACGGTCTCCAGCGTCGGCCCGCTCTCGCAGCTCGTCAATGCGGCCACAGTCCGCGAGCAGTCGAGCCAGTTGGCCGGCAGCCGCCTCACTGGTGTCCGCGATAGCTCGCAGCACCTCCAGGGCTTCCTCGGTCTTTCCCTGATCGTCCAGGAGGTCAGCAAGCTCGAGAGCCGCTTCGGAGCTACTGAAGGCGAGGGCTCTGTAAAGGGTTTCCGCCGCGCCGTACACGAGACGCCGGTAGGCCCCGTCCGCAAGGCGCAGACGGTCGTCGAGGTCGGCGGTGTGCTCGACGAGCGCCTGCCAGGTGAGGGCACTGAGCTGCTCGCTGCGACGTCGCCAGGCCAGGCGTTGTTGAAGGTAGTCGGCGACTGTGTAGCCGAGCACGGCGCGGCGATCAGCGGTAGGCAATGGTATGAGGGGCGCGGTGGCCCGGTCGTCGCGGCGAGAGCTGCTGGAAAGCTCAGCTAGCGCACGCTCGAACCAAGTGTCGTCGGGCTCGACGGTGGTGAAGTAGCCCCGCGCAGCCGCGCAGAGCAGCTCGCGGGTCAAAGGACCCTGGATGCCCAGGCGGCGGGCATCTATGGCGGCGTGGATCACGGCCTGGTTCACATCCGTGGCCTGCTGGTAACGGCGCATGATCTGGCGGGCACCTGCGAGAGCTTCAGTGACGTTGTAGTCGCGGTCGGCCACAGCATGGGCAAGACGCGGATCCCGGGCCGCCAATGTCGCTGCACGAGCGCGTTCCGTCGGCGAAAACGGCTGTACAACCAGGTCACGCACACCGCCCATACCGAGGATGTCGACGGCAGCGGGATAACGCGGATGCTGCGCGCCGGTATCCGGGGCAAGCTCGGTCGCACGCAGTTCGGTGGCGTACTCCGGCCACAACGTTCCCACGATGACCACAGGCGTGTCCGCCGCAAGGAGCTTACGGACCGCGGAAGCACTCAGCGGCGCATGGCCAGCCCCCTCGTCGTTGACGAAGAACGGGCCAGACAGGAAGCGCTGCAGCTCGTCCAACCACACCATCAGTTTCGGCAGCGGGAACGATGCCTCGGCGAGGGCGTTGACCAGCCCTCCATCACCGAGATCGGGAGCCAGAACGGCAAAGTCCGCCAGCTCCGCCCGCGCCGACTCGAACAACAGACGGGTCTTACCAACACAGGAGTTGCCGACCAGCACGATGAAACCGCCGTCGCGTCCGGCGGTGCGCATCCACGAGCGCAGCTGCTCACTCACGTCTCGCTCAACGAACACGGGCAGATCCACATCTGGCTCCACCACAGTTTCCCCGCGTTGTTGACGCCCACCGCCCAACGCTCTCAGCCGACGGACTGCCGGCACCGCAGCCGGCGCAGAAGCCATCGGTTCAAGGGGAAGCGCTTCGTGGATGCCCAGCAGCAGCCCACCAGCGCCTCGCTCGCCCACCTGGGGAAGGCCTTCCTGACGGCCCAGATGCCGACGCAAACGATCCACCGCGACCTGTTCCTGCGCGGCTACGTCTTGTCGGCGCTGTGCCCACTGCTCCAGCGACCAGGTCCCCGCCACACCCAGCACCGCAACAACCACGGCGGCCGCCCATGGCGGACACCACCCCAACCATGACGGCGGCTCCTCCAACTCCAGCAACGCCACCACCGTCGCCACCAAAGCCAGCACCACCACGGGCGCCACGACCCGCCGCGCACGAATCCGAGATCGACGTGCCACAACCACCCACCCCCGCCTGCTAGCTGCGAGCATCAGCCTAGAACGGGTGATCCCGGGCCCGGCAGCCAATCCAAGACACCAGTAGAGATCGCTCCAGTGGGGTCCGCCTCACGGCATCGTGTCGTCGGACCATGAGGTTCGGTTCCAGGGAACTAAGCAGTACGACACGCCGGCCTCGTGTGGTGGACCCTTCAGTTCGCCGCCGAAGTCCCTTCAGAATTGGCGAACTCACGGGACGGCCATCTGGGCGAGGACGTACCAGAGCTGGTCGGCGCTCCCGGGCGGCCATGGCGTACGCAACTTCCCGGTGGCGGGGTCGAGTTCACCGCACCACTGCGCGTACCGGGAGGCGGCATCGTCCGGCCAGAGGATCCCGTGACCGCCAGGCACGGCCAGGGCGCGGTCGAGGTCCACGGGATGCCCCAGCACATCCAGCCGCGCCGTGACGTCCCCGAGCGGTCCCCACACCAGCCGCCGACGCCCCTGCAGCGCCCGCGCGATCCGCCCCGCTCCCTCACCCGCCGAGACCGCGTCCGCCGGCGCCC
>NZ_AEJB01000401.1 GCF_000331005.1 Streptomyces turgidiscabies Car8
GCGCCGCCCCCGGCCCGCACCAGCCCCGTCCGGCCGGACCCGGCGGCGCGAAAGCCGGCCGGCGGCACGGCGGGAGACGGTGTGGCGGCGGTCTTCTCCGACCACGGCCCCTCCCCCACGACCAGTACCGCGTCCGCACCGGCCGCCACACCCGCGTCGGTGCCCCCTGCCCGTGCGGCCTCACCGCGCAGGACAACCCGGCAGCCGAAACGGTGGGGGAAGATCGCGCAGCGGATCGTGCCGCAGTACCTCGAACCCGATGTCCTGCGGCTGGAACTCATCGAACTCGGGGACGAGTTCCGCGCTTACCAGCAGCGCCCCGAGCCCGACCTCGCCGTCCTCGCCGAACTCCACGAGCGCAAGGCCCGCGCCTTCGCTCTGTGGGCCGACGTGAGTGGCGACGATTCCCTGCGTCAGGAGGCGCACCGGGCCGAGACGGCCGCGCAGACCACCCGAGAGATGCACGCCAACCGCGGCGGGCCGCCCGTCGGCGATGAGCCGGTCGTGGAGCGGCTGCTGACCCGGCAACAGGCCGTGCACGCACGTACGGTGCTGGACCACGTCGCCACCCACTGCCCGCTTCCGGAGGCCGAGGCGCGCCTGGCCGTGCTGATGCTCACCCTCCGGTCCGCGCGCGCCGGCACCGGGAACATCACCGGCCAGGATCTCACCGGCTGGTTGCCGAACGATGCCGAAGAGGTGCTTCAGCGGCTGGTCGAGGCGGACTGGATGATCCTGCCCGGCACCGTCGCCGAAGTGATGGCCTCCCGTTCCGAGAACCCCGCCGCGATCACCGTCCCCACCCTGCTGCCCGAGCAGATCCGCCCGTTCGCCTTCGGCAAGACCACCCGCGCGAAGCTGTCCGGCTGGGCTCAGAAGATCGTGGGTGACCGAAAGATCCGCAAGAAGAAGCTGGGCGCCGCCACCCGGCTCCTGGCCCTGTACGCCGCCGCCCACACCCGCCCCGACGGCCGCCTCGGAAACACCGAGGACGACGGAATCCATCTGGACCAGGCCGCCGCGTTCACCGCCCTGTCACCCGAACAGGTCGCCGAACACGCCCAACTGCTGGTCACCGCCGACTGGTTCACCGAAGCCGACACCGACCATGGAATGTTGCGCGGCCGGCTCGCCGAGCGCGTCCTGCCGCTGGGGGGACTGCTGTAGGTCGTCGTACGGGGCGATCAGCCGCCGGTGATGACCAGCAGGGGGCCAGAGGTGATGAGGCCGGCCTCCACCACGAGGACGAAGACGTGGGCGGGCAGCCGGTCGGCGATCCTCTTGCCGGCCCAGGCACCCGCCGTGTCGGCAGGGGCCAGGCCGATGAGCGCGCCGGAGGCGGTCGGTTGCGCGGCAGCGGCGAAGGCAATCAGCTTGGTCAGGTACATCACCACCGCGGAGGCGGCCTGGGTGCCGACGTAGGCGCCGCGTAGAAGGTCGCGGGCGAGGAAGAACGGGGCGCCCAGCGGGCCGACCGAGCCCACCAGGGCGGAGCCGAATCCGGGCGCGGCGTCGAAGGCGGCGACTTGACCATGGCCGCCGCCTTCCACAGGAGCGATTTGAACTATCTGCCCTGATGTCCCGTCAGTATGTGAAACGGCGTTTCCAGGAAACGGTGGCGGAGTGAGGATGACCGTGCACCGCTTGACGATCAGATCGCTGGGAAATGTCGATGAGAGCCGACAACACTGGCGCATCCTGCGTTGTTGGGTGACCTGTTCCGACATCGCCTGTCGGTGATCTTCACTGGTACGGTCCGGTCATGCCGCGCCTGGTGGAAGTTCCTGGGTACGTACGTTTCTGGACCGCCTCGGCTGTGTCTGCTTTCGGTTCGCAGGTCACGGGGCTGGCCCTGCAGATACTCACCGCCGTGGCGCTGAGCGCTTCTGCCACCGAGGTCGGCATCGTCAATGCCGCCCGCTGGGTTCCGTATCTGCTCTTCGGACTCATAGCCGGGGTCTTGGTGGACCGCTGGCGGCGCAAGCCGATGATGGTCGCCACGGATCTCGGAAGGGCGGCTCTGCTCGGTGCGATACCGGTGCTGTACGCGCTGGACGGGCTCACCATCCCCGCGTTGTGCGTGTTCGTCTTCGCGTTCGGGGTGCTGTCGTTGCTGTTCGAGGCGGCGAGCCAGTCATATGTGCCTCAGCTGGTCCCGAAGGAGCTGCTCAGCGCGGGATACGCCCGCGTGCAACAGGCTGACGCGGTGGCCGGCTCGACCGGCCCGCTGATCGCCGGGGTACTGATCAAAATCATGGGAGCACCGTTTGCCGTGCTGGTGGACGCCCTCACCTATCTGGTATCAGGCCTGCTGCTCGCTTCGGTGAAGGCACCCGACCCCGTCTCCGATCGAGGTGCACGGCGCAGTCTGGGCAGCGAGCTGCGGGAGGGCGTGGCATGGGTCTACCGGCATCGCACGCTGGCATCCATCGCCCTGACCTCGCACGCGATGCTCCTTTTCAACAGCATGGTGAGCACGGTCTTCGTGGTCTTCGCCCTGCACAGCCTGAAGATCGGGGCGTTCGGCCTGGGGATCACCTACGCCTGCGCGAGCGTCGGGATGCTCCTCGGCGGCGCGCTCTCCGGGCGCGTGGCCAGAAGACTGGACGTCGGCGCCACTCTGATCGCCTTTCGCCTGCTCGCCGCCGTCGGCTGGCTGCCTTTGGTCCTGGCCGAGCGTGGAACGTGGGCGCTTGCCTCCGTGTCGCTCGCCTACTTCCTCGTGTCCCTGGCCATCGGCATCGAAAGCCCGGTCGAGATGAGCTACCGCCAGGCGGTGACACCCGACCGGCTGCGCGGGCGGATGAACGCGACGATCCGCTCGATGAACTGGGGAACGGTAGCGGTGGGAGCACCACTTGGCGGCGTACTCGCCGACCAGGTCAGCTATCGCTTCGCCCTGTGGATCGGACTGTCCGGTGCAGTCGTCCAGGCACTCGCGCTGGCGGTTTCTCCCACCCGCAGGGCCCGTACTTCCGACGAACTCGGTCCCGCGTCGACCGACCTGACACGGCACAGCCCCGAAGCCGCTGCCGGGGAGCGCAAGGACTGATCAGCTCGCGGCGGCATTCTTGGCCGGGGCTGCTCTGGTGCTTGCGCGGCGCTAGGGCCTGTTCTAGGTTCGGATCATGTTGCGGGTTGGAGGCTGCGGATCCAGATCACGGCACCGCGTAAGTGGAGTCCAGCGAGGTAGCTGGTGGCGGTCTTGTCATAGCGGGTGGCAAGGCCCCGCCACTCCTTGATCTTGTTGATGCAGCGTTCGACGGTGTTGCGGTCCTTGTACAGATCCGGATCGTGACCGACCGGGCGGCCGCCACGCGAGCCCTTCTTCTTGCGGTTGGCGGCCTGGTCGGTCTTCTCCGGGATGACGCCGCGGATGCGGCGTCGCCGCAGGTAGGCGCGGTTGGCGCGGGAGGAGTAAGCCTTGTCCGCCGCGACGGCGCCTGGCCGGGTGCGCGGGCGTCCGACCGGGCCACGCACCTTGATGCCCTCCAGTACCGGGACGAAGCGAGGGCTGTCGGCGGCCTGTCCCGGTGTGACGATGAACGACAGCGGCCGGCACCGGCGTTCGGCCGCGAGGTGGGTCTTGGTGGTCAGTCCGCCCCGGGAACGGCCCAGTTCAGCCGCGCGGAGCCGGGCTCTGCGCCGTCGCCGCAAACGCCGCCGCTCCTCGCGCGCCACGTCGTCGCCGTCCTCGTCCAGCGGCACTATCGACGTACTTCGGCCCTTTCGAGAAGCCCCTTTTCCTCGGTGACGGCCTTCTCCAGTTCGTCCAGCAGTTCGGGATCGACGGCCATTCCCGCCGCGTGATGATGAGCGCGGGCGACCGTGGAATCCACGCTGACCAGGTCGAGATCGACCTGTCCGCGGGCCGCCGCCTCGGCGATCATCCCCTCCATCAGCGTCCGGAAGGTCCCGGCCACCGCCCAGCGCTGGAACGCGCCGTAGACGGTCGACCAGGAGCCGTACTCCTCAGGCACGTCCCGCCAGGGACACCCGGCCCTGAACCGCCACATCACGGCGTTGAACAGCCTCCGCAGGTCAGGGACCGGGCCGCGCTCGCCCACAGGCAAGAACGGCTCGACCAACTTCCACTCGGCATCAGAGAGATCACCACGCGCCACCCTCGACAACTACCAGGCCCAGCCACCCGGCACCGGCGAATCCCCAAACCAATGATCCGAACCTGGAACAGGCCCTAGGAGTCGCTGCCGGTCTCGATGATGTTTCCGCCGAAGGTGAGCCGGTCGACAACACCGGGTTTCTCGGTCTCGGTGGTCACAGGTGTCCTTCGGAAGAGCACCGGGAGCCACAGGAGACATGCCAGCAGGGGGACCGCGGCGTAGGCGGCCATGCCCTCACTGGAACCCAGCCCGTCCATGAGCACGCCGAGGACGAGATAGCCGATGCCGATGAGCGCCGACTCGACGAATGCGATCATCGACAGCAGGCTCGCCCGATGGCGCGACGGCACGGCCTCGTTGAACACGTTGTCCACGATCACGGCGGTGATCTCGGGAATGCCGACCAGGGCCAGGAAAGCGGCGATGGTGACCCAGGCAAGACCGAGGCCGGTCAGGACGAGTGCCGCGGCGAGCGTCAGGAGAGACACCGGGACGATGACCCGGTACCCGATGAGCCGGTTCGCGCGGGCCGACAGCAGCGGAGTGAGCCCGCCGGCGAAGAATCCCGCCGATATGACAACGCTGACCAGTGCGGTGCCCGCACCCTGGTCGGAGAGGGTCTTCTGGGTGAAAATGATGTACGGCGTCAACGTCGCATGCATCAATCCGGACACCACGACAAGCGTCACGAGCGCCGGCGTGGCGACCCGAAGCATCGCCCGCCATGCCGTGGCGTCGCGGTGCTCCTCCTCGGTTCCGTCCTGCTCGTCCACCGCGTCCGCGCCGCGGATCTCGGGCACCCGTGACATCAGCACCACCACGGCCAGGACGAGGCACACCGCCGAACCGACGTAGACGAACCCCCAGGAAATCCGCTGCAGTTGGCCGCCGAGGACGATGGCTGCTCCCGAGGTGACCGTCCCGAGCATGGTGAACCGGGACTTGATCTTGACGTAGCCGGCCGTCGCGCCCCGACGCACGAGCAGGTCGTACAGCAGAGCGGTGTCCGAACCGGACACACATGCCATGCCCACGCCCTGCCCGACGAACAGCGCCAGGAACACCCAGTAGTTGGCGAACGCCACCTGACCGAGCAGACATCCAGCGATCAGCAGCTGACCGATCACGATGCTGGCACGCCTGCCTATTCGGTCGGCGATGACTCCCGTCGGCAACTCCGCGAGTCCGCTGACCAGGTAGAGCAATGTCTGCAGCAGGGCCACTTGCCCGACGGAGAAGCCTCGCGCATAGAGGAAGAGGACGAATACGCCGCGCTGGAACAGCGTGTTGACGAGCACGGCGTATACGTAGAACGGGCGCGTGACGCTTTGTGCTGCGTCGTCGACTGCAGCCGACCCGCTGAGGGGCTGCGTGATGCGGGTCATGCTGCGGACTCCCTGGTGGCGCCGGCGATCCTTACGGTGCGGCTTCAAGTTCTCTGTGCAGGTGGGGTGTTGGGTCGTGGGTGGGTAACAGTGCAGTGTCCCGAGCCCGCTGTCGCATCTTCCCCCGCCCCTGTCGCGCTCGCGAGGTCGGGTCCGCTGGATGTGGACCGGATCGCCGACCCGCGTCCGTATGCGCGCTACCGGTTCGTGATCACACGGTAACCATCTGAGACCGGCCGCCTGAACGAGGGCCCCGGCGCACCGTCCGCCGGGGCCCTCACGTTTCGCCGTACACCCGGCAGCCGCCACGTATATGGGCCCTGACCAGCAACGGTACAGACCTGCGCCCAGGGCCGGTTGGGCCCGCTGGTGACCGGTCAGGTCCGCTCGGGAGAGGTGTTCCGCGCCGCGTCGTGTTCCAGACGGGCGTTGAGTGTGGCCGCGAAGTCCTGCGCACGGGCGAGTTGGACGCGAAGCCTCTCCACCTGCTCGGTGGCAGCCTGTTCGTACATTCGTACGCGATCCAGCAGCGCCTCCCTCTCGGCACCGGCGAGCGCGGTGTCCGAGTCAAGGCGGTCGGTGGCGTCGAGCAGGTCGCGCATCTGGTCGAGGGTGAAGCCGAGGGGTTTCATACGGCGGATGACCATCAGGCGGGCGACGTCGGTCTCGGTGTAGAGGCGGAAGCCGCCCTGGGAACGGGCCGAGGGGGCGACGAGTCCGGCTTCCTCGTAGTGGCGGATGGTGCGCAGGGACAACTCTGTGCGCGAGGCTACTTCCCCGATTTGCATGTGCTTGTCGTGCACGCCCGTGGCCTGGCCCTTCGTGGTGTGCCTGGTGCTGCCGCTCCGATGGGACTTTCCATCCCTACTCTAACGTTAGGGTAGAGTCGCGGGCGGCGAGATCGGCTGGCCGCACCGCTGCCGTGTCGGGGTCGACGACGCCCCCGGCGAGGATCCGAACGCGCTGCTCCTGAAGACGCGCCCGGCCGCGTGCCGCTGCGTGAAGGACAGGTCCAGCTGACGTCAGCGTCCGCCTCGCCGAAGGCTCCGGTCCGCCTTCCTCGGGCCATCCGTGGGATGCCGTCCTGGCCCGCCCACCCGTTCCCGCCCGCCCCGAACTGCTTCGACAGGGCGTGCCCGAGTACGACAGGTGCCTGCTTCCTTGTCCTCTTCCGCTCTGTCTCCCGCCGCTCGGCTGCGTGGCCTGCGCCCCGACTGGCTGTCCGATCCGAAGGTGTGGCGTACCGAGATCCTGGCGGGCCTCGTCGTCGCGCTCGCGCTGATTCCCGAGGCGATCTCCTTCTCGGTCATCGCTGGAGTGGATCCGGCGATCGGTCTGTTCGCCTCGTTCACCATGGCTGTGGTGATCTCCGTCGTGGGCGGGCGCCCGGCGATGATCTCGGCCGCGACGGGGGCCGTGGCGCTGGTGATCGCACCGCTGAACCGTGAACACGGCTTCGGTTACCTGGTCGCCGCTGTCATCCTCGCCGGCGTCTTCCAGATCGCGCTCGGCGCACTCGGGGTGGCGAAGCTGATGCGGTTCATCCCCCGCTCCGTGATGGTCGGCTTCGTGAACTCGCTCGCCATTCTGATCTTCCTGGCGCAGGTGCCGGAGATGCGGAACGTGCCCTGGGCCGTGTATCCGCTGATCATCGGCGGCCTCGCCCTGATGGTGTACTTCCCGAGGGTCACGAAGGTGATCCCGGCGCCCCTGGTGTCCATCGTCATCCTCACCGTCATCACCGTCGCGGCGGGCATCGCGGTGCCGACCGTGGGCGACAAGGGCGTACTGCCGTCCTCGCTGCCGGTGCCGGGCCTGCCGGACGTACCGTTCACCGTCGACACGCTGACCACCGTCGCGCCGTACGCCTTCGCCATGGCGCTGGTCGGGCTGATGGAGTCACTGATGACCGCCAAGCTGGTGGACGACATCACCGACACGCGCTCCTCCAAGACCCGCGAGTCCATCGGCCAGGGCATCGCCAACATCGTGACCGGGTTCTTCGGAGGTATGGGCGGCTGCGCCATGATCGGGCAGACGATGATCAACGTGAAGGTGTCCGGCGCCCGGACCCGTCTGTCCACCTTCCTCGCCGGCGCGTTCCTCATGGTGCTGTGCATCGTCTTCGGTCCGGTCGTCTCCGACATCCCCATGGCCGCCCTGGTCGCCGTCATGGTCATGGTGTCCTTCGCGACCTTCGACTGGCACTCCCTCGCCCCCAGGACCCTCAGGCGGATGCCCGTCGGCGAGATCACCGTCATGGTCGTCACGGTCGGCTTCGTCGTCGCCACCCACAACCTCGCCATCGGCGTCGTCGTCGGTTCGGTCACCGCGATGGTCATCTTCGCCAAGCGGGTCGCACACCTCGCCGACGTCACCGCCGTGACCGGACCCGACGGTACGACGGTGGTCTACCGGGTCACCGGCGAGTTGTTCTTCGCCTCGTCCAACGACCTCGTGGGCCGGTTCGACTACGCCACCGAAGCCGACCATGTGGTCATCGATCTGTCCGCCGCACACATCTGGGACGCTTCCTCCGTCGCCGCCCTGGACGCGATCGAGACGAAGTACGGCCAGCGCGGAAAGACTGTCGAGATCACCGGCCTCAACGACCCCAGCGCGCACCTGCACGGCAAGCTCACCGGTGAACTCGCCAGTCACTGAGTCACCCCGGCCGGGAGGCGCCTCCGCCGTACCTGGGTATCCGGCTGACGCGCGCGGTCCCACTTGGCGGCTTGGGCATCGAGGACGTCCTGGCCGTACGACGGTCATCGCGGATGTCGGCCGACCGGACCGCGCGTGGCCGCGCGGAGCATGGCCGCCCCGACCGGGGTCAGCGTGTGAAGGACCGTCGCACCCTGCCGGGTGGTGGTGATCAGACCGGCGTTGCGCAGCGCGGTCGCGTGCCGGCTGGCCGAGGACGCGGAGACACCCGCGAACCGGGCGATCTCGCCGGTGGTGGCACCGGCCGCCGCGGCGTGCAGGGCGGCGGCCCTGGCCCGCCCCAACAGGTCCGTCAGGGGCCTCCCGGATGGGGTGTCCAGGCCTTCTCCGACGGGGGCGAGTGGCTCGTGGAGCACCGGATAGCACAGGACCGGCGGCAGTCCGGGGTCGGCGAGACTGACCGGGGCACCCCAGCAGAAGTACGACGGGACGAGGATCAGGCCCCTCCCGTCGAGGTGGAGATCCCGGTCCTCCACCGGATACGTGACGTGCAGGACGGGTCGCTGCCAGCGCATCATCGGCCCGAGGCCGGCCAGCATCCCCTCGACGCCGCCGTCCAGGAGGGCTCGTAGGCGTGCCGTGCGCTCGGCCTCGATCAGCGCCTCCATCCGGTCCCCGTGGGGCGCGATGACCGTTTCGTGGTAGGCGCGCAGCAGGCTCACCAGCGCCTTGCGCTCCGGTAACTCCGCGAGCTCGGCCCGGCGCGACGCCCCGGACGGGGATCCGACGGTCCGCCGCCGCAGCAGCAGGCCCATCTCCTCCGCGACGCGCCGGGGCTCGGTGGCCAGGATGGCGTCGAGCCCACTGTCCAGGCTGCCGTCCGGACCGCCGCCCGCCGTCTGTGGCGGCGTGAGGAAGTCCGGGAAGTACGCGGCCCTCGGATACAACCGCAGGAGCGTCTCGCGAAGAGGACGTTCCAGCCCCCGCTCCCGTACCGCGCCCCGTGCCGTGCGGTACCAGTCGGCGTAGGCCCAGCGGCCGTGGCTGGACTGGAGGCGGTGCAGGCTCGCGGCGACCTCCCAGAGCGGGTCGGGTCCTCTGGCCAATCTGGTTCTCGCCAGGTCGACCTCGGTGAAATGTATACGGAGCGCCATGTTCTCCCCTCTGTGAGCTGAGCTTTTGCACTCAGCCGCAAAAGCATGGCCCACGGCCGGGGTCCGGGCAATCGTTGACACCACACGCCAGGTCCGGCGGGTGCCCGTCCCCCGGAAGGAATTACCGCCTTGGCCATCGAGATTCTGCTCAGAAGCACGTGGGCGGCCCACACCCCTGACACATTCAGGGGCACGGTGATCATCACCAGGAAATTGCTGGGATCGACCATGCAGTACGAGGCGGCGGCCGCTCAGCTGATCAAGGAGGTGGGGGCTCCTCCGCAGCCCTCCACCCGGGCGTGGACCCCATGGCGAGGGGGGTTCTTCATCCACTACCGGGGCGGCGGATCCTCCGACCTCGACAACGAGACGGAGTGCGCGGCGGATGTCGCCGACGCTTGGTCGGACATGTACAGCAAGGCGGACGGGGACTGCGGGTACAACTACTTCGTCTGCCCGCACGGCAGGATCTACGAAGGCCGTGGCCGGGAGCGCGGCGAGGCCAACGGGGGCGATTCGCCGGCCTCGGGAAACGTCCCCGCAGGGCATGTCTGGGTGCCGGTCTACGGCGCGATCGGCCGGAACGCGGCCTTTTACTCTATCTGCGCACTACTCAGAGGCGACGACCAGCCGACTTCCGCGATGCTGACCGCGATCAGAAATCTGATCCAGTATCTGCGCACCGATGTCACCGCGGACAAAAAAGGCGGACCAAACATATTCCCGCATTCCCAGGGATATGACACGGACTGCCCGGGAAAGCTGCTCCCCTATGCTCGGATCGGGTCGGCCATCGATCCCGGAATTCCCGACGACGGCATTCCGAACCAGCTCCAGATCGTCTCCCGCGCGCAATGGGGAGCCCGGCCGCCGGTCAGTCAGGTGACGGTCCCGACGTCCGCGCGCACCGGGTTCGCGGTGCACTACTCGGCGGCCCCCAGCACCCAGACCGTACGGGCGATCCAGAACTACCACATGGACTCCAACGGCTGGTGGGACATCGGCTACAACTTCCTCGTCGACACGGAGGGCCGCGTCTTCGAAGGCCGTGGCTGGGCCAACGAGGGTGCGCACGCGACGGGTTACAACACCACGCACATCGGGGTGTGCTTCATCGGCCGCAACGGGGACGCCACGCAGGCGTCGATGAACTCCATCCGCAGCCTGTACTTCCACTGGATCGAGATGACCGGGCACTCGCTGTCCGCGACCTATCACGGGGCGATCGGCAACACCGACTGTCCCGGCGCCGCCCTGCGCAGCTGGGTCCTGTCCGGGCTTTTGGGCACCACCATCCCCATCGTGGGAGGTGAGCCGGTGTACGACGGTCTCCCGCCGGGCGACGGATCCAGCGGCGGCCTGACCACCGTACGGTCGATCGCCTCACAGCAGAGCGCGGTCAACGGGCTCGGCTACAGCCCGCCGCTGGACGTCGACGGCAGCTTCGGCCCGCGCACCGACGCGGGAGTGCGCTGGCTCCAGACCCGGGTCGGTGCCACGGCTGACGGGTTGTGGGGGCCGAACACGGAAGCGGCGTACAAGGCGTACATCGGGCAGGGGGGCGGCGGCGGGCTGTCCACGGTCCGGTCTATCGCCTCGCAGCAGCGGGCGGTGAACGGCCTCGGCTACAGCCCCGCGCTCACGGTCGACGGCAGCTTCGGCCCTGCCACGGAGGCGGGTGTCCGCTGGCTCCAGACCCGGGTCGGCGTGGCGGCCGACGGTATGTGGGGCTCGGCGACCGAGGCGGCGTACGTGGCGTACACCGGGTCGTCCGGGGAGACGGGCGGCGGCCTGACGACCGTTCGCTCGGTCGAGTCCCAGCAGCACGCGGTGAACGAGCTGGGCCACAACCCGCCTCTCACGGTCGACGGCGTCTTCGGCCCGCTCACCGAGACGGGCGTGCGCTGGCTCCAGACCAAGGTCGGCACGACGGCGGACGGCATGTGGGGTCCCGCTACCGAGGGGGCGTACGTGGCCTACTCGGACGGCGGACAACTGACGGTGGACGGCGAGTTCGGTCCGGCCACCATCGCCGCGACCCAGCGGGCGATCGGCGTAGCGGACGACGGCAGTTGGGGTCCGGCGTCCAAACGCGCCCTGCAACAGCACCTCAACACCTGGTCCGGCAGCGCGCTGGTGGTCGACGGCGACTTCGGCGCGGCCTCGGTGCGAGCCCTGCAGACACACTTGAACCGCATGATCGGCGCCGGCCTCACGGTCGACGGCGGCTGGGGAGCAGGCACGACCAGGGCCCTCCAGACGGCCCTCAACCAGGGGCGGTTCTGATGCCCGACGACACCGAGAACAGACGTAGGAACAACGAGGCCGGGGGTTCGGTGGAGACCGGGGTCAAGGGTTTGTCGAAAGTCGAGGCAGGGAGTCGTCCGGCAGGGGCCGGGGCTCGGAGTTCCGCGGAGACGGGGGCGGGCAGTTCGGAGGGGAGCGGGGCCGGGCATTCGACGCAAGCCGGGAGGGGGCGCCGGTGCGGGCCGATTCTGCGAGACCGGCGCACGCCGGAGCCGGGGGTGCGATGCGGTCCGGAGCGGGGAATCCGCCTCCGGACACGGCCTCGTCCTCGGCGCGGCAGTCGGCCAGTGACCCCGTACCGCACCCGGCGGGCGGCTTCCCGCGCGGCATCGCGGCGCCGTCGGTCGGCCCCGCCCCCAGGCCCCTCGGCCCGTCCCGTCGGCGGATGCTCGCCGGGGGTGCTGTGGCCCCCCGGGGGTTGTTGGGGCTCGGGGCGGCGTCCCGTGCGGCCGCGCTGTCCACGGGCAGCGGGCCGTTCGGGGCGGCGAGCTTCGGCGCGGTGGCCGCGAGTAAGGCGGACACGGTCATGGTGCCCGACGGGTTCGCGACCAGCGTTC
This sequence comes from Streptomyces turgidiscabies Car8, assembly GCF_000331005.1. Taxonomy (GTDB): domain Bacteria; phylum Actinomycetota; class Actinomycetes; order Streptomycetales; family Streptomycetaceae; genus Streptomyces; species Streptomyces turgidiscabies. The sequence continues at coordinate 12,192 of NZ_AEJB01000401.1, forward strand.
TGGCTCCCTGGGGTCTGCCCCTCCAGGCCGGCCGGGTCGGCAGCCACCATCACGGCCTGCACTTCCTCCCTCTGGCGAGAGGCGCCGCAGGCAACCGCCGTGGGCTGCTGGTGATCAACCACGAGTCCTCCGGCTCCGGCACACGGGCCGCCCAGGGCATCTCGGTCGTGGCGGTCCGCAGTTCCGGAACCGGCTGGCACACCGTGGAGGCGTCCCAGAACCGCCGGATCACACCCGACACCCCCGTTCGGTTCTCCGGGCCTGTCGCCGCCGACCCGGCCCCCGGCGTCCTGGCCTGTTCCGGCCACGGCATCACCCCGTGGGGCACCTTCCTGGCCGCCGAGGAGAACTTCAACGCGTACTTCGGTACGGACGACTCCGCCTGGCGCCGTACCGAGACGGACATCCGCTACGACCTGTCCGCCTCCGGCTTCGGCCACCCCTGGCACCGCACCGATCCAAGGTTCGACCTGGCATCGGCGACGGCCCGGCCCGACGCCTTCGGCTGGATCGTGGAGCTGGACCCCCACGACCCGTCGTCCGTCCCGGTCAAGCGCACCGCGCTCGGCCGCTTCATGCACGGCGGAGCCACCGTCACCGAGGCCGCCGGCCGCGTGGTCGTCCACAGCACCGACGCCGAGGACGGCGAGTACCTGTACAAGTACGTCAGCTCGGACACCTGGCGCGGCCTGCGTGCCCGGGGCCGCAGCCCGCTGGACCACGGCACACTCCATGTGGCCCGGATCGCGCCCGACGGCACCGGCGTCTGGCTGCCACTCACCCATGGCACCGGCCCCCTCACCCGCGCCGCGGGCTGGCGCGACCAGGCCGACGTCCTGGTCCGGGCCCGGCTGGCCGCCGACGCCCTGGGCGCCACGCGGCTCGGCCGCCCGGAACGGGTCGCGGTCAGCCCGGCCGACGGACGTGTCTATCTGGCGCTGGCCAACAGCTCGGGCGACGCGACCTGCGCGAGCCAGGCACTGCCAGGTTCGGGGGCGGCCCGGAAACACGGCCGGGCGGCCGACCCGTACGGCCGGGTACTGCGCTGGCGTGAGGACAACCCGAGCGGAGGCGACGGCTTTGCCCACACCTTCCGCTGGGAGACATTCCTGACGGCCGGTGACCCGGGGCTGACGCCCGACGGTCTGTTCGCCTCGCCCAAGGGCCTGTGGTTCGGCACGGACGGCACCCTGTGGGTCTCCACGGGCATCTCCGGCCACCGGCTGAACGGCCCCGACCCGGTCCACGAGGCCGCAGGGAACAACGCCCTGCTGGCCGCCGACACCACCACGGGCACGGTTCGCCGCTTCCTCACCGCCCCGCGCGGCGCGGAGATCACCGGTGTGTCCGCCACCCCGGACGGCCGGACCCTGTTCGTGAACGTCCAGCACCCCGGTGAGCACCCCACGACCAGCAACTGGCCCGGCCTCCCCGTGGGCGGTCCGCCCCGCTCGGCAACCGTCGCGGTCCAGCGCACGAGCCGCGTCTGAACCGCCCCTG
>NZ_AEJB01000402.1 GCF_000331005.1 Streptomyces turgidiscabies Car8
CCCCCAGCCCCCCCGCCGGCCCTGAAGGGGCCTCGTCCTCAAACGCCGGACGGGCTGGGGGTGTGTGCCTGGGCTGGAGGGGTGCCCGGACGGGCTGGGGGTGTGGGCCTGGGTGGAGAGGTGCCGGACGGGCTGGGGGTGCGGGGCCGCGCCGGTATCGGTAAGGGCGGCGGGGGTGAAACTCAACAGGGCGTGTGTCACAGCGCCGTGTCGTTCCCCCGGCCCGCCGTGCCCCCTATCGTCAAGGTCATGTTCGCTGCCTACGCCGCTCGCATCGACCCCGACCATCCGCTCGACGGGCTGGAGTTGGGTGACCGCCCAGCCCCCGAAGCGCGTCCCGGCTGGGCGACGGTCGACGTCAGGGCCGCCTCGCTCAACCACCACGACCTCTGGTCCCTGCGCGGAGTCGGACTCCCCGAGGACCGTCTGCCGATGATCCTCGGCTGTGACGCCGCCGGCGTCGACGCGGACGGCAACGAGGTCGTCCTGCACTCCGTCATCGGCCAGACCGGCCACGGCGTCGGCCCCAAGGAACCCCGCTCCATCCTCACCGAGCGCTACCAGGGCACCTTCGCCGAGCAGGTCGCCGTACCGGCGTGGAACGTGCTGCCCAAGCCCAAGGAGCTCTCCTTCGCGGAGGCGGCCTGTCTGCCCACCGCCTGGCTGACGGCGTACCGCATGCTCTTCACCAACGCGGGCGTACGCCCCGGCGACTCGGTGCTGGTGCAGGGCGCCGGTGGCGGTGTCGCGACCGCCGCGATCGTGCTCGGCAAGGCGGCGGGCCTGCGTGTCTTCGCCACCAGCCGGGACGAGGCGAAGCGGAAGCGGGCACTGGAGCTGGGCGCCGTCGAGGCGGTGGAGTCCGGGGCGCGGCTGCCGCAGCGCGTGGACGCCGTGATCGAGACGGTCGGGGCGGCCACCTGGTCGCACTCGGTCAAGTCGCTGCGGCCCGGCGGCACCCTCGTCATCTCCGGCGCCACCAGCGGGGACCGTCCCTCGCACGCCGAGCTGACCCGCATCTTCTTCCTCGAACTCAAGGTCGTCGGCTCGACGATGGGCACGAAGGACGAGTTGGAGGATCTGCTGTCCTTCTGCGCCACCACCGGTGTACGCCCCGTCATCGACGAGGTGCTCCCGCTGGACCGGGCCCGCGAGGGCTTCGAACGCCTCGAATCCGGTGACCAGTTCGGCAAGATTGTCCTCACCACCTCCTGATCAGGGGTCACTGGTCGCTGGCATGTGCTGGCCTCCGTTCGGTTGCGGC
>NZ_AEJB01000403.1 GCF_000331005.1 Streptomyces turgidiscabies Car8
CCAGCCCCGTCGACGTGGGGTGTCAGTGGGACGAAGTAGTCTTGAGCCCATGCCTGAACGCCGTACCGTCGCACTCGTCACCCTTGGCTGCGCCCGTAACGAGGTGGACTCGGAGGAGCTCGCAGGCCGCTTGGAGGCGGACGGCTGGCAACTCGTGGAGGACGCCGAGGACGCGGATGTCGCCGTCGTCAACACCTGTGGCTTCGTCGAGGCCGCCAAGAAGGACTCCGTCGACGCCCTTCTCGAGGCCAACGACCTCAAGGGGCACGGCAGAACCCAGGCCGTCGTGGCGGTGGGCTGCATGGCCGAGCGGTACGGCAAGGAACTCGCCGAAGCGCTGCCCGAGGCCGACGGTGTGCTCGGCTTCGACGACTACGCCGACATCTCCGACCGCCTCCGGACCATCCTGAACGGCGGTATCCACGCCTCGCACACTCCGCGCGACCGGCGCAAGCTGCTGCCGATCAGCCCGGCCGAGCGGCAGGGCGCGGGTGCGGGGGTCGCTCTCCCGGGCCACGGCGCCGCCACGGACGCCGACGCCGGTGCGCTCGCCGGGCCGGTGGAACCGACCGAGGCCCCTGCCGACCTCCCCGAAGGCGTCGCTCCGGTCTCCGGCCCCCGCGCGCCGCTGCGCCGGCGGCTCGACGGCGCGCCTGTCGCCTCGGTGAAGCTGGCCTCCGGCTGCGACCGGCGCTGCACCTTCTGCGCCATCCCGTCCTTCCGCGGCTCCTTCATCTCGCGCCGCCCCAGCGACGTACTGAACGAGACCAGGTGGCTCGCGGAGCAGGGCGTCAAGGAGGTCATGCTCGTCTCCGAGAACAACACCTCGTACGGCAAGGACCTGGGCGACATCCGTCTGCTGGAGTCGCTGCTGCCCGAGCTCGCGGACGTCGACGGCATCGAGCGCGTGCGCGTGAGCTATCTCCAGCCCGCCGAGATGCGCCCGGGGCTCATCGACGTACTGACCTCGACCCCGAAGGTCGCCCCCTACTTCGACCTCTCCTTCCAGCACTCCGCGCCCGACGTGCTGCGCGCGATGCGGCGCTTCGGTGACACCGACCGCTTCCTGGAGCTGCTCGACACCATCAGGAGCAAGGCGCCGCAGGCCGGCGTGCGGTCCAACTTCATCGTGGGCTTCCCCGGTGAGACCGAGGCCGACCTGGCGGAGCTGGAGCGGTTCCTGAACAACGCGCGCCTGGACGCCATCGGTGTCTTCGGGTACTCCGACGAGGACGGCACGGAGGCGGCGACGTACGAGAACAAGCTGGACGAGGACGTGGTCGCGGCGCGGCTCGCCCGCGTGTCGCGGCTGGCCGAGGAGCTGGTCTCGCAGCGCGCGGAGGAGCGCGTCGGTGAGACCGTGCACGTGCTGGTCGAGTCGGTCGGCGGCGAGGAGGGCGCGTACGGCCGCGGCGCGCACCAGGCACCGGAGACCGACGGGCAGGTGCTGTTCACCAACTTCGCGGACTTCGCGGGTCTCACGGGCGGCGAAGAGCTGAGCGTCGGTCGTATGGTCGAGGCGAAAGTGGTCGGTACGGAAGGTGTCGACCTGGTGGCCGAGCTGCTTCCGGGCTCGCTCGGCGTGGTCGGGTGTTCGGAGTCAGAGGAGGCGACCAGATGACCGGAGTCCCGGCATCCGCAGCGGGCGGCTCCTCCAGCGCGCGGAACGCCAAGAGCGTTCCGGGTGCGGTGGCTGTACCGGGCGCGATGGGTACCACGGGGGCCACCGGCTCCTCGGTCGCTCCCGCGCCCTCCGGCCCCGCTGTCGGCTCCGAGGCATCCGGGTCCGGCGTCGACTTCCTGGTCACCGATGACCTGGAGGGTGTGAAGGCGGTGCGCGGCGGGAAGTTGGGGGCCGCTGCCGTCAATCAGGCCAGCCTCTGGAACATCGCGAACATTCTTACGATGATCCGGTTGCTCCTTGTGCCAGGTTTCGTGGCCCTGATGCTGACCGACGGGGGATACGACCCGGCGTGGCGCTCGCTGGCATGGGCGGCCTTCGCCGTCGCCATGATCACCGACATCTTCGACGGTCATCTCGCGCGTACGTACGACCTCGTCACCGACTTCGGGAAGATCGCCGACCCCATCGCCGACAAGGCGATCATGGGAGCGGCGCTGCTCTGTCTCTCCGCGCTCGGTGACCTGCCGTGGTGGGTGACCGGGGTGATCCTCGGGCGTGAGCTCGGGATCACACTGCTGCGCTTCGTCGTGATCCGTTACGGCGTGATCCCCGCGAGCCGCGGCGGCAAGCTCAAGACGCTCACACAGGGCGTGGCCGTCGGGATGTACGTCCTGGCGCTGACGGGGCCGCTGGCGACGCTGAGGTTCTGGGTGATGGCCGCGGCGGTGGTGCTGACCGTGGTGACCGGCCTCGACTACGTAAGACAGGCCATTGTGCTGCGCAACGAGGGAATCGCCGCGCGCGAGGCGGCTTCCATGGAGGCGGAACGGTGAGTTCCGTGGCCGCCGACGTGGTCGGACTACTGACAGTGAGAGGGGAGACGCTCGCTGTCGCGGAGTCCCTCACGGGTGGTCTGGTCGCGGCCGAGATCACATCGGTGCCCGGGGCGTCCAAGGTGTTCCGGGGCGGGGTGACCGCGTACGCGACCGAACTGAAGCACCAGGTGCTGGGCGTCGACGCTGCTCTCCTGAGCGCCCGAGGAGCGGTGGACCCGCAGGTCGCGGCCCAGATGGCGGCCGGAGCCCGCAGAGTTCTCGGCGCCGACTGGGGTGTCGCGACGACTGGCGTCGCCGGCCCGGAACCGCAGGACGGGCAGCCCGTCGGCACGGTTTTCGTGGCGGTCGACGGCCCTCACGCCCCGGAATCCGGTTCCCAAGGTGGCGGAAAAGTGGCGTCGCTGCGGTTGAACGGCTCCCGGGCGGAAATTCGTATGGAGAGTGTACGGAGCGTACTCGCACTCCTCCTTGAGGGGATTGCGGGCGAACAGACCGGGAATGAGCGGGCACAGAATACGGAACAGAACGGGGGGACCTGATGTTTGCAGCCCTGAGTGAACACGGCATCGCTCCCCGCACGGCCGCGGCGCAAGGCGGTACGGTGGGGCGTGAAGGATGCGGCTACACGGTCCGAGGAGGGAGCCACCGATGATTCTGCTCCGTCGCCTGTTGGGTGACGTGCTGCGTCGGCAGCGCCAGCGCCAGGGCCGTACTCTGCGCGAAGTCTCCTCGTCCGCCCGAGTCTCACTCGGCTATCTCTCCGAGGTGGAGCGGGGGCAGAAGGAGGCATCCTCCGAACTGCTGTCCGCGATCTGCGACGCGCTGGACGTACGGATGTCCGAGCTCATGCGGGAAGTGAGTGACGATCTCGCCCTCGCCGAGCTGGCCCAGTCTGCTGCGGCCAACGAACCTGTACCCACGCCGGTGCGTCCCATGCTGGGTTCCGTATCGGTGGCCGGTGTGCCACCGGAACGGGTGACCATCAAGGCGCCCGCCGAAGCGGTGGATGTCGTCGCCGCCTGAGGTGCACGAGAGTCAGTGTGTGTGAGAGCCCCGGCCGGGGCTTCTCCGGGGAGACCCGGAGGAGCGCGGTCGGGGCTCTCGCGTTGTGCACCCGCTCCGCACGCACTCTCGTGGGTCCGTCCCTGGTGCGTTTGCCGGTGGGTCGTCGGGCGGTCATGGTGGTGAGGAGCCGGGCGCGCATGATCTCCCGCGCGGCCGGCTCCGGGAAAGCGGTGCGCCTCTGTGCCGGTGATGCGCCCTGTGTGCGGGTGAGCGGGGCGTTCTAGCGTGGGGCTGGAGGTGGGCCATGGCGGTGCGGATAGTTCGCTGGGGGGCGCTGCTGGGGCTCGGGGGCATCTGGTGGTGGGCAGTTCTGCGGCTCGCGCTGGCACCCGGTGCGGGGGTGCTGGAGGGGGCGGTCGCGGCCGGGGGATGGGGGCTGAGTCTGCTGCCGGTGCACTGCGTGCCTAAGGCTTCGGCCGCGCGGGTCACGGCGGTGTCGGGGGTCACGGGGGAGGTGCGCGGGCTGGGTGGTGCGGGCATCGATGCCGGCGCCGGTGCTACCAGGGCATCGCCACACCGCCGTTCGGACGGATGATCTGGCCCGTGGTGAACGCCGACGCGTCGGACGCCAGGTGCAGCACGGCGTGGGCGACCTCCTCCGGTTCGCCCACCCGGCCCAGGGGAGCCATGCGGGCCATCAGGGCCTCGGTGTGCGCCTGTGCCTCGCCGTCGTGGCGGTCGGTCATCGGCGTACGGATCCAGCCCGGCGCGACGGCGTTGACCCGGATGCCGTGGCGCCCGATCTCGGCGGCCAGCGTCTTCGTCAGCTGGACGACCGCCGCCTTGGCGACGCCGTAGCAGAGCAGGCCGGGGCTGCCGGTGTCGACGGCGCCCGAGGCCATGGTGACGATGCTGCCCCGGGTGTTCCGGGAGATCATCAGACGGGCCGCCTCCTGGCAGGCGTACAGCACGCCCTTGAAGTTGACGCTCAGGACGCGATCGAGGTCCTCGTCACGGGTCTCCAGTACGGGGCTGCTGTGCATGATCCCGGCGACCGCCGCCATGATGTCCAGCCGCTCGCACGAGGCGACGGCCTGTCGGATCTGGGCCCGGTCGGTGACGTCCAGGTGGTGGGTACGGGCTGTGCCGCCCATGCCCTTGATCAGGGTCGCCGTCTCGTGCAGTCCCTGTGCGTCCCGGTCTGCGCAGTGCACGGTGGCGCCCGCCTCGGCGAGCAGTACGGCGGATGCGCGTCCGATTCCGCTCGCGGCCCCGGTGACGAATGCGGTGCGTCCGGTGAGGTCGTACGCCTGTACGGGCATGCTGGGACGGTACGAGGGTTTCTGACGGGTCGTCAATTGGCCGTGCGGGGTTCGGTACTCAGGGGGTGCGGGTGTGGGGTTCCCGTCGGGCGGCGCGTGTGTGGTGTCAGGTGTACGGGAGTGGTTTGCGCTGCGCTCTGGCGGCGCCGGAGACGGGGGCCGGGCCTCGCTGGCAGGTCGGGCACCAGTAGGTGGGGCGCTCGCGGGAGCCGTCGCCCTGGTCGGCGACGCGGACGGGGGTCTGGCAGCGCAGACAGGGGCGGGACGCGCGGCCGTACACGAAGAGGTTCTGGCCGCGGCGGCCCGTCGTGTTGCGGGCTGGACGGTCCCGGTTGGCTTCGAGGAGTCTCTTCGCGAATGCGGGCAGCTTCGTGGTGCGGTCGGCGGGCAGGTCGCCGACGGGGAGCCACGGTGTGGCGCCGAGGAGGAAGCACAGCTCGCTCTTGTAGACATTGCCGATGCCGGCGAGGTTGCGCTGGTCCAGCAGGGCTTCGCCCAGCGGGCGGGCGGGGTCCGTGAGGAGGTTGGCGAGGGCCTGGTCGGGGTTCCAGTCCGGGCCCAGGAGGTCGGGGCCGAGGTGGCCGACGGCCCGGTGTTCGTCGGCGGTGCGCAGCAGTTCGAGGACGGGGAGGCGGTAGCCGACGGCACTGAGGTCCGCGGTGCCGAGGATCGCGCGGATCTGGTGCGACGGGCCGCCGCTCCAGCGCCGGCCGTTCTCGTAGATCTTCCAGGAGCCGTCCATCCGCAAGTGTGAGTGGAGGGTCAGGTCGCCCTCGACTCGGGTGAGGAGGTGCTTGCCGCGCGGAGTGACGTCCAGGACGGTACGGCCGGTGAGGTCGGCCGTGGCGTACTTGGGCACGCGGAGGTCGGAACGGGTCAGCGTTTTGCCGGCGAGCGCGATGTGCAGTCGCCTCGCGGCCTGCCAGACCGTGTCACCTTCGGGCATGGGTCCAGGGTGACATGTCGGCGTCGGACGGGGCCTTCGCGCTGATGATCATGCGCGTAGGCGCAGGCCGCGGGGGGTCGCGATGAAGCCCGCTCCTTCCAGAAGGGTGCCGAAGGGAGAGGTCAGGGACGAGGCGCCGTTGACTCGTTCCACGGTGACCGTGCCGAGGGAACCGGCGCGGGCGGCTGCGGCGAGGGCTTCGGCCGCCGCGCGCAGACGGGGGTCTTCGACGGGCCCGCCGTCAGGTTCGGAGGGCCAGGCCAGCAGCGTCTTGCCGCCGCGCTCCATGTAGAGAGTCAGTTCGCCGTCTACCAGCACCACCAGGGAACCGGCCTTCCGGCCCGGTTTGTGGCCGGCGCCGGTCGGGGGCTCCGGCCAGGGGAGTGCGGCACCGTACGCGTTCGCCGGATCGGCGGCGGCGAGGACGACGGCACGGGTGCTTCCGGAGGAGGCGGAAGTGGACGAGGCGGGGGAGTTGCGGGACCAGGCGCTTCCGGCGAAGCCGTGGGCCGGGTCGCGGGGGCTTCGGGATGTGCGGGCGTGGGGTGAGGGAGAGTTGAAGTCGAGGTCGACGTCGAAGTCGACGTCGTCCACGAAACCGTGGTCTGCGGGGGAGGTCGCGCCGTGTGTGTCGACCGTGCCGTCATTGCCGGGGCCGAAGCCCGGGGAGGGCCGGGAGTCGCCGCGGTCCCGGGCGTTCGCTGTCGCGCGGAGGCGGTCCACCGCGCCGTCCATGGCGAACTGGGCGGCCCCGAGCCCCTCCACCACGTAGCCGCGACGGGCCTGACCGCTGTCCTCGAAGGCGGAGAGGACGCGGTACACGGCTGAGAAGCCGCCCTCGACGCCCTCCGCGGAAACGGCTCCGCGGGTCACCACCCCATGGCGGTCCAGCAGGGTGCGGGCAAGTGCGTGGGCGCGGACGGTGGGGTCGGGCTCAGGTCCCGGCAGCAGGGACCAGCGGCCGGCCACGGTCGGTGGGCCACCGCGCGAGGCGGGGCGTGCGGCGGCTGTCAGCGAGCCGTACCGGCCGCGCGGGACGGCGCGTTTCGCCCGGTGCGCCGTCGAGCCTGCCGTACGGCCGGAACCCAGGAGGGAGCGCATCGGGGTGAGTGTGTCGTTCGTGAGCCGTCCCGACCAGGCCAGGTCCCAGACGGCGTCGGCCAGTTGGGGATCCGTCGCGTCCGGGTGCGTGGTGGCGCGGACCTGGTCGGCGATCTGGCGGAAGAAGAGTCCGTAGCCCCCGGTGAGGGTGTCGAGGACGGACTGGTGGAGCGCGGTGGGCTCCAGGGGATGGGGCGGTGGCAGGAGCAGCGGGGCCGTGTCCGCCAGGTACAGGGACACCCAGCCGTCCTTGCCGGGAAGAGCGCCCGCCCCGGCCCAGACGATCTCCCCGGCCGCCGTGAGTTCGTCGAGCATCGCGGGGGCGTAGTTCGCCACCCGGGACGGCAGGACCAGCTTCTCCAGAGCGGACGCCGGCACGGAGGCGCCCTGCAACTGCTCGACCGCGCGCACGAGTCCGTCGACGCCGCGCAGCCCGTGGCCCTTGCCGATGTGCTGCCACTGCGGCAGGAACTGTGCGAGCGCCGGGGGCGGTACCGGCTCCAGTTCGTGCCGCAGGGCGGCCAGGGAGCGGCGCCGGAGGCGGCGCAGGACCGTCGCGTCGCACCACTCCTGGCCGATGCCGGCCGGGTGGAACTCCCCCTGTACGACGCGGCCGCTCGCCGCCAGACGCTGAAGCGCGCCCTCGGTGACCGCCACGCCCAGGCCGAAGCGGGCTGCCGCGGTGGCCGAGGTGAACGGGCCGTGGGTGCGGGCGTGGCGGGCGAGGAGGTCGCCGAGCGGGTCCTTGACCGGCTCGGTGAAGGCCTCCGGGACACCGACCGGCAACGCCGTGCCGAGCGCGTCGCGCAGCCGGCCCGCGTCCTCGATCGCCGCCCAGTGGTCGGCGCCGCCGATGCGGACCCGGATCGCGCGGCGGGCGCCGGCCAGCTCCCGGGCCCACTGCGGATCGGCGCCGCGCTCCGCCAGCTCGGCGTCGGTGAGCGGGCCGAGCAGGCGCAGCAGGTCCGCCACGCTTTCGGCGTCCTTCGCGCGTCGGTCCTCGGTGAGCCACCGCAGTTCCCGCTCAAGCTCGGTCAGCACCTCGGCGTCGAGCAGTTCGCGCAGCTCGGCCTGGCCCAGCAGCTCGGCCAGCAGCCGTGAGTCCAGCGACAGGGCGGCGGCGCGCCGCTCGGCCAGGGGAGAGTCGCCCTCGTACAGGAACTGGGCCACGTACCCGAAGAGGAGGGAACGGGCGAAGGGGGAGGGCTCGGGAGTGCTGACCTCGACCAGGCGCACCTTGCGGGACTCGATGTCGCCCATCAGTTCCACGAGGCCGGGCACGTCGAAGACGTCCTGGAGGCATTCGCGGACCGCTTCGAGAACGATGGGGAACGAACCGAACTCGCTTGCCACCTGGAGCAGTTGCGAGGCCCGCTGACGCTGCTGCCAGAGCGGGGTGCGTTTGCCCGGGTTGCGGCGCGGGAGCAGCAGGGCGCGCGCGGCGCACTCGCGGAAGCGGGCCGCGAACAGGGCCGAGCCGCCCACCTGGTCGGTAACGATCTGGTTGACCTCGCCCTTGTCGAAGGCCACGTCCGCCGCGCCCACGGGAGCTCGGTCGGCGTCATATTCCGTGCCGGTCCTCGCCGGCTCCTGGTCGAGCAGGTCCAGACTCATCAGATCGGCGTCCGGGAGGCGCAGCACGATGCCGTCGTCGGCGTGCATGACCTGGGCGTCCATGCCGTACCGCTCGGAGAGGCGGGCGCCGAGCGCGAGCGCCCACGGGGCGTGGACCTGAGCGCCGAAGGGTGAGTGGACGACGACCCGCCAGTCGCCGAGCTCGTCGCGGAACTGCTCCACGACGATGGTCCGGTCGTCCGGGATGTGGCCGCAGGCCTCGCGCTGTTCGGCCAGGTAGGAGATGACGTTGCCGGCGGCCCACGCGTCGAGTCCGGCGGCGAGGAGCCGGAGGCGGGCGTCCTCCTCGGGCAGGGAACCGACCTCGCGCAGGAAGGCGCCCACCGCGCGGCCCAGTTCGAGCGGGCGGCCCAACTGGTCGCCCTTCCAGAAGGGCAGCCGGCCTGGGACACCGGGAGCCGGGGACACCAGGACGCGGTCGCGGGTGATGTCCTCGATGCGCCAGGAGCTCGTACCGAGCGTGAAGACGTCCCCCACGCGGGACTCGTACACCATCTCCTCGTCGAGCTCGCCGACCCGGCCGCCACCCTTCTTGGGGTCGGCGCCGGCCAGGAAGACCCCGAAGAGACCCCGGTCGGGAATCGTGCCCCCGGAGGTGACGGCGAGTCGCTGCGCGCCCGGACGGCCTGTCACGGTGCCGGCGACACGGTCCCACACCACGCGCGGGCGCAACTCCGCGAAGGCGTCGGACGGGTAGCGGCCCGCGAGCATGTCGAGGACCGCGGTGAACGCGGACTCCGGGAGAGCGGCGAAGGGCGCCGCCCGGCGGACCGTGGACAGCAGATCGTCGACCTGCCAGGTGTCCAGCGCCACCATCGCGACGAGCTGCTGGGCGAGGACGTCCAGGGGGTTGGCGGGGACCCGCAGGGACTCGATCGAACCAGTGCGCATGCGCTCGGTGACCACGGCCGCCTGGACGAGGTCCCCCCTGTACTTGGGAAAGACGACGCCTCTGGACACCGCGCCCACCTGGTGTCCCGCGCGTCCGACGCGCTGCAGCCCGGAGGCCACGGACGGGGGCGACTCGACCTGGACGACCAGGTCCACCGCGCCCATGTCGATGCCCAGTTCGAGGCTGGAGGTGGCCACCACCGCGGGCAGCCGGCCCGCTTTGAGGTCCTCCTCGACGAGCGCGCGCTGTTCCTTGGAGACCGATCCGTGGTGGGCCCGGGCGATGACCGCAGGGGCGCCCTGGACCGCGCCCGAGCCGCCCATCAGCTCGGCGGGAGCATGGTGTTCGGCGAGGGGCTCACCGGTGGCCCGCTCGTACGCGATCTCGTTGAGCCGGTTGCACAGACGCTCCGCGAGGCGCCGGGAGTTGGCGAACACGATCGTCGAGCGGTGCGCCTGGACGAGATCGGCGATCCGCTCCTCGACATGCGGCCAGATGGACGGCCGTTCGGCGCCCTCCTTCCCCTCGGCGACCGGAGAACCGCCCAGTTCGCCCAGGTCCTCGACCGGGACGACGACCGAGAGGTCGAACTCCTTGCCGGACTTGGGCTGGACGATCTCCACCTTGCGCTGGGGCGAGAGGTACCGGGCGATCTCGTCGACCGGACGGACGGTCGCGGAGAGACCGATACGCCGGGCGGGCCTCGGCAGCAGCCCGTCCAGCCGCTCCAGGGAGAGCGCGAGATGAGCGCCGCGCTTGGTGCCGGCGACCGCGTGCACCTCGTCCAGGATCACCGTCTCCACGCCCGTCAGCGCGTCGCGTGTGGCCGACGTGAGCATCAGGAACAGCGACTCGGGGGTGGTGATCAGGATGTCCGGCGGGCGGGTGGCGAGGGCACGGCGCTCGGCGGGCGGGGTGTCACCGGAGCGGATGCCCACCTTGACCTCGGGCTCGGGCAGTCCCAGGCGTACAGCTTCCTGGCGGATGCCTGTGAGAGGGCTGCGCAGGTTGCGTTCCACGTCGACCGCGAGGGCCTTGAGCGGCGAGATGTAGAGCACGCGGCAGCGTTTGTGGGGATCGGCCGGCGGGGGTGTCGAGGTGAGCTGGTCGAGCGCGGCGAGGAACGCGGCGAGGGTCTTGCCCGAGCCGGTCGGGGCCACCACCAGCACGTCCGAGCCCTCGCCGATGGCCTCCCACGCGCCGGTCTGGGCCGCGGTGGGCGCGGAGAAGGCCCCCGTGAACCAGCCGCGGGTCGCGGGGGAGAAGTCGTCGAGGGCTCGGTGTGCGGAGCTGACCATGCGTCCATCCTGCACCTCGCCACTGACAATTGCCCTGACCTGCGAATTTGCCTCCGGCGGTGGAGCGACGGGAGTGCGTGGGGGTGAGCCGGTGGACCGAGGCTCCTTCACGGAGAATGGGGGTATGGCGGGTTCGGTCGAGCGGGCGCGGCACTGGCGGTACGCGGAGCTGCCCGGTGTCGATCTGCTGCGCGCCCGGTACATCCACAAGACCTTTGTCCGGCACACCCACGAGAACTTCGTCATCGCCGCCATCACCGAAGGGGTGGAGGTGTTCCACCACCGGGAGGCCGATCAGTACGCGGGACCGGGGGCGCTCGCGCTGGTCAATCCCGATACACCGCATACGGGACGAGCGGGGGTTCCCGAAGGGTGGCGGTACGGAGCTGTCTACCCGGCGCCCGAGGTGGTGGCCGAGATCGCCGCGGAGACCACGGTGATTCGGGGGACCCCGGGTTTCCTCGCTCCCGTGTTCGATGATCCGTATTCGGTCACGCTCGTTCATGAGGTCTTGCGCGCGGCCGAGGAAGGCAACGCGCTGGCCGCCGACACGCTGCTTCGGGTGGTGGTGACGCGGCTGCTCCGGCTCAACGGCGGGGCCCTTCAGGAACGCGTGGTGCGTACGGCGGGCGGGCGGATCGCGGCACGCGCGCGTGCTGTGCTGGAGGAGACGATGGCCGGGCCGCCGACTCTGGAGAAACTCGCCACAGACCTCGGCACAAGCCCCTTCGCGCTGCTGCGGGCGTTCCGTGACACGTACGGGTTGCCGCCGCACGCCTGGCTGACGGACGCGCGCGTGCGGCGGGCGCGGCGGCTGCTGGACGCCGGTACCCTGCCCGCCGACGCGGCCGTCGCCGTCGGCTTCACCGATCAGCCGCACCTCAACCGGCACTTCACCCGCATCGTGGGCGTGCCTCCGGGGGCGTACCAGCGTGAGCGCAAGAACGTACAAGACCCGTCGGGGCACCTGCTCCTATCGTCCGACGGGTGGCAGAACAGACAGCTCGCGCAGACATACACACCGACGACGCAGGCAAGCCGGACGCCGCCGTCGTACGAGACGCCCTCGGAGTCGGGGTCGCCGTCGGACTGTCCGGTTTCGCCTTCGGAGTGACGTCGGTCGGCAGCGGGCTCACGCTTCTGCAGACCTGTGCGCTCAGCCTCCTGGTGTTCACCGGGGCCTCCCAGTTCGCGCTCGTGGGCGCGCTCGCGGCCGGCGGCAATCCGCTCACCGCGGCAGCGGGCGCCTTCTTCCTCGGGGTGCGCAACGCCTTCTACGGGCTGCGTCTGTCACAGTTGCTGGCCCTCCCGCGCGCGGTACGGCCGTTCGCCGCCCAATGGGTCATCGACGAGACCACGGCGGTCGCCCTGGCCCAGCCCACTCGGCGCGCCGTGCGTATCGGGTTCACCGTCACCGGCCTCACCCTGTACGTGCTGTGGAACCTCACGACACTGCTCGGCGGGCTCGGGGCCGAGGCCATCGGGGACACCGACGCGTGGGGTCTGGACGCTGCCGGACCCGCCGTCTTCCTGGCGCTGCTCGCGCCGATGCTGAAGTCCGGCGCGGAGCGCGCGGTCGCGGGTATCGCCGTGGTCCTGGGGCTCGGCCTGCTGCCCGTACTGCCGGCCGGTGTGCCGGTTCTCGTGGCGGCGCTCGCGGCACCGGCCGTTCTCTGGTGCCAGGGCCGTCACAGCGCTGAAGACAGAAAGTCTGAAGACGGAAAGATTGAGGACGGAAAGGGTGTTGACCGTTGAACGTCTGGATCGCGATCGGTGTGACCGCCGTCGGCTGCTACCTGGTCAAGCTCGCCGGGCTCCTCGTGCCCGCCGGCGTCCTGGAACGTCCGCTCGTCCGGCGCCTCGCAGCCCTGCTGCCCGTCGCCCTCCTCGCCGCTCTCACGGCCCAGCAGGCCTTCGCCGACGGGCGGGTGCTCGTCCTGGACGCGAAGGCCGCAGGGCTCGCCGCAGCCGCCGTGGCGCTGGTCCTGCGAGCTCCCTTCCTGCTCGTCGTCGCGGCGGCCGTGGCGGTGACGGCAGGAGTTCGGGCGATGACCGGCTGAACGCCGGCCGCGCCCGCGCCACCGGAGTCAGCCGACGGGGCGGCCGTACGCCTTCAGGGTGCGCAGTGCCTCGACCGTCACCATGGGGCGTGCCTCCAGGGCGGTGCCCGGTGCCCAGGCGCGCCAGCGGATGGGCCAGCCGCCGTCCTCGCGCTGCTCGCTCGCGAGGAAGTCCAGCGAACGGGTCATCTCCTCGTCGGTGAACCACGCGCGCGCGAGTGAGCCCGGTGTCCGCGCGTAGTCGTACGGGAAGTGGTGCTCGCCCGGGGCGTAGCCGGGCGGTACCGGGGCGGCGTCGAGGCGCTCCGGGTCGAGTGCCACGAGCCTGTGCTCGCGCACCAGACGGCCCAGCCGGTCGGCCGCCGCCTCCGCGCGTGAGCGGTCCGGAACCGAGTCCAGGAAGGCCACCGCGGCCTCCACCTCGTACGGATGGGACTTCTCGAGGGAGTCGACCGCCTGCCAGCAGAAGTCCGTGGCCCGGAACAGCCAGGCGTGCCACACCTTGTTGCGGTGCAGCAGGCCCACCACGGGGCCCGTGGCGAGGAGCTCACTCGGCGGGTCGGCCACGACCGACACGAAGGGAGCCGCCGGATAGCCGCGCTGACTGGGGTGGATCGCCGGCAGTGCGCCGTCCGGTGCGGAGACGGAGGTCAGATAGCGGCACACGCGCTCCACCCGCTGACCGCCGCAGCGGCCGATGGCGTCCAGGACGCGCAGCGCGTGCGCGGTGTGCAGGGGCTGGCTGACGGGGCCGCGCAGATCGGGTTCCAGCGCGTGGCCGTATCCGCCGTCCTCGTTGCGGTAGGCGTCCAGCGCGGTCTCGACCGCGTCCGCGCCTCCGTTCAGGAAGTGGTACGCGAAGCGGCGCTGCTCCAGCACGCGCGCGGTGAGCCACACGAAGTGCTCGGCACGGAAGAGCGGGGAACGCGCCGGGGGCGTCGGGGGGAGAGGGGCTGCTCCTGTTTCGGCCATGCGTCAGACCGTAGGGCGCGAAGCGGTCCCGGTGAGCGGTCACGGCGAGGGCCCACTCTCAGGGGCGGGATACTGAAGTCATGCGGTTGACGGTTTTCTGGCAGCGGATGGCGGAACACTTCGGTTCGGGCTACGCCGACACCTTCGCGCGCGATCACGTGATGACGGAACTCGGCGAACGGACCGTGCACGAGGCCCTGGACGCGGGCTGGGAGGCGAAGGACGTGTGGCGTGTGGTGTGCGCGGCCATGAACGTTCCCTCGGAGAACCGCTGAAATCGCACGGAAACGACCTCGGTCGGCCGCGTAGGACGCAGGGTGGCGACTGATTGTCCGTGGCGTGGGCGAGACTTGCACCGTGGCACCCACAGACGAGACCGAACAGCTCGGACAGCAGACGTCTCCGTTCGGCACGCCGCCGCCCACACCCCCGGCCGGGCACGCCGCCGGGCAGGGCGCGCGCATGCCGCGCTGGCTGCCGCGCGCCATGATGCTGGCGCTCGCCCTCATCGGCCTCTTCCAACTGGGCAGCTGGGCCTTCCACCAGCTCACGGGCTTGTTGATCAACATCCTCATCGCGTTCTTCGCCGCACTGGCGATCGAACCCGCGGTGAGCCGCATGGCGTCGCGCGGTATGCGCAGGGGACTGGCCACCTTCCTGGTCTTCATCGGCCTGCTCATCGCGATCGCCGGGTTCGTCACCCTGCTCGGCTCCATGCTCGCGGGCCAGATCATCAAGATCGTCGAGGACTTCCCGAACTATCTCGACTCCGTCATCAGCTGGGTCAACGCGCACTTCAACACCGACCTGAAGCGGGTGGACGTCCAGGAGGGGCTGCTGCGGTCCGACTGGCTGCGCAGTTACGTGCAGAACAGCGCCACCGGCGTCCTGGACGTCTCCGCCCAGGTACTGGGCGGCCTCTTCCAGTTGCTGATGATCACACTGTTCGCGTTCTACTTCGCCGCCGACGGGCCGAGACTGCGTCGCGCGCTGTGCTCCGTACTGCCGCCCGCCCGGCAGACCGAGGTGTTGCGCGCGTGGGAGATCGCCGTCGACAAGACCGGCGGCTATCTGTACTCGCGCGGCCTGATGGCGCTCATCTCCGGGGTCGCCCACTACGTACTGCTGGAAATCCTGAACGTGCCGTACGCGCCCGTGCTCGCCGTCTGGGTGGGGCTGGTCTCGCAGTTCATCCCGACCATCGGTACGTATCTCGCGGGCGCCCTGCCGATGCTGATCGCCTTCACCATCGATCCCTGGTACGCGCTGTGGGTACTGGTCTTCGTCGTGATCTACCAGCAGTTCGAGAACTACATGCTGCAGCCCAAGCTGACCGCGAAGACCGTCGACATCCATCCCGCGGTCGCCTTCGGCTCGGTCATCGCCGGCACCGCGCTCCTCGGCGCCGTCGGCGCGCTGATCGCCATCCCGGCGGTCGCCACGCTCCAGGCGTTCCTGGGGGCGTACGTGAAGCGGTACGCCGTCACGGACGACCCCCGTGTCCAGGGGCATCGCGGGCGGGGCGCGAGCATCGGCACACGGGTGCGGAGGCTGCTGGAAGGGCGCCGGGATGCCGACACCGGGGACTCGGCGTACTCCGCTGGGGCGTCGGAGCCGGAATCAGGGTCGGAACCGGGGGCGGGGCCGGAATCAGGGTCGGGGCCGGGGGAAGGTTCAACGCCCGCCTGAGGGGCGCTTCAGCGGCGGCGCCGGCGACGGACGTCGCGCAGTCGCCGACCGGGTGACAGGGGTGCTCGGCGCCGTCCTGTCCGGTCGAGGACGGCCCGCGCCGTGTGTCCCCCGGGGGTGTCGGACCCGATGTCCGGGCCGTTGGCGGACCGCGAATCTAGTGTCGTGGAGTGTCGGGTGTCGCGCTTGACACGAAAATCGAACATCCGTTCTGATGGAGTTTCCGGCGAGGCTCTCGACGGGTATTTCGTCAGGGTTTTCATGCAGATGTACCCAAGTTATCCACAGGCTGGACGGGCGTCGGGGCGCATTGTCAGTGGCAGGCGTTAGCGTCTTTGACGTGAAGCGATCGACTCAAGCAAACCGGGTGGAACCCATGGCAGGAACCGACCGCGAGAAGGCGTTGGACGCCGCGCTCGCACAGATTGAACGGCAGTTCGGTAAGGGTGCGGTGATGCGCCTGGGCGAACGGCCGAATGAGCCCATCGAGGTCATCCCCACCGGGTCGACCGCGCTCGACGTCGCCCTTGGCGTCGGCGGCCTGCCGCGCGGCCGAGTGGTGGAGGTGTACGGACCGGAGTCCTCCGGCAAGACGACCCTGACCCTGCACGCGGTGGCGAACGCGCAGAAGGCCGGTGGCCAGGTCGCCTTCGTGGACGCGGAGCACGCCCTCGACCCCGAGTACGCGAAGAAGCTCGGCGTCGACATCGACAACCTGATCCTGTCCCAGCCGGACAACGGTGAGCAGGCCCTGGAGATCGTGGACATGCTGGTCCGCTCCGGTGCCCTCGACCTCATCGTCATCGACTCCGTCGCCGCGCTCGTCCCCCGCGCGGAGATCGAGGGCGAGATGGGTGACTCGCACGTGGGTCTGCAGGCCCGCCTGATGAGCCAGGCGCTCCGTAAGATCACCGGTGCGCTGAGCCAGTCCCAGACGACCGCGATCTTCATCAACCAGCTCCGCGAGAAGATCGGCGTGATGTTCGGTTCGCCGGAGACCACGACCGGTGGCCGGGCCCTCAAGTTCTACGCTTCGGTGCGACTCGACATCCGTCGCATCGAGACGCTCAAGGACGGCACCGACGCGGTCGGTAACCGCACCCGCGTCAAGGTCGTCAAGAACAAGGTCGCGCCCCCCTTCAAGCAGGCCGAGTTCGACATCCTCTACGGGCAGGGCATCAGCCGCGAGGGCGGTCTGATCGACATGGGCGTGGAGCACGGCTTCGTCCGCAAGGCCGGCGCCTGGTACACGTACGAGGGCGACCAACTCGGCCAGGGCAAGGAGAACGCGCGCAACTTCCTGAAGGACAACCCCGATCTCGCCAACGAGATCGAGAAGAAGATCCTTGAGAAGCTGGGCGTCGGTGTGCGGCCGGAGAAGCCCACCGAGGAGCCTGGCGCGGACGCGGCGGTCACGGTCGTCTCGGACGAGGCGGCGAAGACCGTGCCTGCTCCGGCGGCCAAGACCACCAAGGCCAGGGCCACGGCGGCCAAGAGCTAGCCCGTGACACGACGAACCGACTGGGCCGAGTACGCCTACCCCGATGCCTCGGAAGACCGGGGCGACGGGGTCCGCGGGGGCCCCACCGGGGGTGACAGCGCCTACGGGGACACCGGGCCGAACGGGGGTGGCCCCGGCGTCCACGAAGACGACGGGGTGTACGAGGGTGACGGAGGCCCCGCTGCCGGAGCGCGCCGCGGCCGGGGTGCGCCGGGGGACGGCCGGCGCCGAGGCGACGGCTCCCCCGGAGGCGGGCGGCGCCGTGGCGGCGGTGACCCGAGCGGCGAAAGCAGCCCGTTCGGCGAGGGCGGCTCACGCGGTGAGGGCGCGCGTGGTGGGCGCGGTCGTCGACGGCAGCGCGGCTTCGGTGAGCCGGGCGGCGACCCACAGGACGGAGGTTCCGCCTCCTCGTCGAGGGCCGAGAGGGCGGAGCCGCCGGCGGACCCGGCTGAGCGGGCGCGGGCGATCTGCCTGCGCCTGCTCACCGGGATGCCGCGTACGCGCAAGCAACTCGCGGATGCCCTGCGCAAGCGCGAGATCCCGGACGAGGTCGCCGAGGAGGTGCTGTCACGGTTCGAGGAGGTCGGACTGATCAACGACAGCGCGTTCGCGGACGCCTGGGTCGAGTCCCGCCACCACGGCCGGGGACTGGCCCGGCGGGCTCTCGTCCAGGAACTGCGTACCAAGGGCGTGGACTCGACGCTCATCGACGAGGCCGTCGGGCAGCTCGACTCCGAGCAGGAGGAGACGACCGCGCGTGAACTCGTCGCCCGCAAACTGCGGGTGACCCGCGGTCTCGACCGCGACAAGAGGCTGCGGCGCCTGGCAGGCATGCTCGCCCGTAAGGGCTATCCCCAGGGCATGGCTCTGCGAGTGGTTCGGCAGGCGCTGGACGAGGAGGGCGACGAGGGCGACGACGCCGAGTTCCTCGGGGACGACGAGTACTGAGCCCTGCTGTGCCGAGGTTTGGCCGTCCCGAGCGGCAGTTCAAGTTCGGGAGGTCTGGGTCCCTGGCCCTGAACACGGTGGACGCGCGGGGGCGCCGACCGCGTTCAGGGCTCGGCGGACGGGTACGACGGCTTCGAGTGCTCAGGTACTCGGACGACTTCAGGTGTTCAGCGGGCCTGCACCGTCATACGCCGGCATCCGGCATCCGTCGTTGCCGTCCGGAAGCACCGGCTGTCCACCAGCAGCGCCTCGTCGGTCCGTGCGGCCCTGTATGCCTGCCGGGTCTCCACGCGCGCGTGGGTCTCGCGGACGCGGTTCGGCAACTCGACCATACCGACCGGCTGTTCCCTCACTGCCAGTCCTGCGGGCGCTCCACGTGCTCCAGACGCAGCACCGGCCCCGTACGGCTGTACCGGCGGATCTGCGGGAGGGGCGGATAGTAGGCGTGGACCGAGATCGCGTGCTGGTCGCGGGACTCGTTGAGCACCTCGTGCACATGGTGGTGGCCGAACGCGCGGCCCTGGCCGGCCGGCAGTCGCCGTTCCCGGTCGACGTCCTCGGAGAGTTCGAGGGTCTTCCAGCCGTCGGTGGGCAGCCGCGCGGCGAGCGAGTTCTCCTTGAGTTCTCCGGCCGCGGTGAGGAATGCGCCGACCGAGTCGGCGTGGTCGTGCCAGCCGGTGCCGGTGCCGGGCGGCCAGCCGATCAGCCAGGCCTCGCTGCCGCCGGGGCCCTCAAGGCGAACCCACGTGCGGCCCTCGGGGTCGAGCGGCAGGGAGGCGATCAGCTCGGCGTCGGCAGCTGTGCGTCGTACGAAGTCGAGCAGGTCCGCCTGTGTCGGGGTCCTGGACGTGTCGGAGACCCGGGCGGGTGCGGATACGGAGGGTGACAGGGACACGGGTACCGTCCTGATGAACGTTCGCGGGGGCGCGCGACGGCGCGGATCAACGGCGCGCAGGGAAGAAGGGGATGCGAATTCAGCAGGACGGACGACACACGCAGCCCGCATAGCGGACGAGGTCCATATGGACCCTCCGCCACAGGCGCACATCGGTGTCGGCATCGGTCACGTTCCGGAGTACAGCATGACGGTACGAAGCGGTCAACTCGCTGTCAGCATGTGGACGCGGGCGACGGGAGGCGCGCGGGTGGCCCGGGTGGCGCGCGCCTGCGAAAGCAGTTCTCAGCGCGTACCCGCCGTGGCTTCCGTGTTCGCCTTCGGGTCCGACTTGCCGGAACCGCTGCTCGTTCCGTCTGCCTCGTCGCCCGTCCGGTCCTGCGGAGGCCCGCCCAGTGTCGCCTCGGCCGCCGCGTACAGGTCGGCCGGCCGTACTCCGCTCAGTGCGGTCACCAGGTGGCCGTCCGGGCGGACCAGCAGCACGGTGTGGGCGGCAGCGCCCGGATAGCTCTCGGTGACCAGCAGCTCGGCGGGGTGCGGCAGCGCGGCCACCGCGGCCGCCAGCCGGGGCATGATCCCGGCGCTCACCCAGTGCTTGCGCTCCCACACACCCGTACCCGGCGCGATCAGCACCACCAGCAACGCACCGCGGCCCAGCCGCTCCCGCAGCCGCACGAAGGAACCGTCCTCGGCGGTGACACGTACGTCCGTCACCTGTGCGCCGGGCAGGGTGTCCACCGCAACCTCCGCCTCAAGGTGCTGAGGCGCCAGAGGCGAACGGGCGTACGTCTCCGGCTCGCCCAGGACTCCGCGCCCCAGGTGACCGTCCGTGAGCAACGCGTCGTTTCCGCGGGTCGACCCGGGGACGTACGACCGCAGCCCCGCGCCGCCGCGCAGCAGGGGGAGCGCCTGGTCGGCGGCGCGCAGCCGGGCGGAGACCGCCGCGCGCCGCTCGGTCTGGTAGCTGTCGAGCAGGGCCTCGTGCGGGCCGTGGTGCCAGGCCAGGGCCAGTTTCCAGGCGAGGTTGTCGGCGTCCCGCAGCCCCTCGTCGAGCCCCTGGGTGCCGAGCGCGCCGAGCAGGTGCGCGGCGTCCCCAGCGAGGAAGACCCGGCCGACCCGCCAGCGACGGGCGAGCCGGTGGTGGACGATGTGGACGCCCGTGTCGAGCAGGTCGTACGGCGGTGTGGGCCCGCCGCTCCAGCCCGCGAGGGTTTCGCGGACGCGGGTCACGAGGAGCTCGGGCGTGACCAGGTCCTTGCCGGGCGGCAGCAGCCAGTCCAGGCGCCACACACCGTCGGGAAGCGGACGAGCGGTGATCTCCCCGGCCGAGGGCCCCGATGTCCGCCACGGCGGCATCCGGTGCAACAACGCCTCACCGGGCCACGGAAGTTCCGTACGCAGCGCTGCTACGGCGTGTCGTTCCACGGCGGTACGTCCGGGGAAGCGGATGTCCTGCAGTTTGCGCACCGTGGAGCGCGGGCCGTCGCAGCCGACCAGGTAACTGCCGCGCCACCAGGTGCCGCCCGGGCCGCGGGTGTGGGCCGTGACACCGGAAGGTTCCTGCTCGGCGGAGTCGAGGCGGCTGTTGACGGCGACCTTGACGAGCCGCTCGCGCGCGATGGCGGTCCGCAGGGCGCCGGTCAGTACGTGCTGGGCGATGTGCAGGGGGACGTCCGCCTCCGTGACGGGCTGAGGCTGGAGGCCCTGCGGCGCGTCCGCCGGGCCGCCGGATTCCTCGGCGCCGAAAGAGATCTGACGTGTCACCTGCTTGCGCCGCATCGACCGCCATCCGGCCCAGTGGAAACCGGCCTCCGCGATCGGCACACCGGTCAGCCGCGCCAGGAGCGCGGCGGTGTCCTCGCGCAGTACGACGGTGCGGGCGGGACGCTGGTCGTCCTTGCCGGGCCCCTCGTCGAGGACGACGGAGGGGACCGCCTGGCGCGCCAGCGCAAGCGCCAGCGTGAGTCCGACCGGCCCCGCTCCGACGATGATCACCGGGTCCATGGCGCGGTGCCCCCTGTCCCGAGCGGTGTCTTCATCGACACAAGTGAACAGGAAGTTGGAGCGGGGTGTGCGATCACAGAACGTATGCAACAGATTCCGCGCCACCCGGTCAAGCTGGACGCACCCCGGCACGTGACCCGGCCTGTTCGACGTTTCCCCTGGTACGGCACGCGGACCCGGTGCAGGCGGCGAACGGCGGAGGCAGTGGCGAACGCGCCACTGCCTCCGGGTCGGTCACATCCCTGCCGCCGGGCAGGGCATACGAGTTGAGCGTCCGTCAGATGGAGCCGCCCGCGCCGGTCGCCTCCGTGCCGGCCACCGTCGCCGGACCGAGCACCACACCGGTCGACTTCTTGCCGCGCCGCAGCCGGCCCTCAAGCCAGCTCGCGAAACTGGTGATGACGAAGTTGAGCACGATGTAGATGACCGCCACCACGATGAAGCTCTGAACGACGTTGGCGTAGTTGGCAGCGAGCGTGCTGCGCGAGTTGAGAAGCTCGGTGAACCCGAGCATGACGCCACCCAGGGCGGTGTCCTTCACGATGACGACGAGTTGGCTGACGATCGCCGGCAACATCGCCGTGACGGCCTGCGGGAGCAGGATGTTCGTCATCGCCTGCCCCTTGCGCAGACCGACCGCGAGGGCGGCCTCCGTCTGTCCCCGGGGGAGGGACAGGATGCCCGCTCGTACGATCTCGGCGAGTACCGAGGCGTTGTAGAGGACCAGGCCGGTGACCACCGCGTAGAGGGGGCGGGACTCACTGCTGATGTCCGTGGAGCTGACGTAGAACTGGGCTGCGAACAGCATGAGCAGCAGCACCGGAATCGACCGGAAGAACTCGACCACCACGCCGGCCGGTACCCGGACCCACCGGTGGTCGGACATCCGTGCGATACCCAGGGCCGCACCCAGTGGGAGGGCGATCACCATGGAAAGGGCAGCGGCCTTCATGGTGTTGGCGAGGCCGGGCAGCAGATAGGTCGTCCAGGCCTGTGACGTGGTGAACGGCTCCCACAGGGCCCACTTGAGCTGCCCCTTGTCGTCCATCGTCCGCCAGATCCACCACATGAACAGGGCGAGCAGGGCGAAGAAGACGACAGTGAGGATCACGTTGCGCTGTTTGGCGCGGGGGCCCGGTGCGTCGTAGAGCACGGAGGTCATCGCTTCACCGCCAGTCGCTTGCTCAGCCAGCCGAGGACGAGTCCGGTGGGCAGGGTGAGCACCACGAACCCGAAGGCGAAGACCACGCCGATGAGTACCAACTGAGCCTCGTTCTCGATCATCGTCTTCATCAGAGTCGCGGCCTCGGCGACGCCGATCGCGGCGGCCACGGTGGTGTTCTTGGTCAGTGCGATCAGTACGTTGGCCAGCGGGCCGATGACCGACCGGAACGCCTGCGGCAGCACCACGAGGCTCAGCACCTGGCTGAAGCTCAGCCCGAGGGCGCGGGCCGCCTCGGCCTGGCCCGGGGGCACGGTGTTGATGCCGGAGCGCAGTGCCTCGCAGACGAAGGCCGCGGTGTAGGCGACGAGGCCGAGCACCGCCAGCCGGAAGCCCTGGAGCGGGAAGTCGTCGGATGCGCCCATCGTCACGCCGAAGATGTCGGCGAGGCCGAGCGAGGTGAAGACGATGATGACCGTCAACGGGATGTTGCGGACGATGTTCACGTAGGCGGTGCCGAATCCGCGCATCAGCGGGACCGGGCTGACCCGCATGGCGGCCAGCAGTGTGCCCCAGACCAGGGAGCCGAGGGCGGAGAGGGCGGTGAGTTTCACCGTCATCCAGAACGCCCCGAGGACGTCGTAACCATCTAGAAAGTCGAACACGATCCCCGCGCTTCCGGGTGTGAGGCGTATGTGGCGTA
>NZ_AEJB01000404.1 GCF_000331005.1 Streptomyces turgidiscabies Car8
GGGCCCCTGTTTGTCCGTGTTGATGCGCAAGGTGCCCGTATTGAGGGAGAGGTTGACAGTCTGCACTGTGGCATGTGCGACAAAACCCGTGATCGGTTTGTCGATTGAAAGAGGTCCCGCTTAGCGTCTGTCCGGCTGTCCGTCACGCAGTGCGCCGCAGCCGCGGCACCGGGCAGTCATCGCCGAGTCCCCGTACGGCGCGAGCCAGGGGAGCCGGGGACCCACCATGTGCAGTCCCTGGGGTGAATCGGACGCCCGCGCGTACAGCGAGGGGGTCCGTAGGAGACCTTCCTGCTCCGAACCCGTCAGCTAACCCGGTAGGCGAGAAGGAAGGAAAGGACCAGCCACTACATGGCGTTCACCCGCGCCACCGGGAAGCACCGTCGTCCCAGCCGCCCCAGCCTTGTCACCCGTACGACCGCCCGCGCTGCCGGCGTCGCCGCCCTCGCGACCACCGGCGTCGTCGGCTCCCTCGCCGCCCCGGCGCTCGCGGCGGAGTCCGCCGTCGAGCAGACCGGTCTCACCCCGGTGATCTCCATCGGCGAGTCGCTCGCCGCCCAGATCGACGCCCAGGCCGCCGCTCAGGAACAGGCCGCCGAGAAGGCCGCCGCCGAGAAGAAGGCCCTGGCCGCCGCGCAGAAGGAGGCGGAGGAACGGGTCAAGGAGGCACGCGAGGCACAGGCCCGCGCCGCCCGTGAGGCCGAGCGCAAGCGCCTCAACAGCTATGTCTCCCCGATCTCGGGCTCGTACATCTCCACGGGCTACAAGGCGGGCGGCGGCATCTGGTCCTCCGGCAGCCACACCGGCGTCGACTTCCACGCCGCGTCCGGCACCACCGTCCACGCGGTGGGCTCCGGCACCGTCGTCGAGGCGGGCTGGGGCGGCTCCTACGGCAACAACATCGTGATCAAGATGATCGACGGTACCTACACTCAGTACGGTCATCTGTCGTCCATCAGCGTCTCCGTCGGCCAGACGGTCACCCCGGGGCAGCAGATAGGCCTCTCCGGTGCCACCGGCAACGTCACCGGCCCGCATCTCCACTTCGAGGCGCGCACGACCCCGGAGTACGGCTCGGACATCAACCCCGTCGCCTACCTCCGCTCGCACGGCGTGAACGTCTGACGAACCCGCGCACCATTTGTCGTGGCCCCGGCTCCCCGAGCCGGGGTTTTCGGCGTTTCGGAGGGCGGTGTGTCCAAAAAATATCCATGGATTCCGGCCTGCCGTCGGAAATTCCGGTTCTCTGCAATAGAGTCACCTGACACACGTCAATCGTCGACGTTTCACGGGGATTAAAGCGGAGGTCGGACATGCGTATTCCGGCGCACTCGGTATGCACGGCGATCCGGGACGACATCGTCGCCGGTGTCTACGAGCGCGGCAGCCGGCTCACCGAGGAACTGCTGGCGCGCCGGTACGGTGTCTCGCGCGTCCCCGTTCGCGAGGCCCTGCGCACGCTGGAGGCCGAGGGCTTCGTGGTGACCCGGCGGCACGCGGGCGCGTGCGTCGCGGAACCCACCGAGCCGGAGGCCTCCGACCTGCTGGAGATGCGCATGCTCCTGGAACCGCTGGGCGCCTCCCGGGCCGCCCAGCGGCGCACCGAGGCACACCTCAAGGTGCTGCGCGGCCTGGTCAGGCTGGGGCAGGAGCGGGCCAGGAGGGGCAACAGCGAGGATCTGCGCTCCCTGGGAGGCTGGTTCCACGAGACGCTCGCCCAGTCCTCCGGAAGCCAGGCCCTGGCCTCGACGCTCACCCAGCTCCGGCACAAGATCGCCTGGATGTACGCGGTGGAGGCGCCGGCCAGCCCCGTCGACTCCTGGGCGGAGCACGGGGCGATCGTGGACGCGGTGGCGCGCGGTGACAGCGAGCGGGCGCGGGCTGTCACGGCGCTGCACACCGAGCGCGCGACCGCCGCGCACCGGCTGCGTTTTCCGGGTGGCGGAGACCGTCCGGATCGTGTGAGGACTTCGCAACATCCCGTAAACATGACGGGCCTGCGTCATTAACACGGGCACCGTATACAAAGAGGGTTGAATTCGCGGGGGATTATTTTCGCTGCCCGCGATCGAGAATGACAAAGGGCCTGCCTGATATTCAGGCAGGCCCTTCGCGGTGTGCGGATGGTGTTTGTGAAGTGGCGTCCACCGGCACCATCAATTGAGGACCGGCAGGGTCCTCAGACCGTCTCGGGAAGTTCTTCGAGACCCTCGGCCACCAGCTTCGCCAGGCGGTCGAGCGCGGCGTCGGCGCCCTCCGCTTCGGAGGCGAGGACGATCTCCTCGCCGCCCTGGGCCCCCAGGCCGAGGACCGCCAGCATGGAGGCCGCGTTGACGGGGTTGCCGTCGGCCTTGGCGATCGTCATGGGGACACCGGCGGCCGTGGCCGCACGGACGAAGATGGAGGCGGGGCGGGCGTGGAGGCCCTCCGCCCAGCCGACGTTGACGCGGCGCTCAGCCATGTGATGCTGCCCTTCACTGTCTCAGAGTTGTCTAGACCATTGTTCCATAGCGTGAAGCGTGCCGGAAGGCAGGACGAAACCTGTCCCGGAACCGCGTTCGAACCCCGGCCCGGGCCCGACTTCGGTCCCCCACAGACTGCATCGCGACGCTGTCGGACGCGAGCCGTACTCTGGGGCGCATGCAGAACTCGGCGGACCGGCACGAGTACCCCGCCCACTGGGAGGCGGACGTCGTGCTGCGCGACGGCGGCACCGCCCGTATCCGGCCCATCACCGCGGACGACGCCGACCGGCTGGTCAGCTTCTACGAGCAGGTGTCGGACGAGTCGAAGTACTACCGCTTCTTCGCGCCCTATCCGCGCCTGTCCGCAAAGGACGTCCACCGCTTCACCCACCACGACTTCGTGGACCGGGTGGGGCTCGCGGCCACGGTCGGCGGCGAGTTCATCGCCACCGTACGTTACGACCGTATCGACGCCGACGGACTGCCCGCCCCCGGTCCCGCCACCGAGGCGGAGGTCGCCTTCCTGGTGCAGGACGCCCACCAGGGCAGGGGTGTCGCCTCCGCTCTTCTCGAGCACATCGCGGCCGTCGCCCGGGAGCGCGACATCCGCCGCTTCGCCGCCGAGGTGCTGCCGGCCAACAGCAAGATGATCAAGGTGTTCACGGACGCCGGGTACACCCAGAAACGCAGCTTCGAGGACGGCGTCGTACGTCTCGAGTTCGACCTGGAGCCCACCGACCGCTCACTCGCCGTCCAACGCGCGCGGGAGCAGCGGGCCGAGGCGCGCTCCGTACGACGGTTGCTCGTCCCGGGCGCCGTGGCCGTCGTCGGCGTCGGCCGCGCCCCCGGTGGCGTCGGCCGCAGCGTTCTCGACCACATCAGGGACGCCGGTTTCACCGGCGAGCTGTACGCGGTCAACAGCGCCTTCCCGGAAGAACAGAAGGACATCGACGGAGTACCGGCCCACCGGTCGGTGCGTGACATCGGGGGCCCCGTGGACCTCGCGGTCGTCGCCGTCCCGGCGGCGCACGTCCCTGACGTCGTCACCGAGTGCGGTGAACACGGTGTGCAGGGGCTCGTCGTGGTCTCCGCCGGGTACGCCGAGAGCGGCCCCGAAGGGCGGGAACGCCAGCGTGAACTCGTACGGCACGCGCGCACGTACGGGATGCGCATCATCGGCCCCAACGCCTTCGGGGTCATCAACACGGCCGAGGGCGTCCGGCTTAACGCGTCTCTCGCTCCCGAGATGCCGAGGCCCGGACGGATCGGGCTGTTCGCGCAGTCCGGGGCCATCGGGATCGCGCTGCTGTCCCGGCTGCACCGGCGCGGGGGAGGGGTCACCGGGGTCACCGGGGTGTCGACCTTCGTCTCGTCCGGCAACCGGGCCGACGTGTCGGGCAACGACGTTCTCCAGTACTGGTACGACGACCCGGACACCGACGTCGTCCTCATGTACCTCGAATCCATCGGCAACCCGCGCAAGTTCACGCGCCTCGCGCGGCGCACGGCGGCGGCCAAGCCGCTGGTGGTCGTCCAGGGGGCGCGGCACGGCGGCGCCGCTCCCCAGGGACATGCCGTACGGGCCACGCGGCTGCCCCACGCGACGGTGTCCGCGCTGCTGCGGCAGGCCGGGGTGATCCGGGTGGACACGATCACCGAACTGGTCGACGCGGGGCTGCTGCTGGCCCGGCAGCCCCTGCCCGCCGGGCCCCGGGTGGCGATCCTGGGGAACTCGGAGTCGCTGGGCCTGCTGACGTACGACGCGTGCCTCTCCGAGGGACTGCGGCCCCTGGCGCCGCTGGATCTGACGACGGGGGCGACGCCCGAGGACTTCCACCGGGCGTTGGCGGAGGCGTTGGCGGACGAGGGCTGCGACGCGGTCGTCGTCACCGCGATCCCCACGGTGGGGGAGGCTTCCGCCCGGGACGCCGCGTTGGCCGACGCGCTCCGGTCGGCCGCGGCGGAGGTTCCCGGCAAGCCGGTGCTCGTGGTGCACGTGGAGCTGGGCGGGCTCGCGGAGGCTCTGTCGGCTGCCGCCAGTACGGCGCCGCAGGCGGGTGCACCGGCACCCGGAACCGGACCTGTAGGCGGCGCCCGGGCATCCCGCCCTGCGGAACGCCCGCCCACCGCGGTCGCGGTGCCCGCACCGGCGTCCCCGCCCGCCCCCGATTCCTGTTCCCGTCTCATCCCCGCCTACCCCGCCGCCGAGCGCGCCGTGCGGGCCCTCGGGGAAGCCGTGAAGTACGCCCAGTGGCGGCGGGAGGCCGCCGAACCCGGCAAGGTGCCCGAGTCCATCGACGCGGACATCGACGAGAAGCGGGCCGCCGAGCTGATCGGCGGCCTCCTCGCGCGCGGGCAGGGGCTCACCCTCGGTACGGAGGAGACGTGCGAGCTGCTCGGGACGTACGGCATCCCGGTGCGCAGGGCCCTGCCCGCGCCGAGCCCCGACGACGCCTCGGCCGCCGCGAGGACCCTCGGTTACCCGGTCGCTCTCAAGGCCACCGCCCCGCACCTGCGGCACCGCGCCGACCTGGGCGGCGTACGCCTGGATCTCGCGGACGAGGAGCAGCTGCGGCGGGCGTACGCCGAGCTGACCGGTCTCTTCGGCGACCCAGAAGTGACGCGGCCCGTGGTGCAGGGAATGGCACCGCGGGGGGTCGACACCGTCGTACGGGCGGTCATCGACCCGGCGGCCGGAGCGGTGCTTTCCTTCGGGCTCGCGGGTCCCGCCTCGCAGCTGCTGGGGGACCTCGGTCACCGGCTGATACCGGTGACCGACCGCGACGCGGCCTCACTGATCCGGTCGATCCGGACGGCGCCGCTCCTCTTCGGCTGGCGCGGCTCGGCCCCGGTCGACAGCGAGGCGCTGGAGGAGCTGCTGCTCAGGGTGTCCCGGCTCGTCGACGACCATCCCGAGGTCATCGCGGTCTCCCTGGAGCCGGTGGTCGTCGCGCAGCACGGCCTGAGCGTGCTCGGGGCGTCGGTGCGGCTCGCGCCCCCGCCCGTCCGCGACGACCTCGGTCCCAGGACACTTCCTGTGTACTGAGCGGTGCCTCGCAGTCAGTGGGCCCCCGTAAGATGGGCACATGGCCAAGACCAGTACGTCGACCCAGGGGCTGCGAGCGGCGATCGAGCGCAGCGGCTACTACCCGGCCCTCGTGGCCGAGGCGGTGGAGGCCGCGATCGGCGGCGACTCCATCCGGTCGTACCTGGTCCACCAGGAGACGACATTCGACGCGAACGAGGTGCGCCGGCACGTGACCGTGCTCGTCCTCACGGGCAACCGTTTCATCGTCAGCCACACCGACGAGCAGGCCGAGGACACCACGTCCCCGACGCCGTACGCCACCACGTCCACGGAATCCGTGAAGCTCGGCCGGATCTCGTCCGTGGTCGTCAGCCGGGTCGTCGCCAACCCGGAGTCCTACACCCCGGGCACGCTGCCCCGTGAGGTCGTCCTGACCATCGGCTGGGGCGCCGTCTCCCGTATCGACCTGGAGCCGGCCGCCTGCGGTGACCCCAACTGCGAGGCGGACCACGGCTACACGGGCAGCTCGACGGCGGACGACCTGAGCCTGCGCGTCAGCGAGGCCGGGGACGGCCCGGAGACGGTCCGCCAGGCCCTCGTCTTCGCGCAGGCCCTCTCGGAAGCGACAGCGGACGTCACCCGCTGATGGCGCAGCCAACCGCCTGGGACCACCCGGAACCGCTGGCCGTCTCCTCCGCTCCCGTCCCGCACTACGGCACGGGCTCCCTCGCGGACCTGCTGCCCACCCTCGCCGCCGGCATGGACGTACCGGGCATGTCTCCCGCGATCCCGGAGCTGGCGCCCGCCGACCGGAACTGTGTGTTTCTGATCGACGGGCTCGGCTGGGAGCAGTTGCGGGACCACCCGGACGAGGCCCCCTTCATGAGCTCGCTCATGAGCAGCTCGCGCGGTGACACGGGCCGCCCGATCACCACCGGCTACCCGGCGACCACCGCGACCTCCCTCGCCTCCGTGGGCACCGGACTTCCGCCGGGCGCCCACGGCCTGCCCGGCTACACCGTGCGCAACCCGGCCACCGGCGAGCTGATGAACCAGCTGCGCTGGCAGCCGTGGTCGGACCCGCGCGCGTGGCAGCCGTATCCCACGGTGTTCCAACTGGCGCACCAGGCCGGGGTGCACACCGCCCAGGTCTCCTCGCCGACCTTCGAGAACACCCCGCTGACGAAGATCGCGCTCAGTGGCGGAACGTTCCGGGGCAAGCTCTCCGGCGAGGACCGCATGGACCTCGCGGCCGAACAACTGGCCACCGGTGACCGCTCGCTGGTCTACACGTACTACGCGGAGGTGGACGGCAAGGGCCACCGCTTCGGGGTCGACTCGGACCCCTGGCGCGGTCAGCTCATGTACGTCGACCGGCTCGTCCAGCGGCTGGCGGAACAACTCCCGCCGCGCGCCGCGCTGTACGTCACCGCCGACCACGGCATGATCGACATCCCGTTCGACGAGCAGCACCGCATCGACTTCGACGAGGACTGGGAACTGCGCGCCGGTGTCGCCCTGCTGGGTGGCGAGGGCCGCGCGCGGCATGTGTACGCGGTTCCGGGTGCCGAGGCGGACGTACTGACCTGCTGGCGCGAGGTGCTCGGTGAGCAGTTCTGGGTGGCCTCGCGTGACGAGGCGATCGCGGCGGGCTGGTTCGGACCGACGGTCGACGAGCGCGTGTACGGGCGAATCGGTGACGTGGTCGCGGCTGCTCGGGACGACGTTCTGATCGTCGCCTCCGAGCGGGAGCCGAGGGAGTCGGCGATGGTGGGCAACCACGGCTCGATGACCCCTGCGGAACAGTTGGTCCCGCTGCTCCAAGTACGCTCCTGACGCCCGCCCCTGTCCGACAGCCCCCTGCCCGGCCCTCCTCCCGTCCCCCGTCCTGCGCGTGACTCGCGTATCTCGCCGAAAGGTGCTCGACTTCCCATGCCCGAGCTGGTGTTCTTCTCCGGAACGATGGACTGCGGGAAGTCCACGCTGGCGCTCCAGATCGGACACAACCGGTCGGCGCGAGGGCTTCAGGGTGTGATCTTCACGCGCGACGACCGGGCCGGGGAAGGGAAGCTGTCGTCGCGGCTCGGTCTGGTGACGGAGGCGGTCGAGGCGGCCGTGGGCATGGATCTGCACGCCTACCTGGTGGACCAGATGTCCAGGGGCGGCAAGGTCGACTACGTGATCGTGGACGAGGCGCAGTTCCTCGCGCCGGACCAGATCGACCAGTTGGCGCGGGTGGTGGACGACCTCGGGCTGGACGTCTTCGCCTTCGGCATCACCACCGACTTCCGTACGAAGCTCTTCCCGGGCTCCCAGCGGCTGATCGAACTGGCGGACCGGATCGAGACCCTCCAGGTGGAGGCGATGTGCTGGTGCGGGGCACGGGCCACGCACAACGCGCGCACCGTGGACGGTGCGATGGTCGTGGAGGGTGAGCAGGTCGTCGTCGGCGATGTGAACCACACGGCCGAGGAGATCGGCTACGAGGTGCTGTGCCGACGGCACCACCGACGCCGTATGACGAGCGCCTCCGCGCACGCCTCCGTCATCTCTCCGGACGTCCTGCCGGTCAATTCGGCCTGACAGTTCTGCCCGGCAGTTCTTTCCAGCCGTTCCGATACGATGAAGGTCACAATAACGTATCGGGCATTTCGCGCTTCAATCTTCACCTGAAGCACACAAGTTGGCTAAGTTGACCTCCGAACACCTTCCCAAACCTGCTGTCCGCACCTGACAGTTGGCCGGGGAAGACGTACCACGGAAGGAGCTCGTCCCGCATGGCGCCGGAACGAACCCGAGATGATGGGCCGAGCCGTGAGGAGGTCCAGCAACGGATCAACAGCCTCTACGACCAGGCCGAGAGCTTCACCGGGACCTTCAACGCCACCCGCGCGATGAAGCTGGGGATACGCAGGCGCGTCAACCCGGCGCCCGAGGCCGCGCGCAGGCGCTCCGACCCCGCCCTCGACGAGGTCGCGCGGCCGTGGTTCGACGTGGGGCGCGCCCAGCTGGGCCCGACCGTTCCGGCGGTGCTGCCGCCCGACAGGAGGCCGGCCCGTACGGCGGAGGCCCGTCCCGCCCGACCCGCCGACTCCCTCCCTGAGCTGACCGCCCGTCCGGTACCGGAGTTGTCCGCAGGACCCGTGGCCGCGTTGTCCGCGGGGCCGGCCGCCGCACTGGCGCCCGGGAACATGGCCGCGCTGCCGCCGGCGGCGATCGCCGAACTGCCCGTCGCACCCGTGACCGCGCTGTCGGCCGTGCCCGCGCCACGCCAGGAGGCTCAGGGCAGCCCGAACGCGCTTTCGGCCGAGCCCAGCTGGTTCCCCACGCCCGCCCAGCCCGCCGAGGAGTGGCAGCTGCCCCAGGCGGCAGGCCTGAGCCCGGACGCGTTTCTCGACGCGGCCACACCCCTCTACGCGGGCACGCTCCGCGACGGGGACTACGCCCTGGTCACCGAACTCCCCCTCGTCACGGAACCGTTCCCCGTCGCCGACCCGTTCCCCGTGCCGGAGACGCCGTACGGCACGCAGGCGCCCTACACCACACAGACACCGCCGCACGGCACGCAGATGTCCTACGCGACGGAGTACGCCACGCAGACACCGCCCCACGGCACGCAGACGTCGTACGCCACGGGGACCTACTACTCCGGCGCGGAGCCGTTCCCGGCGGCCGGGAACGGCGTGAGCGGCGGCGTCGCGTTCGCCTCGGAGTCCGGTGCGAAGGCCGTGAAGGCGGTCGCCTTCGCCCGGGCGCAGATCGGCAGACCGTGCGTGTGGGGCGCGGCCGGCCCGGGTTCGTACGACAACTCCGGTCTCGTCCAAGCCGCCTGGAAGGCGGCCGGGGTCGCTCTCCCGCGTGCCGTGCACGACCAGGCGAGCGCCGGCATGGTGATCAACCTGACCGACGTCCGGCCCGGCGATCTCGTCTTCTTCCACGGCGAGGCGGGCCATGTCGGGCACGTGGGCATCTCCGTCGGCGACGGAATGATGATGCACGCACCGAATCCGGGGTCGCGGGTGCGCGAGGACTCGATCTTCGCGGCCGGTGAGGCGGCGATCCACAGCGTCCTGCGGCCCGCGTAGGGGCCCTCCAGGGCTCCGTCAGTGGGCGCCCTGGATCAGCGAGAACATCGCCCCCTCGGGGTCCGTCACGGTCGCCACACGGCCGTGTGCGCTGTCGTGCGGGGGCTTGACGACGTGGCCGCCCAGGTCCACCAGGCGGGTGGCCGCCGAGTCCGTGTCAGCGACCTCGAAGTACGTCCTCCAGTGCGGTCCCCGGTCGCGGGGCAGGAAGTTGCCCACGCCGTGGATGCCGGCGACCGGGCGGCCCCCGACGTGCAGGGTGACGTAGTCGAAGTCCGCCGACACCACGGGCTCCTCCTCGTACCCGAAGACGGTCTTGTAGAACTTGGCGACGCTCGACGAGTCGCGGGTCACCAGCTCGTTCCAGGCGGGGGTGCCGGGGACGCCGGTGATGCCCGTACCCAGGTGGGCGGCGGTCTGCCAGATGCCGAACACCGCCCCCATCGGGTCGGAGGCGAGCGCCAGCCGGCCCGCCTCGGCCGCGTCGATGGGGCCCACCCCTACCGTGCCTCCCGAGTGCCGGACCATCTCCGCCGTGTGGTCCACGTCGTCGGAGGCGAGGTACGGCGTCCAGGCGACGGGGAGGTGGCGGTCCGGCGGTAGCTGACCGATGCCGGCCACCTCCTGGCCGTCCAGCAGGGCCCGTACGTACCAGCCGAGCTGCTGCGGGCCCGGTTCGAACTCCCAGCCGAACAACTCCCGGTAGAACTCCTGGGTCGCTGTCATCCCGTGCACCATCAGACTCACCCAGCAGGGTGTGCCGGGCGCGTGCCGGGCGGGCGCTTCGTCGTTCCGGCCGGCCGACTCCCGTGCCTCGGTCATCGTCACTCTCTCCTCGACCCCTCGCGGTGGCCGTGTCACTTCCGCTGTCCGCCCCGTCGGCGGACCTGCCGCACGCCGTCGTAGGCGTGCTCCGTCGTGTACGTCGGTCGTGCCGGGCCGCGTTCTCGCGTACCCGCAATGCTCCGTGCCGATGCTCGCACCACCCACGGTGCCGCGCGCCCGGGCCGCGCCGACCCGGCACGTCCTCGTCCCGAGGGTGCCTGAAGCGGACCTTCCCGCCGATTTCCGCGCGATTACCGCACAGTGTCCATCGGTCGTACAGCATGTGTCCGATCCCGTACACCACGTGATCGAACCTGTCCGGCGGGAGAGTAGCCCGCCCTGGCCGTCGCGGCCACCCCGTGGGTAAGGATGAAGCCATGAAAGCCATCATCTCCGCACCCGAACTAGTGAACGAGCTGGCTGGTTCCCACCCACCGGTTCTCCTCGACGTCCGCTGGCAGTTGAGCATGCCCGACGCGGGCGGCGCGGCGCCTTTCGACGGGCGTGCCGAGTACGCTGCGGGGCACCTTCCCGGGGCGGTCTTCGTCGACCTGGACAGGGAACTCGCCTCGGCCTCGGGGCCGGCCGGGCGGCATCCGCTGCCCGAGCTGGAAGTGTTCGGCGAAGCCATGCGCCGCGCGGGCGTCTCGTCCGGCGTTCCGGTGGTCGTGTACGACGGCGGACAGGGCTGGGCGGCGGCCCGCGCCTGGTGGCTGCTGTGCTGGACGGGTCACCCGGACGTGCGGGTCCTCGACGGCGGGTTGCCGTCCTGGAAGGGGGCGCTCGACACGGACGTCCCCGCGCCCACCGAGGGCGACTTCACGCCGGTGCCGGGAGCGGTGGACCTGCTCGACGCGGACGGGGCCGCCGCGCTGGCCCGCTCCGGACTGCTGCTCGACGCGCGCGCGGGGGAGCGTTACCGGGGCGAGGTCGAGCCCATCGACCGGGTCGGCGGACACATCCCGGGCGCTGTCTCGGCGCCCACGAACGAGAACGTGGGCGCGGACGGGCTCTTCCTGCCCGAGGACGAGCTGACGGCCCGTTTCAAGACCCTGGGCGCGGCGGACACCACCGCGGTGG
>NZ_AEJB01000405.1 GCF_000331005.1 Streptomyces turgidiscabies Car8
CCACCCGTACTCCTGTCCCTGCCCCGCTCGCCCGTCAGTCCGGCAGCCGCCGCAGCTGTACGAGGCCCACCCACGTCTCCGGTCCCGGCTCCACGTACGCCGCCCGCACCGCGTACCGTCCCGGAGCCAGGTCGACCCGCAGGTGGTCGGTCCGGTCGGTCTCCTTGCCGGGCCAGGCGGAGTCGAAGAGGAGCACGTCTCCCGGTGTCTCCCACGCCCTGTCCGGCTCCCACTCCGCCGCGGCGAGCGCGGCCGGGACGCAGGCCAGCACCTCGTCCTCGGAGTCGGCGGCGCACCACCGTACGAAGGTGTCGTGCTCCTGCAGGAACGCGGTCGAGGCGGGTTCGCCGCCGAGGACGAGTGCGGTGGTGTCACCGACGGGCACGAAGCCGACGAGGCCGTCCACTTCACAGGCCCGGTCGTAGTCCGTCGACAACTCGTCGCCGTCCGCCCCCGCCCAGAACGGCAGCACCGCTTCCGGTACCGCGATGAGCGGTCCCCCGCCCGACTCCACCCACTCAACTGCCATGCGCAGCAACCTACACGCTGTACGCGCGAGTAAATTCGCTGTCCCCTGACCCTCCCCGTGGGCCACCCTCGGTTCCATGAACGCCCGAACTCTCTTTCTCTCCCCACGCGTCACCGCGACCGGACACGCACTGGCCGACGCGGCACGTCGGCGCGGTATGCGTGCCGAGGTCCTGCGCGAGTGGCGCGTGCCCGAGGAGTGGCGAGGGGCCGAGGGCGCGACGCTTTACGCCGGGCCGCTGTTCGCGGACGCGGTGGCCACCGGGCTGGGGCTCGGGCTGCTGGAGGCGCCGCCGGACTGGCTGGCCCGGCTGCCGTACGAACTCACGCACAGGGCGATCGAGTTCAGCACCGTCGCCGAGGCCCGGCAGCTGCGGCGCCCCGCCTTCGTGAAGCCGCCCAACGACAAGAGCTTCCCCGCGCGCGTCTATCCGGACGGGAGCCGGCTGCCGGGTCCCGACGCGGTCGACGACGGCACGCCGGTGCTGGTGAGCGACATCGTGACGTTCGCCGTGGAGTACCGGCTGTTCCTGCTGGACGGTGAAGTCCGCACCGGTAGCCGGTACTTGACCGATGGCGAGCTGGATGTCGTACCGCTCGACGAGGACCCTCGGCGCGCGGAGGTACTGGCCTTCGCGGGGCGCCTCGCGCCCTCGTACCTGCCGAGTGCCGTGGTCGTGGACGTCGGACTGCTGACGGAAGGCTCGCGATGGGCGGTCGTCGAGGCCAACGCCGCCTGGGCGAGCGGGCATTACGCCTGTGATCCGGACGCCGCTCTCGACGTCGTCCTTCACGCTGCCCGCCCGGAAGGGGAGCTCGGTTCGGCGGACCGTGCCTTTCTGCGTCCGCTGCCCGAAGTCGTGCGGGACTGAGACGCACACGCGAGGCGGAGACGGGACCGCTGCGGCCCGCCTTTGCTTCAGCAGCCGCAGTCCGTCGCGTCCACCGGGGCCGTCAGCGCGTCGGCGGCGCGGCGTTCCCGTCCCTCCCACGTCTCGAACGCGAAGCCCTCGCGCACCCAGTACTCGAAGCCTCCGAGCATCTCCTTCACCTGGTGGCCGAGTCGGGCGAGGGCGAGGGCGGCACGGGTCGCCCCGTTGCAGCCGGGTCCCCAGCAGTACGTCACCACCGGTACTGACGGGTCGAGCAGCCCGGCGGCCTGCTCGGGGATCAGGGCCGTCGGCAGGTGGAGGGCGCCCGGGATGTGGCCCTGGTTCCAGGACTCGGTGGACCGCGAGTCGACGACCACGAAACCGGGGTCGCCGTCGGCCGCGAGTGCGGCGGCGACGTCGGACACGTCGGCGTGGAAGGCGAGGCTCGCACCGAAGTAGGCGGCGGCGTCGGCCGGGGAGGCCGGGGCGACGCGCAGGACGGGGTTGGTTGGAGGGGCGTTGGTGAGCGGGGTGCTGGTGAGGTGGGTGCTGATGCTCATGGGCCGGGCCTTTCCCTGGGAGAGGGAGCCCGGTGCAGGACTCCGTGGCCAGAAATCTACGGCCGACGATCACCTCACCTGAAGGTGTGATCCACGGGCTTCCGCTTGATCAGCCGGGGATTTCCCTGCTATTCCTCGGGCATGAGCATGTTTTCCCCGGACGCCACCGACTGGCACATTCTCGACGTCCTCCAGCGGGACGGCCGCGCCAGTTTCGCCGACCTGGCGCGCGCCGTGGCGATGTCCCCGAGCGCGGTCACCGAGCGGGTGCGGCGACTGGAGGAGGCCGGTGTCATCCAGGGGTACGCGGCGGTCGTCGACCCGGAGCGGCTCGGCCTGCCGATTCTCGCCTTCGTCCGGCTCAGATACCCGACCGGCAACTACAAGCCGTTCCACGACCTGGTCGCCGTGACGCCGGAGATCCTGGAGACGCATCACGTCACGGGCGACGACTGCTTCGTCATCAAGGTCGTCGCGCGGTCGATGCGCCATCTGGAGGAGGTGTCGGGCAAGATCGGCGCGCTGGGCTCGGTGACCACGAGCGTCGTCTACTCCTCACCACTCCCCCGCCGCCCTGTCGGACAGTGAGCGGCTGAGCGCCACAGATCGGCCCGGGCGACGCCTCACGCACCGCCCCGCTGCCGCACCACCGACCCCGATCTCCCTTTCACCACCTCCAGTTGGGCGTGGATCCGGCGCCGCAGGTCCGGCACATGGCTGACGATGCCGACACTGCGGTCTCGCTCACGCAGCGAGTCGAGGACGTCGAGGACCTCGTCCAGCGTCTGATCGTCGAGGCTACCGAAGCCCTCGTCGATGAAGAGGGTGTCGAGGCGGACCCCGCCGGCCTCGTCCGTGACGACGTCCGCGAGACCGAGGGCCAGGGCGAGCGAGGCGAAGAACGTCTCCCCGCCCGACAGCGTCGCCGTGTCCCGCTCGCGGCCCGTCCAGGCGTCGACGACGTGCAGCCCGAGGCCGCTGCGGCCCCGCCCGGCCCGGTCGTCGGAGTGGACGAGGGTGTAGCGCCCGGACGACATGCGCCGCAGCCGTGCCGTCGCGGCGGCGGCCACCTGTTCCAGGCGGGCCGCGAGGACGTACGACTCGAGCCGCATCCGGCGTTCGTTGTCCGCCGAGGTGCCCGCGGTGAGGGTGGCGAGGCGGGCCACCCGGTCGTGGGCGGCCCGCAGCGGCGCGAGCCGGCGTACCGCCGTGGCCGAGCGGGCCGACAGACGGTCGAGTTCGGTGCAGCGGCTCGCGGCGGCGTCGCGCGCGGAGGCGGTCTGCCGCAGCCGCCGGGCCGCGTCCGAGGCGGCCTGTTCCGCGCCCGCGAGGTCGGCGGGCGGCTGCTGCGCGGCGGCCATCGTGTCGGGCTCGGCGAGGGCGGCCCGTACGGCGGCCTCCTCGGACTGCCAGGCGTCGAGGCGGCGTTGCAGTTCGCGATGCGCCGCGTCGTCCAGGAGGGCGTCCGCCGCCGCGCGCGGTGTCTCGAAGCCGGCACGGTAGGCGGCGTCGGCGAGACGGGCGTCGGCGTCCTTGAGTCGCTGGGCGGTGTCTTCGGCGACGCGCGCGGCCTCGCCCGCCTCGGTGAGCAGCGCGGTCTGCCGCTCCAGCTGCGCGGCTCGAGCGGCGACGCTCTCGGCGTCACCCCGGGCCTGTGCCAACTCCTCTTCCAGCGCGGCCCGTTCGCCGTCGAGCGTGTCCCGGCGGGCGACCCTGGACGCCGCCCTGAGCGCGGCCTCCTGCTGGGCGGCGCTGCGGCGCTCGCGCTCCTGCTCGGCCCGGCGCAGTTCCTCGTGCGCGGCGTGCAGCCCGGAGGCGCTCCGCCTGGCCACGTCGTACCGTCGCTCCAACTCTTCGGCCTGTTCGGCGAGTTGATCGGTGGGCGCGTCTCCGGCCTCGGCGGTGGCGGCCGCCAGGGCCTCGCGTACGAGGCCCAGCCGGCGTTCGTCCTCGGTGCGCCGCTCGTCGGACCGCTGGTAGGCGGCGAGCGCCCGCTCCTCCGCCTCCCGGTCGACGTGCCCGGCGATCTTCCGTGCGGGCGCGGGGTGTTCGGTGGCTCCGCAGACGGCGCAGGGTTCGCCGTCGCTCAGACCTGCGGCCAGCTCGGCTGCGATGCCGTTCAGCCGCTGTTCCTTGAGGTCGAGCCAGTGCGCCCTGGCCTCCGTGGCCCGCTCGCGGGAGGCCAGCACCCCGGTCTGCGCCTCGTCCGTGTCGTGGGCGAGCGCGTCGCGCCGGCGGGCGGCCCGGAGCCGGTTCTGGGCGGGTTCCCGCTGGACGGCGAGCTGTTCGGCCCTGGTGGCGGCCTCCTGGGCCGACTCGATGCGGGTCTGGAGTTCGGCCCTTGTCGTCTCCCACTCGCCGAGCCAGGTCTCGGCGTCGTGCAGGACGTCCTCGTCGGCGCGCTCCTGGCGGTCCAGGCCGGCGCGCTCGTCGACGAGTCGCCCCAGCCGGTGTTCGGCGCGGCGGGCGGATTCGAGCCCGCCCAGCTCCTCGGCGGTCCGGCGCGCGGCGGCGGCGAGTCCTCCGGCGCCGGCGTCCGCGAAGCCGTCCGGCAGCAGGGCACGCGTGCGTGTCTGGGTGTCTGCCGCGCGCCGGTGCTCGCTCTCGACGGCCTCCCGCAGCTCCAACGCGGGCGCCACGGCCTCGGCGTTGCGGGCGCGCTCCATCCGCGCCCGGTCCTCCCGATGGGCGTCCGCGTGCCCCTCCAGCCTCCCGGCCCGCTCCCGCGCCTCGGCGAACCGGCTCTGCAGCCGGGCCACTTCGCGTACGTCGGCCAGCGCCCGGTCGGCGGTGCCCTGCGCGGACTCGGCGGCGGAGCGGGCGCAGTGGGCGACGGTGAGCAGCTCACGCGCGGTGCAACGGGCGACGGCGGCCGCGCTCATGATGGCGTCGGCCAGCCCCGGTTCACCCGGCGCGAGGCCGGGCAGCTCCATGGCATCCCCGGCGGCCTGGTGCATACGGTGGGCGTCGGCCAGCAACTCCGCGTCCCCGTCCCGCACTTCGGCCTCGGCGGCGCGCCGGCGGTCCGCGAGGCGTTTCTCGACCTCGGCGAAGCGGTGGGTGTCGAAGAGACGGCCGAGCAGCTTGCCGCGCGCCTCGGCGTCGGCGCGCAGGAAGCGGGCGAAGTCGCCCTGGGGCAGCAGCACGACCTGGCAGAACTGTTCGCGGCTCATTCCGAGCAGTTGGGTGATCTCCTCGCCGATCTCCTGGTGGGAGCGGCTGAGGTCCTTCCAGGCACCGGCCGAGGCGTCGTACTCGCGCAGCCAGCTCTGGGCCTTGTCGACCGTCGTACCTGAGCGACCGTTCTTCTTGGGGCGCTCCCAGGGCGGCTGGCGGGTGAGCTCCAACCGGCGTCCGGCGACGGTGAGTTCGAGGGTGACCTCGGTGCGGGTGCCGGCCTCGGCGTGGTCGCTGCGCAGCGAGCCGCCCTGGCGGGCGCCGGGCACCGAGCCGTACAGCGCGTAACAGACGGCGTCCAGGACCGAGGTCTTGCCCGCGCCCGTCGGACCGTGCAGGAGGAAGAGCCCGGCGGCGGACAGCTCGCCGAAGTCGACCCGCTGGACGCCGCCGAAAGGGCCGAACGCGGTGATGTCCAACCGGTGCAGCCTCATCGGGGGCCCTCCGTGTCCGTGCTCATGGCGTCCGCGCTCATCGTGTCCACAGTCCTGCCGTCCGTACTCCTGTGAGCGCTTCTCACCGGGCCACCTCCCGGACCGTCTCGTCGGCCCGCACCGCGTCGAACGCCTCCCGCAAAACGCCCCGTTCGTGTTCGTCGGTTCCCGCGCCGCGCACATGCAGGACGAAGTCCTCCGCGATCTCCTGGTCGTCGCGCCCCGCCAGGCGCCGTGCGTACGTCACGTCCGGGTCCCCGGGTGAGCGTTCCGGATCGAAGGTGAGGCTGAGGGTGTGCGGGAACCGTTCCATGAGCCGGGCCATGGGGTCCGCCGGGCGCACCGCGTCGGTGAGGGTCGCCTCGACCCACGCGTCCTCGTGGCGGGCGAGGTCCGGGTCGGCGAGCAGTTCCTCGAGCGCCCCCCGGATTCGGGCGAGCGGGCGCGGCACCGGGCAGTCGAGGCGCTCCGCGGTCAGCGAGCCGTCGCCCGCCAGGTCGATCAGCCACATGCTCTTGCGGTGGTCGGCCTCCGAGAAGGAGTACGGCAGCGGGGAGCCCGAGTAGCGCACGCGCCCGGTGATGGTCTGGCAACCGTGCAGATGGCCCAGCGCCACATAGTCGACGCCGTCGAAGACCCCGGAGGGTACTGCGGCGACCCCTCCGACGGTGATGTCCCGCTCGCTGTCGCTGGCCTCGCCGCCGGTGACGAAGGCATGGGCGAGGACGACGGACCGGGTGCCCTCCGCGCGCGTGGCGAGGTCGGCGCGGACCCGGTCCATGGCGGCGGCGAGGACGCTCTCGTGTCCGGCCTTCTCCACCCCGAACTCGTCCTTCACCAGCGCCGGTTCGAGATACGGCAGTCCGTAGAAGGCGACGTCGCCGAACGTGTCCCGGAGGACGACGGGAGTTCCGGCGGCGGACGGGGCGGTGCGCAGGTGGATGCCGGCGCGGTCGATGAGCCCGGCGCCGACGCCGAGTCGGCGGGCCGAGTCGTGGTTCCCGGAGATCATCACCGTGGGCACACCGAGGTCGGCAAGCCGGTGCAGGGCGTCGTCGAAGAGCTCGACCGCGGCCAGCGGGGGCACCGCCCGGTCGTACACATCACCCGACACGACCACCGCGTCCACCTCGCGCTCGCGCGCGACGGAGACGAGATGGCCGATGAACTCGGCCTGCGCCCCGAGCATGTTGACCCGGTGGAAGGAGCGGCCGAGATGCCAGTCGGACGTGTGCAGCAGTCTCATGATCCCCGAAACTAACAGCCGGGTCTGACATCACGGGTGGTTACTCCCGTATCGGCCCGTTGTGCGGCCCCGGAGGGCGTCGTGGCGCTCACGCGTCCCCGTAGGCCTCTCCACCGAGTTCGAACCCGGCCGTCCCCGCCGTCACGTCCGCCAGCCACGCGCGGAAGGCGTCCACATCGTCGTCCGGCAGCCCGATCTCGATCGTGACGGCCTCCCCGTAGCGCACGTCACGCACCTCGCGTCCGGTGGACCGCAGGTCGTGTCGGACCTTTCCGGCCCGCTGGTGGTCGACGGTCACCGTGGCCAGCCGGAAACGGCGGCGGGTGCGGGTGCCGAGCACGTCGAGGGCTTCGCCGACCGCTCCCCCGTAGGCCCGGATCAGGCCTCCCGCGCCCAGTTTGACGCCGCCGTAGTAGCGGGTGACGACGGCGACGACGTACCGCATGTCGCGGCGCAGCAGCATCTGGAGCATGGGAACGCCTGCGGTGCCGCCCGGTTCGCCGTCGTCGCTCGCCCGCTGGACGGAGGCGTCGGCGCCGATGA
The DNA here is from genome assembly GCF_000331005.1 of Streptomyces turgidiscabies Car8. GTDB lineage: Bacteria > Actinomycetota > Actinomycetes > Streptomycetales > Streptomycetaceae > Streptomyces > Streptomyces turgidiscabies. The sequence goes on from NZ_AEJB01000405.1 coordinate 7,361, forward strand.
CGTACGCGTAGCAGTTGTGGGTGGCGTCGGCGTTCTCCTTGCGGACGGCGGCGACGAACTCCTGGGCCTCCTGTTCGGTGGCCGCCGGGGCGAGGGCGCACAGGAAGCGGGAGCGGTTGACCTCGGTCTCGTGCACGCCCGCCTGGGCGACTGTGCGGTACTCGTCCGGCATCCGGCCACCCTACGGGGGAAGGCGTGGTGGATACTCACTCCTCGTTGCCAAAAGCCGCAGGCCACGCCGTATGCGCAGAGAAGCAGTAAAGAAGCAACAAAGAAGTAATCGGCATACAAAGAAGACCCCAAGGAGATCACCGCATGACCGGCGTCGAGATGGATCGCACGGCCAGAGCCGGGGCCGCGGGCCGGAGGTCCTCCGTGTCCGTGCCGTCCGCGCCCCGCTGGCGGGCCTGGCTGCTGGAGGGGCTCAGCGAGCAGTCGGCCCGGCATCCGGGGCCGCACGCCACTCCGGCCGAGGACCAGCGGGGCCACCGGTGGTGGCGGGTCATGTGCCTGACCGGCGTCGACTACTTCTCGACGCTCGGTTACCAGCCGGGCATCGCCGCACTCGCGGCCGGTCTTCTCTCGCCGCTCGCCACCCTGGTGCTGATCGCGTTGACGCTGCTCGGCGCGCTGCCGGTCTACCGCCGGGTCGCGCGGGAGAGTCCGCACGGCGAGGGGTCGATCGCCATGCTGGAGCGGCTGCTGCCCTGGTGGTCGGGGAAGATCTTCGTGCTCGTGCTGCTCGGTTTCGCGGCCACCGACTTCATGATCACGATCACCCTGTCAGCGGCGGACGCGTCCGCGCATGTCGTGGAGAATCCTTTCGCCCCGCACTGGACGCACGACGGGAACGTGTGGATCACGCTGGTCCTGGTCCTCGGCCTCGGCGCGGTGTTCCTGAAGGGCTTCAAGGAGGCCATGGGCATCGCCGTGGCCCTTGTGGGCGCCTATCTCACCCTCAACGTCGTCGTCCTCGCCGTCTCCGCCTGGGAGGTGTTCAGCCATCCGTCGAAGATCGGCGACTGGACGGACGCGATGACCGCGGAGCACTCCTCGCCGATCGCGATGATCGGTGTGGCGCTGCTCGTCTTCCCGAAACTGGCGCTCGGCATGTCCGGCTTCGAGACGGGTGTTGCGGTGATGCCACAGGTCAAGGGCGACGCGACGGACACCCGTGAACGGCCCGAGGGACGGATCCGGGAGACCCGCAGGCTGCTCACCACGGCCGCCGTGATCATGAGCTGCTTCCTGCTGCTGTCCAGTCTGGCGACCACGATCCTGATCCCGCAGTCCGCCTTCGAGAGCGGCGGCCCGGCGAACGGGCGTGCTCTCGCCTATCTCGCGCACGAGCACCTGGGCGAGGCGTTCGGCACGGTCTACGACATCTCGACCATCGCGATCCTCTGGTTCGCGGGCGCCTCCGCACTCGCCGGTCTGCTGAACCTCGTACCGCGCTATCTGCCCCGTTACGGCATGGCGCCCGAATGGACGCGCGCCGTCCGGCCGTTGGTGCTGGTGTTCATGGCGGCGGCCGTGTTCATCACGCTCTGGTTCAACGCGAACGTCGACGACCAGAGCGGCGCCTACGCGACCGGTGTGCTGGTGCTGGTGCTGTCCGCGGCGTTCGCGTCGGCGGTGGCCGTGCACAAGCGCGGCCACCGGGCGGCCACGATCGGCTTCGGCGCGATCACCGCGGTGTTCGCGTACACCCTGGTCACGAACGTGATCGAGCGGCCCGACGGTATCAAGATCGCGATGATCTTCATTCTGGCGATCCTCGTCCTGTCGTTCGCGTCACGGGTGCGCCGCGCCTTCGAACTCCGGGCCGCGGAAGTGACGTTCGACGAGGCCGCAGTCCGCATCATCGACGAGGCGGCGGCCAGCGGCCCGCTCCTCCTGGTGGCGAACGAGCCTCAGGAGCACAGCACCCGGGAGTACCGCGCCAAGGAGCAGAGCCAGCGCGAACAGACCCACATCCCGGACGGCCGTCCCGTGCTGTTCCTCGAGGTGTTCGTGCAGGACTCGTCCGACTTCACGGCCGACCTCGCGGTGCGCGGCGACGAGAAGCACGGGGCGCGTCGGCTGCGGGTGGAGGGCGCGACGGTGCCGAACACCATCGCGGCGGTGCTGATGCAGTTGCGCGACCGCACCGGCCAGGTTCCGCACGCCTACTTCAACTGGACCGAGGGTAACCCCTTCAGCCATCTGGTCCGCTTCCTGATCTTCGGCCACGGCGAGGTCGCCCCGGTCACCCGTGAGGTCCTGCGCCGCGCCGAACCGGACCTGGACCGGCGTCCACGCGTGCACGTGGGCTGACCTGCTCGAATCAGCGGGGTGTCGTCCCGCGCGGCACGGTCATGCCCGTGAGCAGGGCCGTGCCGGGCGTGAGATCGCGCCAACTGTCGCCGTGCCAGGCCAGGACGGCGATCGCGGAGGTCGGGAACTTCGTCCGTACGTCGTCCAGCGCGTCCCCGAGCGCCTCCCCGGCCAGTTCCAGCACCAGTTCCTCCAGGCCGGGATTGTGCCCGACCAGCAGCAACGTCCCGACCCCGGCGGGGACTTCACCGACGACGGCCAGCAACTCGGGTACGTCTGCCCCGTACAGCCTCGGCTCGTACCGGACCCTGGGCGGGGTACCCCACTCGGCCGACGCCAACTCCCAGGTACGGCGAGCCCGTTCGGCTGTGGAGCACAGGACGAGGTCGGGCAGGCAGTCGGCTTCGGCCAGTGCGCGTCCGACGGCCGGGGCGTCCCGCAGACCGCGCGGCCCGAGGGGGCGGTCATGGTCGTCGACGCCGAGGGGCCAGGCCGACTTCGCGTGCCGCAGGACGACCAGCCGACGCAGCGGGCCCGCGCCGTGGCGGGCGTTCACGTCAACGACCCGATCTCGCGGGTGAGTTCGAGGCCGAGGATGCGGTCGGCGTAGGCGTACGTCTCGAAGCGGGCCCCGTCCGGCAGCCCGTCGAGGGTCTCGACGCGGCGCAGGACGTCCAGTACGGCGGGCGTGTCCAGGTCGTCCTCCCAGGCGGCGCGCAACTCCTGGCGTACCTCCTCGGGGACCGGCCGGGACGGCTGCCGCGCCCAGCCGGCGACCGACCGGCGCCAGTGCGCGAGCGTGCTCCCCGCGTCGGCCAGGGCGGCCGGGGTCAGATCGACGGGCTCGGAGCGAGGGCGGGTGAGCAGGGCCAGGCGGAGGGTGGCGGGGTCGATGTCTCCGGGATCGGCATCTCCGGGGACGGTGTCTCCCGAGTCGGTCGTGGAGCCGGCGGGAGCGACGTCGAGCCGGATGCCGTCCGCCGCCCGGTCGCCCCGGCTCACCACATGGATCACCTGGGACCGAGCAGGCTCCGGTCCGGCATCACTCCGGTCCTCGAAGGGCCTGATGCCGAGAGCCGCGGCACCCGCCCGGAGTTCGGCCACCCGTTCGGCGCCGGCCAGCACGGGCCACACGGGGGTGCCGCCGAGTTCCAGGGCGCGGGCGAGGACGTCGGCGACCAGAAGCACGCGCAGGGCCGTGGTGCCGAAGCCCGGCGTACGCGCCTCGACACGGGTCAGGGCCCGGCGGGCCGGGGCGGCGACGACGGTCTCGCCGGTTCGGGCGTCAGAGATGCGGAGCACGGTGCCGAGCGTAACGCTCCGCTGGATCGGCGGGGTGGTTCGTCCCGGGTTGATGGAGTCGTCGCGCAGTTCCTCGTGCCCCCTGCAGGGAATTTGTCAGGAGGGTCGTTCGGCTCACGGCCCGTGGGGGCTGGTCGCGCGGTTCCCCGCGCCCCTTCAGGGCGCCGGTGTCTCGGTGAGCGGGACGGAAATCGGCCGTCGGGCGCCTTTACGCGCAGCTTATTGATTGTACCGACCGTTAGGTCTACTTTACGCGGCAGGCGCACCGGAGCCGCAATCGGGCACGCGCCGCATCTCCCCTTCCCCGCCTCCGCTCACCCTTGGAAGGCCGCCCATGTCCCAGACGCAGACCGCTGTCCCGCAGGAACACGAAAGACCGATCTCCACCAGGCGCAGCGTGCTCGTTGTCGTCGCGCTCGTGTGGACCGTCCAACTGGTCGCGCTGATGGCCGCGCTGTCCGGCATCGCGCAGGCCGAGGTCGCGATCCACTTCCGGACGACCGAGATCGCCTGGTTCACCCTGATGACCCTTCTGACGGGGACCTTCTTCCTGCCCTTCGCGGTCAAGGCCGCGGCTCTCTTCGGCAAGAGGAAGGTGCTGCTCGTCGCCACCGGGCTGGGCTTCGTCGGCGACCTGATCGCCGCCGTCGCGACGGACTACCGCACCCTGCTCATCGGGCGCGGCATCGCGGGCGTCTACGCGGCCACCGCCCCGCTGGCCTACGCGATCACCCGCGGCGTGTTCCCGCGCCGCTGGGTCGGCATCGCCAGCGGCATCCTCGCCGGAGGCATCGGCCTCGTCGCCTTCGGCGGACCGTTCCTGTCCGGCTGGCTCCTCGACGACCACGGCTTCCGCGGCGTCCTGTGGTTCATGGCGATCAGCACCGCGGTGAGCTTCGTCCTGGTGGCGGCCTTCGTGCCCGAGAGCCCGGTCCGCGCGGCGGGCGGCCGGATGGACTGGGTCGGCGGCATCCTCCTCGGCGGCGGGATCACGGCGCTGGTCTACGCCGTCGGCCGGGGCTCGCACTGGGGCTGGGGCAGCGGTGAGTTCGCCGTCTGGGTCGTCGGGGCGGCGATCGCGCTGATCGCCTTCGTCCTCGTCGAGCGCCGGGTCGCCGAACCGCTGTTCCCGCCTGCGATGACCTGGCGCCGCTCGGTGTGGACCGTCCTGCTGGCCACCTCCGTGGCGGCGGGCTCGCTCAGCGCCGTCGGCGTCGTGGTGCAGCTGCTGATACTGATGCCGGACATCCCGAACGTCTCCGAAGGCCTGGGCTGGTCGGGCACCCACAACGCCATCGTCACCAGCCCCATCAGCGCGATGATCATCGTGGCGGCCGTCGGCACCGGCTTCCTGGCCCGCCGGATCGACGCCCGGATCCTCCTGGGCGCCGGCTCCGCGCTCACCGTCCTCGGCTACGGCATCGGCACCCAACTGCACCACAGCGCGCCGCAGATCGTGGGCATGGGCCTGATCGCGGGGCTGGGCACCGGAATGGTCATGGCCATCGCACCCATCATGATCATCGAGGTGGTCACCCCCGAGGAGCAGGCGCTGGCCAACGGCGCGCAGACCCTCGGTCAGGGCGTCGCGCAGATCATCGTGTCCCAGCTGGCCTTCGTCGTGATGGCCCAGCACGGCGCGATCATGCAGGGCACCCAGTTCTACCTCGACGCCGGCTTCACCAACGGGCTCTGGCTGGTCGTCGGCTGTTGCGCCGTGGGCACACTGCTCGTCTCCCTGATCCCCAGAAGCAAGCGCCTCGACGAGGTCCGGACGGGCCGGGCGGCTGTCTGACCACTCGGCTTCGGCTGAAATCCCCGCCCGCGCCGACCCGTCCGAGTCGGCGCGGGCGGGCTCAGGGCGTGCGCCGGGCGCGGACGGCGTGGCGAGCGGTCCTGACCGCCGGGACCAGCAGGATCGCGCGAGGGCGGGGATGAGCACGAGGTCGGGCACCCTGCCGAGGAGAGGCCCTCCGAGCAGTGACCCGGCGACGGAGCCCGCCGCGAGGACAAGGGCGAAGGGGATGTCGGCCCGCAGAGCGGCGAAACTGCCCTCACGGCTGTAGCGGGCGAAGGCGACGAGCGTGTCGGCAGTGACACCAGCAGCGGCAGGCTCCCCCGCGGTCTCGATGTCGACGTCGTACAGCAGCACGATCGTGGGGATCAGCAGCGCTCCCCCGGCGACGCCCATGACCGCTGCGACCACGCCGGTCCCGAGCCCCGGCCACCGCCGAGAGGGCCGCGGGGCCGAAGGTGACGTCGACGCCGGAGCAAGCTCAGGAAGGCTGAGCTTGCTCTTCGGCCTCCGTCCCTGGTCTGACGCTCCTTTTAATGGGGTGATCATGACGAACGGATCCGACACACTGGTTCGATGCGGCACGATGAGGAACAGCCTTTGTCCGGTGGCAACGTCAGTGATGGGGTCGTTCGCGTCGGAGACACCGTTCGCCGTCCGGCCGGACCCTGGACGCCCGCTGTGCACGCCCTGCTCGGCCACCTGCACGACGTGGGATTCGGCGCGGCGCCTCGTCCGCTCGGCATTGACGATCAGGGGCGCGAGGTCCTGACGTTCATGCCGGGAGACGTGGTCTGGCCCGACCGGTTCCCGCTGATGGAACCGGCTCGGCAACTGGGTCGCGTGGCACGGCTGATCCGGGACTTCCACGACGCCGTGCAGGACTTCACACCACCCTCCGACGCGCGGTGGCAGACGCTGATCCCCGCTGAGGGCAGTGACATCATCGCCCACAACGACCTGGCCCCCTGGAACCTCGTCGTCGCAGACGAGACACGGTGGGCCTTCATCGACTGGGACGGCGCGGGTCCCGGCTCGCGCCTGTGGGACGTCGCATACGCCGTCCACGGGTTCATCCCGTTGTCCGCGCATCCGGACTGGCAGAGCCCGGACGCGGCGGACCGACTGCGAGTCTTCGCCGACGCCTACGGTCTGGCTGAGGCAGAACGCCGTCAGCTGGTCCCGCTGCTGGGACGCCGTACGCGTTCCATGCAAGACTTCCTGCGCGACCAGGCAGCCCAGGGAACCCAGCCCTGGGCAAGGCTGTGGGCGGAAGGCCACGGCGACGCCTGGCGAAACGACGCCGAGTACATCGAGCAACGCGAAGACCTGTGGATGCGGGCCCTGCTCGCCGGCTGAGGCATCAGTTCCCGTCAGGCTTCCGGGAGGGCTTGTTCGACTGCCTGACCGCGCGTGGGGACGAACCACCGAACTGGACCGGCTCAGACCATGAAGGAACAAGCTCGGTGCGTGCGTCAGGGAGGGTCAGTGACCGCGTGGGGCATACATGATGACGGCCATGCCGGCGAGGCAGACCAGGGCGCCGATGACATCGAAGCGGTCGGGGCGGTAGCCGTCGGCAACCATGCCCCAGGCGATCGACCCGGCGACGAAGATCCCGCCGTACGCGGCGAGGACGCGCCCGAAGTTGTCGTCGGACTGGAAGGTGGCCACCACCCCGTACAGGCCCAGCGCGATGACGCCCGCGCCGATCCAGACCCGGCCCCTGTGCTCCCGGATGCCCTGCCAGACCAGCCAGGCTCCGCCGATCTCGAACAGGGCGGCCACGGCGAACAGAGCGAGGGAACGAACGACGGTCATACCGGTCGACCCTAGTGGCGGCCCGTGCCGCTGGTCGAACACCCGGCCCTCGGAGCCTTCGACGGCGGGACCCTCACGGTCAGCCGAACTGGTGCTTGAGGAACGAACCGGACCACGTCATCAGGTCGGACGGTACGTAGTAGCCCTTCTCGTCGTTGATGGCGTCCCAGTTCGCCGCGACGTCCTCGACGGTCGCCGGACCCTCCGGGTGGACGTAGCCCTCGGTAGAGGCGATGAAGAGACGGGCGAATCGGCCGGCGCCGGCCGTGTAGATCTCCCCGTTGACCGGGCAGGTCTCGTGCGCGAGGTACGCCACCATCGGCGCCACCGCGGCCGACGGCATGTGCGGCATACCGGGGACGGGCTGCGCGTCGTCCGGCTGTTCGCCCCCGCCCATGCGGGTCATCGCCGCCGGTGCGATCAGGTTGACCTTGATGCCGTGCGGCTCGCCGGCCAGACGGGCGCTGCGGGCCAGGCCGACCGTGCCCGCCTTGGCGGCGGCGTACGACAGGTTGTTGTCGAGCCCGAACATGCCGCTGGAGGTGGTCAGTACGACCCGGCCGTACCCCTGCTCGACGAAGTGCGGCCACGCGGCCCGCAGCGTGTTGAACGAGCCGACGAGGTGGACGGCGAGGTGACGCTCCAGGTTCTCCGCCTCGATCTCGGGCAGCCCGGCGTAGCGGATGATCCCCGCGTTGTTGACGAGGACGTCGATACGGCCGAAGTCCTCGATGGCGTGATCGATGATCGCCTGGGCGCCGGCCGGCGTGGACACGTCGTTCGTGTCGGCGACGGCAGTGCCGCCCGCGGCGGTGATCTCCTCGGCGACCCTCCGCGCGGGGCCGATGTCCGCGCCGTCGCCCTCCATCGACCCGCCGAGGTCGTTGACGACGACCTTCGCGCCCCGTTCCGCCAGCAGCCGGGCGTAGGCCCGGCCGAGGCCGCGACCCGCGCCGGTGACGACGGCGACGCGTCCTTCGAAGCTGAACTCGCTCATGGGTGACTCCTGTTGCGCTGGGGTTGTGGGACGGTCGCCGGGCCGGGTACAGCCACGGGTCCTACCAGGTGACCGGCAGCTCGCTGATGCCGAAGGCGAGCGCGTCGGCCGGACGGAAGTCGAGCTCGTCACGGTCGACGGCGAGACGCAGGGTCGGCACCCGGCGGAAGAGCGTGCCGTAGACCACCTGCAGCTCGATCCGGGCGAGTTGCTGGCCGAGGCACTGGTGGATGCCCCAGCCGAAGGCGACATGATGGCTCGCCTTGCGCGTGAGGTCGAGCTTCTCCGGCTCGGGGAAGGCCTCCGGGTCCCAGTTCCCGGCCGGCAGCGGAACGACGATGCCGTCTCCCGCCTTGATCTGGACGCCCTCGAACTCGAAGTCCTCGGCGGCGATCCGGCGCTGGCCGAGCTGCGGAACGCTCAGATAGCGCAGGATCTCCTCGACCGCGTTCGCGACGGCCTTCGTGTCGTCGATCTCGCGCAGCTCCGCCAGCTGGGCGGGGTTCTCCAGCAGCAGGGCGGTACCCAGTGTGATCATGCTCGCGCTGGTCTCGTGCCCGGCGATCAGCAGGATCATGGACAGCAGTACGGCCTCGGGAAGGGTGAGGTCGCCGTCCTTGATCCGCGCGGCGAAGTCCGAGAGGACGTCCTCGGTCGGCTCCTCCATCTTCTTCTGGAGCACACCGGCGAGATACCCGCCCAGCGCCCTGTTCGCCGACTCCTGCTGCTCGGTCGTCTTGTCGCTCCTGGTGGCCCAGGAGGCGTGCTCCTGGAAGAAGTCGTGGTCCTCGTACGGCACACCGAGCAGCGCGCAGATCATCAGCGAGGGCAGCGGCAGCGACAGCGCGGTCACCAGGTTCGCCGGTTTCGGGCCCGCGAGCATCTTGTCGATCAGTTCGTCGGTGAACTCCTGGATCCTCGGCCGCAGCGCCTCCATCCGGGGGCGCGTGAACGGGCGCGTCATCATGCGGCGGATACGCGTGTGGTCGGCGCCGTCGGCGTTGAAGATCGTGAGCGGGTGCTGGTGTGCGGTCTCCGCCATGGGCCGGTTCGGGTAGGGGAACCCGGCCTGCTTGTCGTTCGAGCTGACCCGGGGATCGGACAGGATCGCCCGCTGCGCGGCATGGCCGGTGACCAGCCAGGGGGTGCTGCCGTCCCAGATCCGGGCCCGGGAGATCGGGGACTTGTCGTGCAGGGCGCGCAGACCGGGAGGCGGTGCGAAGGGGCACTTCGCGTCCCGGTCGTCCTGATAGAAGTACACCTGCTCGTCGGGGGTGAGCCGGGTCTCTGCCTCAGCCATGGATTCTCCTCAGGTGGGTGGGGGCTGCGCGCGCGGAACCCGGGGCGCTGTCCCTGGGTTCCCGCTCGGTCTATTCCTCGATACGGATGGCCAGCGCCGGGCAGATCGCGGCGGCGTTGCGCACGTCCTCGGCCAGCTCGGCGGGCGGGTTCTCGTTCAGGACGACGACGATGCCGTCCTCGTCCCGCTGGTCGAACACGTCCATGGCGGCGGACACGCACTGCCCGGCGGCGACACACTTTTCCTCGTCGACGACAACCCTCATGGGCTCTCTCCTGGTCGTTCCGTAAGTGATCGTGCGGCGGGGGCACGTGGTGGGAGGCGTGTGGTCGTGGGCGCCCAGGGTGGTGAGGGCGCGCGGTGGGTGATCGTCAGCTGACGGGGGCCGGATCCGGGGCCCGCACGTGGAGCGCGTCGACGACCTCCTGGCGGCGCAGCCGGGCCTGCTTGGGCATGTTCCAGCCGAGAACACCGGTGACCCTGCCTTCGCTGCGGAAGCGGGCGACGAAGCGGCGGGCCGCCAAGTCGCCCTCCACGACGTCCACTTCGGCATCGACCGGCAGGAAGCCGTGGACCTGGAGCTTGGCGTCGAACTGGTCGGTCCAGAAGTAGGGCACCGGCGTGTACGGCCGGTCCTCGCCGAGGATCACCCCGGCGACCGCCATCGCCTGCTCCGTGGCGTTCGTCCGGTTCTCCAGGCGGATCGGCCGGCCCAGGCCCTCGTGATGCCAGCGGGCCACATCACCCACGGCGTAGACCCCCTCGGCCGCCCGGCACCGCGCGTCGCAGACCACGCCGTTGTCGAGGGCCAGCCCGCTGTCCGCCAGCCACCGCGTCGCCGGGACCGCACCGATGGCGACGACCACCACATCGGCCGGCAGCACCTCGTCCGAGGCCAGTCGCACCCCGGAGACCCGACCGCCCTCGCCGACCAGCCCGACGACACCCTCACCCAGCCGCAGTGCCACCCCGCGCTCGGTGTGCAGCCCGGCCAGCACCCCCGCCACGACCGGCCCCACCTGCAACGCCATCGGCGCCGCCAACGGCCCCGCCAGCGTCACCTCCAGCCCCAGCGTCCGCCCGGTCGCCGCGATCTCCGAGCCCAGCACACCCTCGCCGACGACCACCAGCCGTCTGCCCGGCAGCAGCTCGCCGCGCAGCGCCAGCGCGTCGTCGAGCGTGCGCAGCACATGCGCACCGGCCAGGTCGTCCTGCCCGGGAAACCTCCGTGCCCGCACCCCCGTGGCGATCACGACCGAGTCCCCGGACAGCTGTCGTCCGGACTCCGTACGGACCGTCCGTGCCGCCGGATCGAGGTGGACCGCCTGGTCACCGAGCACGAACTCGGCGTCCAGCGCGTCCAGTTGATCCTGCGCGCGCAGTGCGGCCCGGGCCGGTTCCCAGGCGCCTGAGAGGACCTGCTTGGACAGGGGCGGCCTGTCGTAGGGAGCGTGCGGCTCGTCGCCGAGCACCGTGATGCCACCGGCGTACCCCTTGCGCCGCAGCGCCTCCACCGTGGACAACCCGGCCGCGGAGGCGCCCACCACCAGGACGCGGGCCGTCATGCGGTCACCGCCCGGGTGCCGTTCCTGACGTCGTCGTCGATGATCATGCGCACTCCATTGCAGCTGCGGCTCGATGCCTGGCTGAAAGTTATACCTGCCGGTCGGTACAAACAACCCTGCGCGGTGGATCGGTCGCCAATGACGCCCGCCGCGGAGGCCGCTCACGCCAGATAGCGGCCGCCGTTCGCACTGAGCGTCTGACCCGTGACGTAGCTCGCCTCTTCGGAGGCCAGGTAGGCCACGGCGTGGGCGATGTCCTCAGGAGTGCCGGCCCGCTTCATCGGCATCATCGCGGCGACCGCGTCCACGTCGACGGGACCCTGGCGCACCAAGGGGGTGTCGATGAAGCCGGGCGGGACGTGGTTGACGGTGATCCCCTTCTCGATGTACTCGACCGCCAGCGCCCGGGTGAGGCCGATGACACCGCCCTTGGAGGCCGCGTAGTGCGCCATGGAGGGAGCTCCGGTCTGCGCGGACGACGAGGAGATGTTGACGATCCGGCCCCAGCCCGCCTCTACCATGTCCGGCACCAGTTCCCTGGTGACCAGGAACGGACCCTTGAGGTTGATCCCGATCATGCGGTCCCAGGCCGCCTCACTGATGCTCGTGAAGGGCTCATAGGCGGTCGTCCCGGCGTTGTTGACCAGGATCGTGACCGGCCCGAGCTCATTCCGGGTGCGGGCCGCCGAGGCCGCCACCGCCTCGGCGTCGGCCGCGTCACCGCCCACCGCGATCGCCGTGCCGCCCTCCTTCACGATCAGTGCGACGGTCTCCTCGGCACCCTCGGTGTTGAGGTCCCAGACGGCGACCGCCGCCCCCTTGGCCGCGAGTACGGTCGCGATGCCCCGGCCGATGCCACGGGCGCCGCCGGTGACGACCGCGACCTTTCCCTGCAGTGTCATACGTGCTCCTCGATCGAGTGGTGGTGCGATTGCCGACGACGGGCCAGGCCCGGTCGGCGGGATCCAGGGGGATCCGGTCAGCTCTCCAGCGCCTCGCGGGCCGCCGTGCGGGCGGCCACGGCCCGGGGGAAGCCGGTGTAGCCGCTGGAGTGGTAGATGACCTCGGCGATCTCGTCCTCGGTCAGTCCGTTCGTCCTGGCGACCCGGACGTGGGTCTTCAACTCGGTCTCGGCGCCCAGGGCGATGAGGATGCCCAGCGTCACCAGACTGCGGTCGCGCGGGGCCAGTCCCTCACGCCCCCAGAGTCCGCCCCAGACGCCGACGAGACCGATGTCGACGAGGTCCTCACCGAGGCGGCCGTCCCGCAGATCGACGTCGCCCTCGGGGAACACGCCCGGCAGGGCGGCCCGTATGGCCTTCCAGCCGGCGGCCCGCAGATCGGCGGTCTCTTCGACACCCTTGTCGCTCATACGTGTGCTCCCGTCCTGTACTCCCGCAGTGCGGTTTCCCGTCCTTGAGCGAAAGTTAGATCAGACGGTCGGTACAATCAATGTCCTCAGCGAGATTCACATCCATTGCCCGGACCCGCCCCCTCATCTACTCTCACTCAATATTCGACCGAGCGTCGACATATGAATCAAGGCTCACGCGGGAGAGCACATGAGCGACACGACGAGGACGAGCCCGACCAGGCCGACGACGCGGGCAGCGCGGAAAACGCGGACAGCGCGCTCGATGTGCTGGTCATCGGTGCCGGCGTCACCGGCGTCTACCAGCTGTACCGGGCCCGGGAGGCCGGATTCACGGTGAAGCTGCTGGAGGCGGGCAGCGGGGTCGGGGGCGTCTGGTACTGGAACCGCTACCCCGAGGCGCGCTTCGACTCCGAGAGCTACACCTACGGCTACCTCTTCTCCAAGGAGCTGTGGGAGGAGTGGGAGTGGTCGGAGAAGTTCGCGGGCCAGCCGGAGATCGAGCGGTACTTCAACCATGTGGTCGACCGGTTCGACCTGCGGCGTGACATCTCCTTCGGGGTCAAGGTGACCTCGGCCGTCTTCGACGAGACGTCCGGGACCTGGACCGTACGGGGCAGTGACGGCACGGAGGTCAGGGCCCGCTTCGTCGTCGCGGCGACCGGCAACCTCTCGGTGCCGTTCATCCCGGCGATCCCGGGCCGCGACGACTTCCGGGGCGCGCAGCACCACACCAGCCGCTGGCCGAAGACCCCCGTCGACTTCACCGGCAAGCGGGTGGCCCAGATCGGCACCGGGTCGAGCGGGGTGCAGATCATCTCCGCGATCGCGGACGACGTGGCACAGCTGACGGTCTACCAGAAGGACGCCGACTGGCTCACGCCGCTCAACAACGGGCCGATCACGCCCGAGGAGCAGGCGGAGCTGAAGGCGAACTTCGAGTCCATCCGCGAGACGCTGAACGCCTCGCCGAGCGGGTTCCTCCACCAGATCGCCATGCGTTCCGGCCTCGACGACAGCCCGGAGGACCGCCAGGCGTTCTACGAGGAGCGGTGGAACGGCCCCGGTTTCACCAAACTCACCGAGCACTACTACGACATGCTCTCGAACGAGACCGTGAACGCGGAGTGGTGCGCGTTCATGGCCGGCAAGATCCGCGACATCGTCAAGGACCCGGAGACGGCCGAGAAGCTGATCCCCAAGGCCCACGGCTACGGCGGCCGGCGACCTCCCTTCGGGACCGGTTACTACGAGACGTACAACAAGCCGAACGTCTCCCTCGTCGACATCAACGAGACCCCGATCACCCGCATCACCGAGGACGGGATCGAGACCGCCGAAGGTGTCGAGGAGTTCGACATCATCATCTGGGCGACCGGCTACGACTTCGGCACCGGTGCCCTCAACCGGCTCGGCGTGCGGGGCCGCCATGGGCTCCCGCTGAAGGAGTACTGGTCGGACGGCCCGCGCACCTACCTCGGGGTCGCGACGGCCGGCTTCCCCAACTTCTTCTTCCCCGGCGGACCGCACGGCGCGACCGGCAACAACCCTCGCTACGCCGGTGACCAGGTGGAGATCGTCACCGACGCCATCGTCCACGCGCGCGACCACGGCCACGACGTCATCGAGGTGACCGAGGCCGCCGAGGAGGAGTGGACGGACAGCGTGAACAGCAGCACGATGTCCTCCTTCCTGGAGAGCAGCTACTTCTACGGGGGCAACATCCCCGGCAAGCCGGTCAAGCAGCTGCTGAACCCGTCAGGGCGCTGGGCGCTCCTGGAGCTGATCCGCGAGGCCGTCGCGAACGACTTCCCGGCCTTCACCTTCTCCAAGGCGACCACGCAGGACACCGAGGCCTGAGCAGGCGGAAAGCCGAGGGCACCCCACACCTGTGGCTCGGCAAACGCGTCGTGGCCCACCTCGGCTTCCTGCCCGGCGGATACGCTGAACTCGCCGTCACCGACATCGAACGCCTGCACGAGATCCCGGCCGGCCTCGACTTCGCCCAAGCCGTCGCGATGATCGGCACCGGACGGACGGCCATGGGAATAGTCCAGTTCACCGACCTCGGCCCCGACTCCGTGGCCGTCGTCCCGGCCGCCGCGGGCGGCCTCGGCACACTGCTCGTCCAGTACGCCCGCCGCACCGGCGCCACCGTGATCGGCCTCGCCGGCGGCCCGGCCAAGACGGCCCTCGTCACGGCGAACGGCGCCGACCTCGCCGTCGACTACACCGACCCCACATGGCCGGACAAGGTCCGCGCATACCTCGGCGGACAACCCGCCACCGTCGTCTTCGACGGCGTGGGCGGCGACATCGCCCGCGAAGCCACAGCCCTCCTCTCCCCCACCGGACAACACCTCGTCTTCGGCTGGTCCGCCCAAGGCATCCACACCGGCGGCCCCTACCTGGTCGAGGGCGTCTCCCGACAAG